>NZ_AXBW01000042.1:0-20852 GCF_000475355.1 Marinobacter sp. C1S70 | reverse complement strand
AGGCATTCCTACCGCAACTAGGGCCGCGCCCCGCCTCACTTGACGCAGATTAGCGTTCGCGGCCTTGATTCAGCGGCCGAGAAAGTAAACGCATTAAGAACTGCGCTGTCAAAAAGCTCGGCAAGTCTTAATACTAGACAGTGAACTCCACCAGCCTGTCTCTGGTATAATCCCTCAAATCAGTATACATCTGCATGTGGAGTAGTAATTTGATGCGTGACCGTTCTGAGCCCCGCACACCCTTAAGCCATGGCTCTGGTATCCCCAAAAATTCCGGCTTTACGCTCATTGAGCTGTTGATTGTTATGGTCATTCTGGGGTTGCTGGCGTCCCTGGTGGCGCCGCAGCTGTTTGAGAAGGTGGGCTCTTCGAAGGTTCAGGTCGCCCAGACCCAGATCGATATGCTCTCGACAGCGGTCGATTCCTACATGCTTGATGTAGGCCGCCCCCCTGAAAAACTGGGCGCGCTGATTGAATCAGACGTTCCCGGCTGGAACGGCCCCTATCTGCGTGATGATCTTCCGGAAGACCCTTGGGGCAATGAATTCATCCTGAAAACCGAAAATGTTCGCGGGCTCTACGAGATAATGTCTCTCGGAGCCGACGGCCAGGAAGGTGGCGAGGATGAAAACGCTGACATTATCGGTCGCGGCTGACGCTTTATGAGTATTGTTCAATGGATGAGTTCCAACCTGGGGCTCAGCGATTCCGAGATTGCCCAGGTGCGAACGGCTGTCTCAGCAGATCTGAGTGGTGCTGACGAAGTGCTCAGCCGGCTGGGTTTGCTGAGTGAAGATAACGCAGAACGTCTTTATCGTGACTATTTCCAGATTCCGGTGGCTTCAGACGAATTCCTCCAGCAGGCGGACCCCGAGGCTCTGCCAGCTCATCTCAACCTCGAGTATCTGAGCCTTCGCAACTGGTATCCCGTGACCCAAGAAGGCGATGTGACAGTGTTTGTCAGTCCCTCACCACTCAATCGGGAAGTCAGCCAGTACCTTAAAGTTTCCGGAATATCTTACCGCTGCCTGTTCCTGGCCGAAGCCAGGTTCCGTCGTTTTTTGGCAAGCCGCCAACGCCAACGGCTTTCCCCGGGCGATATGGATCAGGACCCGGATAAGGCGCTGGCACTTGCCGAGGAAGCGCCCACGGTCAACCTTGTAAACGCTCTGATTGGTCGCAGCGTACGGATGGGGGCATCGGATCTGCATATTGAGCCTTATCAGAACGGTTATCGGGCGCGTGTGCGTGTGGACGGCATTATGTCCGATCTTGATGTGCTTCCGCCCCACCTTCAACTAGCAGCTATATCACGGATTAAAATCCTGGCAGGTATGGATATCTCCGAGCGCCGCCGCCCGCAGGATGGCAAGATCGAAATGGAACTGCCAGGGCTGTCGCTCGACATACGTGTATCGGTTTTGCCTCTTGGCGATGGTGAGAGCGTTGTTATGCGTTTCCTTTTCAACGACACGGTATCCCATGAGCTCGACCACATCGGCCTGTCTCCGGATGTCCAGAAAGCGTTGACCCGGGATTTACAGCGTACAACCGGTGTCATCCTGATGACCGGGCCAACCGGCAGTGGTAAAACCACTACCCTTTATGCCCTGCTGAATCGTTTGAACACTCAGGAGCGGAAAATCATAACCCTGGAAGATCCTATCGAATACACCATTGAAGGGATAAACCAGATGCAAGTGCGCCCGGAAATCGGTTTCGATTTCGCCGCAGGCCTCAGAAGTGTTGTGCGACAAGACCCCGATATCATCATGGTGGGTGAAATCAGGGACGTAGAAACCGCGCGAATTGCGCTTCAGTCTGCGATCACCGGGCATCTGGTGTTCAGTACAGTGCACACCAACGACGCACCGAGTGCCTACACCCGCCTCAGAGAGTTGGGTGTTGAAGAGCATCTGATCAATTCCGGCCTGGTGTCCATTGTCGCCCAACGACTGGTTCGGGGGTTGTGTCCCGAGTGCAAAGTACCTTCTGAGGACGTTCCCGAAATCCTCGAGGAAGCTGTGGATCTGCGGAAGGGTATGGGCACGCCTGCGACACTTTATGTGTCTGCCGGCTGCGATCATTGCAATCACACAGGTTATCGGGGCCGTCTCCCGATTACCGAATATATGCCATGTGATGAAGACATACTGATGATCGAAAAAGATGCGCGATTTGTTCATCGGGCAGCCCAGAGGCTACGGGAACGGGGGTTCAGAAATCTTTATCAGGATGGTATCGAGCGGGTCCTGAATGGTGAGACAACCCTCGCTGAAGTGATACGGGTTGCCGGCTGATGGCTTACCAGTTTGTTGCAGTCAATGAAGCTGGAAAGAAAATCCGGGGCCGGCTGAATGGCACCGAAGCAGAGGTGGTTCGCGACATTCGTGGGCGCGGCTGGACGCTCGTCTCTATTGAGCCCGACACGTCTAATTCTAGCAGGAGTGCTGGTCGCCTCACTGAAGCAGATCTTGAAACGGTGTTCTCCCGGTTATCCTACCTTGCCGAGAGTGGCGTAAAAGTTGATCGGGCATTTGCGCTGCTGTCCCGGGGCAATTTGCCCGAACACCTGAAGTCATTCCTGGATGATATTGGTTACCGGCTCAACCAGGGCGAGACCCTGTATCAGTCGTTACAGCAATACCGTGATCAGATTGACGACATTTATCTGGCCAGTATACGCCTGGGGGAAGAGATTGGCAGTCTCGGCACTACCTTTGGGTTTATCGCCAGCAGCCTGCAAAGCCGTATCCGGTTACGCAAAGACATTCAGAAGGCAACTATATACCCCGCCGCCATCGTTGTATTTTCGCTCCTGTCCCTGTTCTTTATCTTTAACTTCATCGTCCCCAGAATAACCGGCATCTTTCAGGGTGTTGAGGAAATTCCCTGGTACACCGCCATGCTGATGGCGGCTAGCGAGTTCTCAATCGATTACCAGTTTCATTTGCTGGGTTTGGTGCTGGGTGGTGCCGTATTGGTTGGCTGGGGAATGAATCAGCCTGCATACCGGGAAGCGGCGTATCAGGCCATGTTCAGAATTCCCGGCATTCGGGGCTTTTTACAGCAAAGCGAGCAAATCCGGTTTTGTGGAGCCATGAGCCTTGCGCTGGGGTCAGGCTTGTTGATGTACGATGCCCTGAATATTGCCTCGGAAACCGTTAAAAACCCCGTTTCGCGGAATTCTCTGCGCAATGCCGCCCGAGAGATAAGTGAAGGCAAAGGGGCCGCAGAAGCCCTCAGTAACGCTCACTTTCTGACCGAATTCCACGCCTCGCTTCTGGAAGTAAGCCAGGACCGTGATGCCCTGCGGGCTGCCTTTGCAGACATAGCCGCCAGGCTGGAGGAAGAGCTGAATGGCAATGTCTCCAGAATGCTGATCCTGATGGAGCCCGCCTTGATTGGCATCATGGGGGTGGTTATCGGTGGCATTGTACTGATCATGATGCTGAGCATCCTCTCGATCCAGAACATCGGGTTATGATCAGGCGGTTCTCTGGCGCAGAAAGGGGTTTTACCCTGATCGAACTGCTGGTCACACTGATGCTGATGACAGTAACAGTGACTCTCGTAGCTCCGGGGTTGTTTAACACTCTCGCGGGCATAGAACAGAAACAGGTGGTCAAAGAGGTCGCCCAGGACCTGTCCTGGTTGCGCAATCAGGCCTTTCTTCATGAGCACAGGCTTGACGTGTCTCTGGAAGAAAACCGCATCATCGCCCACCGAGTGCGTGCTGGAGGCGAGCGGTTTGCCGAGCCTTATTTTGACAAGCGTTATCCTCTGGTGCTTTTCCCCCAACAAAGCTTTGCCGTGAGTGCCAATGGCGTAGCCAACGCCGGGCGGGTGGATCTGGAACTGGCAGGCGAACAGCGAACGATAGAGGTGGATTCGTGGTAACCCGGGTGCACCGCGGTTTTACGCTGATTGAGGTGCTGATCGCACTCAGCGTTGTGTTTCTTGTTGGCGTTGCCCTGTTTCAGGGCTACCGCACCGCAATGGACGCGTCTGCCCGAGCTGCCGCGTCAGTAACGTATCTTTCCGGTGTTCAGCAGGCGGAGGGGCGTATCCGCAGCGCGCTCCGTTCGGGAGTCACGAACGGCAGCTGGCAAAGCGGCGAAGAGCGCTATTCCTGGCAGGCCGAACTGCTGGATAACCCTGAAACCGTGCGTGGATTTGATGTCGAGAGCATGCGGGTCGAGACATCTGGCCGCAAGGTGCGCCTGTATGCGGTCACCCTGAATCGAGAGGGCGGCAGGTCCAAACAAACCCGAATGCTGGTTCCGGAGCCGTTACCATGAATCGCCCGCGGCCCAGACAGCAGGGTTTTACGCTCATCGAGCTTCTGGTGGCACTGACCATCAGTGGCATGCTGCTTGCGCTGGTATCTCAGGCGTTCTACCTCATAACCCGCCAGTGGGAAACCCGGTTCAGCGCCCAGGAGGCTGCTCTGGATCTTGCTGCGAGAGAATTCCTCGTTAACCGCGCGCTCGAGGGCACCGTGCCTTTCATCGCGCCTGAATCTGCAGCAAATCGGCAAAGCATACCCTTGGTAAACGGGCTTGAGCGCTCTTTTGAGTGGGTAACGGCTTCGCCCGTGTGGCATCAGCCTCCTGCCTTGGCGGTGCTGGCGGTTGCCGAACAGGAGGGCGGGGATGGCGCCCGCTGGGTATACCGGGAACGCCCGATCGGCTCGGCGTTTGGCATGGGCAGAACCGAGGGTTCCCAGGCGACAGAAGGCCAAAGCCTCATTCTATGGCCGGATAATGGCGAGCGCTTTCAGTATTTTGGCTACCCTTCTCTGAACGCACGCCTGGGCGGCACCGGATCAGCGCTGGGTCGGGCTGAATGGTCAGAGCGGTACACCGGCAGGGAAACAGGCCAGATTCCCATGGCCGTGCGGCTGTCGAATGAAGATGGGGGTGTGTTGAGTGTGGATATTCCCACCAACAGCCTTGGCTATCTTCAGGGGAGCGAATTCTGATGTCCCTGAATAGAGCACCCGCCCGAGCCCCGGGACAGTCCGGCATCGTATTGATCAGCTGCCTCCTCACACTCATGGTGATTGCTGTGATCACCTCGGTTTACATGATGCAGGCCAGGGGTCAGGTTGCCGAGGCACGGGGGTTGCAGGAGAAGATCCGACAGTGCACGGCCGCCCGAGAGCATTTCGATCTGGTGGTCTACCAGCTGCTGACCCGTCGCAGGGAAGTGCTCTCGGGAACCTCGGCCTCCCAGGTGAGTGGCAACGACAACGATACCGGCTTCTGGAACTATTACGCCGAGCCCTTTGATTACCAGGGCAGCGAAGTGCGGTTGCAGGATCTTGCCGGTGTTCTGTCGGTACAGGATTTGCTCTTCGGAACCGGCCAGCAGATCATGCAGGGCCTGGGAGTACCCGAAGACCAGATGCGTATCTTTCGGGCCAGCTTCCGGGATTGGCAGGATAGAGACGATCTGTATCGGCTCGATGGCGCCGAACGGGACTGGTATGAGCAGAGAAACCGGCCCATTCCTCGCAACGGAAATATTGGGTCCGCCAACGAATTGCGCCTCATTCGGGGGTTTCCCGAACAGCTGAACAGCTTTATCGAACAGGGCTGGCTTGCGCTGCAGCCCCAGGGCTTCTTCAATCCGCTTACCGCTCCCGAGCCCGTCCTCTCAGCGTTCCTGAACAACAGCGCACTGGCAGCCGAGCTGGTATCGGCCCGGAAAGAGCGGCCCCTCTCAGCGGTGGAGTTCCGGAACCGAACCGGCATCACAGAGTCGGAGTCGCTGCTGATGGCGCCCTCGCTTTCTCTGAAGGTCCAGGTGACAGCGCGCAGCAACCAGGCGAGCTGCCGTCGCACATTCATTGTCAATCTTCGTGGAGATTCCAGCTCACCGTATACGCTTGAGGCCAGCTATTGATTGGTTCACCCCTGATTGCACAGCTTCTTGAATGTGGGTATCTTGCACACCCGTGTTCCGGTACCATGCGTTTTTTCCGTAAAGCGCCAGCAGAGAATGATCACGCTTCCCGCAACCTATCTTGACAAAAACGGGCCAAAGCCCCTTAACGTAATGAGTATTGGTCGGCTTCAGTCGTTGCTGAAGCCGCTGGGAACCCGTGTGGTTGTGCTCGGAAGAACGGCCACCTACTTTGTTGAAGAAGACGTCGCTCTGCATCAGGCCCGGGATATTCGGGCGTATCTCCGCTCGAACGCCAGTGTGTTGTGTCCGTTTCCCAGCTGGCAGGCGCTGTTTATGGCCAGTGAGCGGAAAAACTCGAATTTGAAAGCGCAGCCCCGCACCCGGCTGGCCATCTGGTTTTACGATCCCGCCATGGTCGAGGCGCTGGTTGGCCAGAAAGCTGTCTTGGTAATACCGGAAGATCTGGCCATAGCCCGGCAAACCGAGGGGCGCGCCCTTTACCAGGTAGGCAATAGCGACCAACAGCGTTATTTGTTGTACGCCAACCGAGGGCAGCTGCTGAATACGGAATTCCTCGCGGCGGGCGAGGGTGGGGATACCCAGGCCGATATTCGTGAATTGGCCGGAGTAGCACCTCAGGCATTGGCAGGAAACGACCGGGAACAGGCCATTCAGCGCGGTCTGAGGGCTTTGGGCGTCAAAGACCTGGCAGGTCTTCTGAAATTCCCCGCTCGGGGCTCAGCGCTGAGCCCCGCCGCTGTCCGGCCACTGCTGATGACCGTTGCGGTGCTGGCAGTTGTCTGGCTTGCCGGCTCCAGCGCTGTGATTCGCTACCAGAACGACCAGATGCAGCAGGCGATGGATGGGCTCTCTGGCGACCTGAAAACCGTGCTCGCGGCCAACCGGACCGAGCAAAAGTTGCGCGAACGGCTCGAGTTCCTGTTGCCTCTTGTGAACGAATACCCTCATGCAAGCAACGTGTTCCACGCCCTCAGCACGCTGGGTATGGAAAATATCACCGTCAACAGGATTGGCCTCACTGGCGAACAGCTGCAGATTACCGGCGAGGCCAACAGCGCCTCAGCTCTGCTGGCGGAAGTGTCTTCCATGCCCTGGGTAAGCGATGCCCGCTTCAGTTCGCCGGTTTCGCGGCGCAACGGCGTTGATCGCTTTACACTGGTGGTCGATATAAAAAGGGAGGCGCTGATTGATGACGTCTCAGCGTAAAAGCCTGTTGCTGGGCCTTGTTGTGGTCCTTGTTGTGCTCAGGTTTGTAGTGGTTCCGGTTTACCAGTGGCAGCAGGAAGCCATTGCCAGTAATGAGCGCCTGGCCTCCAACCTGGAAAAATCCCGGCGACTCCTTAAAGACCAGGGCGCGCAGGAAAGGATCGAGCGGCTTCGGGAGCGGGTGCAGAGCCTGGAGGCGAAATTGCCCTCCGGTATCACCGATCTGGATCTTCAGGTGCGGGTAAATACCATGCTTGAAAACAGCCTTGAACAGGCCGGCCTCAGGGAAATCAGCCGGGCGTGGTCCTTTGGCGACCAGACTCCGAGGCTGGCAGAGCTGCGGCTTGCCGTTCGCGGCCATTTTTATGATGTGGTGCAGTGGCTGCATAAAATGGAAACTGGCGAGCAGCCGCTGCGGGTAGCCGAGCTTCAGATTAATCAGACCGGCGGCTCAAGAAGTGGCGAGGTGAATGCCATCCTGGTATTGCGCCAGTGGGTGTTGCCACAGCCCTCAACCGGGGAGGCCAGCACCGATGGCTAGGTTTCGGTATTCTCCCGGCCCGCGGATCTTGGGGCTGCTGATTATTGGTTTGCTGCTGATCATCGCAGACGTAGTCCTGCGCGTGTGGGTGCCGCCGGCTCAAGCTCCTGAGGCCGGCGAACAGACAGAAAAAGCCCTTAGCCAGGCGCCCATGCCGGAAGCGCGCCTGGCGCCACCATTTGATCCGTTCTACGAAGATGTCGCAACGCTTGCCGGGCAGGAGTCCGGCGAGCCAGATGCTTCTGAAGACAACCAGGAAACCGGAAAGGTCACATTTGATTACCGGGTGCTGGCGGTATCCGAAGCTGAAAACGGGCGCTTGCGTGCCGTGATAAGAATGACCCGAAGTGAAGGGAAGAGCACAAAGCCGAAGCAGAATATTGAGACCCTGGTTGAGGGAGACGCCATTGGCGATGCCCGGATTACAGGCATTTCCGAGCGCGAAGTGCGCCTGCAATCGGAAAGTCTCGGCGCGCTTACCCTGACCCTGTTTTTACCATCCCGTACAGTGCCGGAAAACGGCACCGAATCGGCAGAATTGTGAGCCTGGAAATGCAGCAAAACGATCACTCTAAAACTCGCAAATCCACCAGGGTTCTGTTGGTAGGGTTGCTTGCAACCACCCTGCTGGCTGGTTGTGCCAGTACGGCAACCAAAAACCTGCAGGTACCCCCCTCCGCGCTGAGTGGCACCGGGAGCAGTACCGGCCCTTTGCAGACCAAAGACGAAGCTGGCGAGGAGCAGGCGCCACAACAGCAACCTGGCGAGAAGCCAGCGGAAAAACCCCTGTTCAGCCAGATCGACGCCATGACCACCGCCGAGATGCAGGCGCCTTCGAATCAGAACGCCGACCTCGCCGCCTTTTCGCCTAATGAACAGGTGCAGCTCCGCTCAGACCAGCTGCCCCTCGAGGACTTTTTGCACGAGGTGTTTGGTGAGTTGTTGGGTGTAAGTTATACCATTGACCAGGCCCTTGAACGTCGCCTCAGCGAGTCGGTCACCCTTAACCTCCAGCGGCCGGTCTCCAAGCGCGAACTGTTCCGCCTCACAGGCCGTTTGCTCGCCTCCAAGCAGATCGACGTGATCGGCCGCGACGGTGTGTATTTTATAACGCCGTTGCAGGACAGAGGTGGCCGTGACCTTCGCATCGGCATCGGCAGCCGCCCTGCAGACGTGCCGGAATCCGACAGCGATGTTCTGCAGATTGTGCCAGTAAAATACGGCACTCCGGGGGGGTTTCAGGTGGTCCTCAAGCAGTTGTTCGCCGTGAACATCAATGTACAGGAAGAAAAGCAGTTCATGTTCATACAGGGTGCGTCACCGAACGTGCGCCGGGCTCTGGAAATGCTGCGCCTGCTGGATGCTCCTGCCAGTCGTGCCCGTGAAGTGGGCATGATCGACCTTGTGTATCTCCAGCCAGACGAATTCATGGCAGATTTGGAGCAATTGCTGGATGCCGAGGGTATAAGCCTGGGTAGAGGCAGCAATAAGGGGCCTTTGGCCATTGTGCCGCTCACCCGCCGCCAGGCTGTAGTTGTGTTTTCCTCAGACAGAGATCTGCTCCAGCGGGTCTATCACTGGGCCCGGCAGCTGGATGTGCCCGGCGAGACCACAGAGAAAGAATACTTTGTGTACAAGCCCCAGAACGCCCGCGCAGTAGACATGGGCGAGAGCCTGGAGCGCCTGATCAGCCTGTCCGAGGGCGCAAGCTCAGGACGTTTCAGTTCGTCGGGTGGTGGTACAGCCACCAATAACGCCACCAGTGGCGGAGCCGCCAGCGAAACCGGTGGCAGCTCGGGTTCTTCTGAGGGAAGATCCGGTGGCAGCGTGCGGGGGGAAAACCTTTCCATGGTGATTGATGAGCGCCAGAATCAGTTGATGTTCTATGCCACACCTGCGGAATACGAAAAGGTCCGCCCGCTACTGCTTCGGCTGGACCAGGCGCCGCCCCAGGTGGCCCTTGAGGTAATTGTGGCAGAGGTAACGCTTACCGATGAGCTGCAGTTTGGTCTGGAATGGTTCCTGGAAAAAAACAACTACTCCCTTGGAACACTCGGCTCCCTTGGTATTGGTGGCAGTGGTCTTAACATAACGGCCATTGATGCCGATGTAGGCCTCGATGTAATCGCCAACCTCTCGAAAACTGAAAACCTGGTGAACGTGTTGTCCCGCCCCAGAATTGTGGTATCTGATGGCTCCTCGGCTACCGTCAACGTCGGTACCGATGTGCCCATCCTGACTTCTACCGCGAGTGATGTAGAGGGTGGAGAGCTCGGCAGCACCATTGTGCAAACGGTGCAGTACCGCAGCACCGGTGTGGTACTCAACGTTACGCCAACGGTAAACGGGCAGGGCGTCGTGGCCATGGAGCTGAGCCAGGAGATCAGTAACACCTCGGGCGATGCCATACCGGGCATTAATTCCCCGGTGATTTCGCAGCGGAGCTTTCAGACCAACCTGATGGTCGGCAATGGCCAGACGGCCGTGGTGGGCGGTTTGATCAGCGACAGCAACACTCAGGGCGAAACAGCCGTGCCCTGGCTTTCTGACATCCCTTGGCTTGGCAGGCTGTTTCGTTCCGAGACCCGTGGGCGGGACAAAACTGAAATCGTGGTGATGATTACGCCCAGAATTATCAACGGCGCTTCGGACCTGCAGGGGCTGACCGACAGGCTGATGGATGGCATGGAAGGGCTGACGTTAAGTGGCCCTGCGGATGAAAAAGTGCTTTTTGATCAAAAAGCAACCGATTGATTTTCCGAAAAATCCACCTCTGTCAAAAAACGGTAGTGTGGATGCGCCATATTTATGTCAGGAGTGTTAACACTCCGAAAGAGTGTGGTAAGCTTCAAGAGACATACGACAAAGGCAGCCGCAGTAAGTTCCCGGTAAGGGCTTTGGTAAGTTTTTGTCACTAAGAGGTTAAAGGTTGCCTGATAGTCTTGACGCACGGCAGGCAATCAACTAGTTTCTCGAAAGTTCTGAAAAACCAGAACATTGAGGAAAGAAAGCCAGTGCCTTAGCTAAGCGCTGGCTGAAGCACTTCAAAAAGTGTGGTTAACCATAAATGGAGAAAGCTTAATGAAAGTATTTAAGAAAAGTGCTCTTGTGCTGGCTATGACTGCATCTGCAGGTATGGCTCACGCAGCGGGCGTGATTGATGTTGCTGCCAATCCAGCAATTGACGTGGGCCCGGCGCCTGGAAACGCTGTTGGTGTAGATCAGTCCTTCCAAGACGCTGTTTCTAATGGCGTCGATGGTTCAGGTCCGGTATTTCTGGATAAGCTCCTGACCGCTAACAAGGTTGCGATTGATCTGGCAGATTCAACAGCAGGCGCTGGAAACGTGGATGTGGTTCGTGAAATTGTTTACTCTCCGAACACCACCATTTCCGAAGGTTCTACGGTAACGTTCGAAGTTAGCAATGCTGTAATTGATAGTTCTACCAATTTGCAGCTGAACGATGCTAGCGGCGCCAAGGTCGCTACTCTCACAGACTTCACTTTAGCCAACGAGCTTGATACTGCTTCTGGTTACAAGGTGATGCGTTTTGTGGTCGATCCTGCAGCAGAACTTGCCGCGGGTAGCCCTTACGTTATGAGTAATGGCACAAGCCAAGTTACCGTTATTACCAACCCGGGGCTGTCTGTTGGTGACACGGTCACTTTGGCGGCGACATCTGCTCAGGATTCTAGTGGTATTCCTATCGCACAGGGTACTGCTCCGGCCGAGGCGATCGTGGAAGTCGTTAACGGTACCGTTGTAGATTTGGATGCGGTGACTTCAACCATTAATGTTGAGTCTGATCCCTCTCGTACCGAGTTCGTTGCGCGTGGAACCAGTAGTGTAGCGCCGTACACAGATGTTAAGAAGTCTGTAGCGGAAGTTGACATCAGCATTGGTGCAGAAGTGACTCTGGACCTGACAGGTCGTACCTTTACCCTCGACCTCACTCGTGATACTGGATTTGATGGCGTAGATGCTATCACGCTTGACGTGGGTGATGACGGTGTTACTACCGCTAACGTACCTTTTGCGTTGAACACCGCCAAAACGGCTTGGGTTGCAACTGGACCGGCTACGGCGCTGACTAACGATCACTCGATCGCGATTGATGTTAATGGCACCGCCCCGTTTGACGTTCTCCAGACGGGTAACTGGGTTGCAAACTTGAAGGTTGATGCAGACACTGCTAACAATCTGCCCGCCATTGACGTGATCTCTGATGCAGAGACTCACCTTTGGGATATTAACGGTGCTCAGTTCAAGATTCCGTATCATGCACAAAATGCCTCTGGCTTCGTTTTCTTCTTCAAAGCTGTCAACGAAACCACTAATGATGCGGCAATTGCAGCTGATGTGATTGTTGAGAACACCACTCAAGGCACTCGCGAGACTGTCTCTGGTGTGGATCTGGGAATTGCTAAAGCCCAAGGCAACATTACCGTTGGCCAGGACGCTATCAAGACTGCGATCAAAGCAGCAGGTGGCGACATGAATGATGAAGACATCTATCACGTTCATATGCAGTTGACTGTAAATGCACCGCAAAACGAAATCCAGGTGGCTGCCTTCCAGAAGGACGCTGCTGGTCGTACCGTTGTGCCTGTTTACATCAACAGCAACAACGTCAACGATGGACGTAAGTGGCAGCAATAAGATTTAGGTTTAATATCTGAATCGAAAGAGCGGGCCTAGGCCCGCTCTTTTTTTGCTTTTGTCGGTTGGTTAATTGCGGCTAATGCTGCGATTGTTAATGGACACGCACTAATTTTCCCTCTTTTCTTTTTTCCTTGCTCTCTGCTTTCCACTTCGCATAACCCGGCGTTATGGCAAAAATCCCAAGTCTCATGCAGCAATGGATCTGCTTGAAGCGACGAGATGCAAATTCCAGGCAGGGGCTATCCCCGGGCTTAGGTCCGGTACGTAAGATGCGTCGTAGGTTGGGTGCTGTTTGCTAGGCGGCACGTCGGTATTCTTTGCGGTAGTCGGCGTAGGTGGCTTCAAACGCGATGGCTCGTTCACACCAGCGGTCGGGATCGAGGTTGAGGCGTTCTAGGATGGGCAGGGCACGTTCGTCAATCGCCCCGCGCTTGTCGTCCCGGCTGATTCGGCCAGTGCTGTCCACCAGTTCCAGGTAATCCTCAAAGCTGAACAGAATGCCGCGCTGATCACCGTTGCGAATTACCCCTTCAAACCCCAGCAGAGGCTTGAGGGGCAGGGTGAACTCGTTCAGCGTTTGCTGTTCGGTCTGGCTTTGAATGGCTTCTGCCAGATTGAACTGGGGTTCGATGCGTTCCTTGATGCTGGTGTAACTCGAACTTTCTGGGTTATCCGCAATAGCCGCCCGAATCGGGTTCAGGTCCACATAGGCCATGCAAGTGAGTACCGCTTCTTCGGTGTCCAGCGGGTAGGATTTGAACCGACTCTCCCAGAAGTGGCCGGTGCATTGGTCTTCCCGGTTGGCCTGGCGGGCGATGGGTTCGTTCAGGCATTTCATGAACCAGCTAAGATCCGCGAGTCTCTCCCGGTAGACTTTGGCGTATCGAGCCACCTGCCGACGCTCCGCATCGCATAGATCCTGCCCATCCAGATACCGCTGTACCATCGGCGCGCCCTTGTAAAGGCAGCACCAGCGTTCAAGAACATCATCATCACTCCACGGGTCAACGTCGTTGGGGCTGAGTTTCACCACCAGATGATAATGGTTTGCCATCACGGCATACGAAGCGATGTCCACTGCAAACACTGAGGCCAGCAGCCGTATGCGTTCTTCAATCCAGCCGCGCCTGTGTTCGTAGCTGCGTCCCGTCTTGTGATCTTCGCCGCAGAGAAAGGTGCGCCGCACACAACGGGAAATCACGTGGTAATAGGGGGTGTCCGAGACACTGATCTGTTCTGCTCTTGGCCGGGGCATGGGTGACTCCTTGTCGAATGCCTGTAAACAGAAATGATGGCATAGAGCTGTATGTATATGGCTGTGTTGGTTTTCACTGTTGGTACGCATTTATCGCAGCTCGAAGCCACGCCTCTTCAGACGGCTGTGCACTTTCAAACAGTCGCCGCCAGGCGAGATAACTCGGCAAATAAGCCGTCCCCACCCCATGAAAGCGCGCTATCCATCCCTTCAGTCGACTGATATAACTGTTGACGTTTTGGATGTGGTATTCCTTGCCGATCACCCTTTGGTTGTCGAGCGTGATCAGTCGATGATGCGCAATTCCCCGGTCTTTCGAGAAGGTCTTATACCAGCTGTGACCGTCTGAACATAAGATCGAGTCGAGATCGATAATTGGCGTCAGGAACTCATGAACCGTTGATTTGTTCAATGCTGGGTCTACCAGGTCGCTGATATGGCCGTTGCGATCTCTTGCAATAAGTACCGGAATTTTATCAGGTTTGTACTTTCGGTTACTTTGCCCGCCCCGCTTTCTGGGACTGCGATGCGTGAGTTTACGCTTACCCTTGCAGGACTCAGCAAAGAAGGTCTCATCCACTTCAATAATGCCGGAAAGGGCATTCGCGTTAGCGTCTGCGCTGGCGCGTAAAAACCGATGGCGCCACCGAAAAGCCGTCTTTAAATCAATGCCTACCCGAGCTGCCGATACCCGCAGGGTCAGACTGTCTCGCATGCATCGCAAGTAATCGAACCACTTATCACGGTGACGCAGCCTGGCCAGCGGTGTTCGTGAAACGGCATTAAAGGTTTTGCGACAGGCCGAATTCTGGCACCTGTAGCGCTGCAGGCCCGCGGAATGGCCCCACTTTACGAATTGTTCGCCGTTGCAATGAGGACAGAGGCGATGAGAGGTGGCCGTTTCGAGCAAGGCGTGAGCCTGAGCATTGATTTGGCCAAGGAGCTGATTGGCAAGATATTTCTTCAGGTCAACGGGGAGGCTGGCTAAGCTCTTTTCAAGGGCACTAATCTCGGCTCGCTTCATGAGACGCTCCACTGAAGGACTGTTTATACAGTAGTATATACAGTATCATCAGAGCGTACCAACAGTGAAAACCAACATAGCCATGTATATCCAGTCAATGCGGCTTGAGTATCCGCAATCATCCTATGGTCCCAGTCAGCCCAATGGGCCTATTTGACGTTATTTTTAATGGCTTTAACCGTTTGATACTGAAATCGATTTAACCTGCCATTACTCTCCATTCCGCTGGTATTGGTCCTGAATTTCGGAACCCTGCCTATTGCGTTCCACTTGAAACGAAACCTGAA
Source organism: Marinobacter sp. C1S70 (assembly GCF_000475355.1). NCBI lineage: Bacteria > Pseudomonadati > Pseudomonadota > Gammaproteobacteria > Pseudomonadales > Marinobacteraceae > Marinobacter > Marinobacter sp. C1S70. The sequence continues at coordinate 5,943 of NZ_AXBW01000042.1, read as the reverse complement.
CCACTTAAAAAGGAATGTTGATGAAAAACGTCTGCGTATTGGCCGTTGTGCTTTTTGCTGTCTATGGGTGCAGTGCAATCCCCAGCGTGGAAAAGGGGTCACCTGATGGTCAGGTGTCTTTGTCTTTCGACCCAGTCGAGGATAAGGGCGTAATGTATCTTTATAGGGATCGCGAATCGCATTTCGGTCTGTTTATACTGGATATCTACATCGGCGATGATACCGTTGAAACCAGTCCTGCCTGCTTTGTCCGGATTGAGTTGGCATCCGGCACCTATTTTGTGGAAGCGGATCACCCGGATACCTTTGGCTTTGAGGATGAAATGACTTTTGAGGCGAAAGAAGAGCAGGTAGCTTTTTTCGAGTACAAACCTATCGCCCGCCCCGTAGTGCCTGGTGAGACCAAAATTATTCCAAGGTCAAGAGAGGAGGCAATCTCAAAGATAGAGTCTCAGGAGTTGTGTATCAGCCCGGTGGAGCGTTTGAGCCGGTAAGCCGAGTGAGGGTTGAGTGAGGGGTGAGGGACAGGGTGCCTTCGTCAATCGCTCCGCGCTTGTCTTCCCGGCTAATGCGGCCGGTGCGGGGCCTGGTTATGTTTCGTTTTCTGGTAATTCGAGCTGCCTCTCACTCCGCCAGACTCGTATGAGCACAACCTCTTTAGCCTGCCTGAGATAGGCAACTCGAAACGGCGCGTGAATCAATTCGCGAATATGATCCATGTTGAATTCAGGAACAACTCGGCCAGCATCAGGGTGGATTTGAAGCATTTCACAGTGCTCCAGGATAGCAGCCACGAAATCATCACCGATATGTGGCACATCCCGCTCTTTGTAATACTCCTGAATAGCCTGTAAGTCCTCAAGAGCGGACTGTGCGATGCATAATTCCATTTACTTGATACCCAACGTTTTCCTTGCGTCCTCCAACGATACGGTGTTGCCCTCGCGAACATCCATAAGCCCCTGCGCCACCGCCTTCACAAACCGCAATTCCTCTGCGGTTCTCTCATAATCCTCGAGCCCCTGAACAACAGCAATGCCGCGGCCACGGCTGGTGAGCAGGATGGGGCGATGCGTATCTTGCGCTCGACTAACCACCTTTCCGGGATTGATCTTCAGGTCTGATAGAGGAATGACATCCTCGGAAAATTTCACTTGCATAGTGATTACCTAGTCAACGATTTGGTGCTATCAATAGCACCAGTCAACAGGTGCGGTCAAGAAACATGACAGCGGGCTTAAATGCCTCTAATGGACAGGCACTGCTGTCCCAAGGGACGGGGACATCCACGGGTTCCCTTATAACGAAAAAGCCCCGCACGGGGCGGGGCTTTCAAGGTTTGTTGCTTCTCAATAGTCGGGATCAGTCCAACCTGGATGCGCGGTCAGCATGCCCCAGTCGTTCATCCGATTGAGTACATGATTGAGAGCCGTTTCGTTCAGATGCAACGTTTCGGCGTTACGCTTGAAGTAGGTTGGTACTTCAACGCTGTGCGGGGTGGCACGGCCTGCGCGAACGAAGCCTTCATGCTCGAACAGGAAGGCATAACCTTCACCACCAACTTCATCCAGGAAAGCATTGTAGTAAACGCCATCAGGTAGATCGAGGCGGATGTGCTCAAATGGCTCCTCAACCACAGTCCAGGTACCTACGCCATATACCAGCGTATCGGGCGTAGACACTTCAATGCGGCCTGACCCGTCGGCCTTATCGCCGAAGAGATACAGATGGTATTGCTGGCCGTTATGTTCGAATCCGATGCCCCCCGTGATCGAGATTTCGCCACCATTCATGGAAGCTTCTGTCGGGTAGGTGAGGCTGTCGAACGTAGTCGCTGGTGCGGCACTTCCGGAGATCATGTTACTGCCGTAAACAACGTTGCAGCTCTGAACCACGGTGATGTTTGCATGATAGCTGCAATGCGAGTCAGAGCCGAAGTTAGACTCCTCCAGGCCATGCCAGCTAGTCACGTACAGTGGTTCAACCAGGGTTTCGTTCAGCGCGTACGCGGCGGAACCGTCCGGGAAGATTGAATTGTTTGCCTCGCTGGTAAAGCTGGCAGGTGAAATGCTCGGGTAAAGGCTCGCGATGGTGTCCGCAGTGCTTAGCCCACTCAGATCTACCATGGCGTATTTGGACAGGATCGCTACTTCTGGGGTGTTTCGGCCTGTGATGCCCGCAATCGTACCGTTGGTTTCAGCGGATACGGTAATCTCAGACATGTAGGAATCGTTAACCTGTATCAGGTTCTGTCGACCTTCCTGGAAAACGAGAACCCGATTCAGATCCGGTTCGATCTGCTCGCCTGCAACAGAGCCAGCCTCGCCGTTCGAAGCTGCTTGTGCTTGGTAAAGAACAGGTGTGCCAGTTGTGCCAGAGGTTTCTAGCTGACGTTTCAGGCCCATGAAATAGTATCGATCTGGCAGAGTGTCGCTTTCTGCGAATTCGAGATAGGTTGCATTGGAGCCGACCACTTCCTGGGCACCAGAGGGTGTCTGGCGATAGAACGGATTGGCATCTTGCGCCTGTGCGATACGCTCACTCAGCAGATCAGAGCCGGTACCTGGATTTGGCTCGGTTGTTGGAGGCTCATTGTTGATCGGCGGCTCCACGGCATATTCGGGGCCCTCGAGGATGCTGTCCGGATCAAAGTTCGGGTCGGCGAGGGTTTCTTCTATGTCGTTAACAATCACAGAAACCAGAAGCTCCACCTGGCGTGACACCAGCGCCAGAAATTCAGCTTTGGTCAGGCCCGCCTCATCGAGGTCAGTCTGGCTGACGTTGCTCTCAATCTGGGCCACGACGCGGGCGGTCACCTGTGCAATCCGGTGCAGACGCTCTGCGTTTTGTTTTACAGAGTCATCGGCACTGTTCTTGGCGGCTTCAACGTAATCCTTGATGGGATTCAAAGGAAGTGTTCAGGCGCTGGGCAACAATTTCCTTGGCACGCTCCAGACTTACTGAAGTATTCTTCATTTCATTGGCAACCATAGTGGTTACCGGTGAAACAAACTGTGCGTCTTTCTCATCAATGATTGGGCTACGCAGTGTAAAGCCTTTGGGAATGGGCTGGTTCGTGTCTTCGTCGATGGTCAGGTTGGCGATCGCTTCAACCAGCAGTTCAGCTGTCAGCCCAGACTGGGGCACCTCAAGGGTAAAGACACCACCTTCGCCCGTGGTTGTGTTGGGCTCACCCGCGTCGCAACTTCCGTTCGTATTCAGGTCGGCACACACGTTAGCCTGAACCAGATAGCCATCCGCCGCTCGACCGGAAATGGTGACGTTGTCAGGCGTTTCCGTAACACCCCCGGAGGAGCCTGATCCGCCCCCGCCGCCGCATCCTGTTGCCAGGATTGCTGAGGCGATCATAACTCCCAACGTACTGCGTTTTTGCATAGCCTTTTCCTTTTTCGGTTTATATACGAGCACTTGTCACGGTTTAAATTCCGTCAGCTCGGCAATATAGAGCTTCTTGGGAATCTCTGTGAGTGTGTCGAGACACCTTTTGCAAAAGTTCAAAGTCTGGGAGTTTTTCGTTACAAAACTTAGTCGAGGGCCAGTGTTCAGACATGAACGCGGTAAAGAGAGTGCTTTTATCATCTCAGGCCGCCGCCATTGGCCCATCACGAGTGGGATATAGCCATTCGGGCTTACAAGGGAGAGAAACCGGTTCAGTGGGAGCTCGTGTACGATTTGGTGGTGCAGGAGTGGAATAGCGCTGGAGGGGCGTCGTGAACAGTGTCTGAGGCGTCGTCCCTTGCCAAAATTGGCGAAGAGACAACAACCTGGGGCCTAAATCATATAACGATCAAAAAACAGATTGGCCATTTATCTCGGCTGATAACAAAATTATATTGTCATGCGTTTCTACGGGGCTGGAATACTTAACCACCAAACCGGTGCCGATAGTCATCCAGAAGGTGTCAAAGTTTTTTAGGAACTTGCAGGTCTCTACTTCCTGGCCGTTAACCGTGATTGTTTCAAAGCCAAGAAAGGTTTCTGTGTACAAAACAGTCTGTGCGAAGCCATATTCCGCGGAAATCTCCTCTCGTGAAATTTCGCGAGTCTCACCAATGTTCAGGTTCCATCTTTCCTTGGATGGGGGGGCATAAAGCGCTGCATTGCTCAGGTTTTCATCGGCAGTGCCGTAGTAAGTGACCTCCCCGGCTGAAGCATTTACGTCGTAGAATCTATGGAAGGCTGAGGACGATTCAAAGTCCTCACTGTAGGTAAATCTTTGGTCAATACGTTGATACTCGACCGTTTGATCGTTGAATTCCACAGCACCTAAATTTGTATAGGTCCGCACTTCTGGGATATTAGATGCGGTATATAAGCGAGTCTCTTGAAAAGTCGTTCCCTCTTGGTAAAGCTCCGGATTGAAGCACTCCATTGCTGTCCGGCTATCTGCGCCAGGTTGTTCTGTACCTGGGCCGTCGGCCTGATCATCAAGTGGCGACTGAAGGTTGTACTTCGCAACAAGGCTTCCGGGGTCAAAGTCTGGTCCATTCGGGGCTTCAGCAACATCGCTCACAATGCTTGGAATCAGTCCATTGAGTTGGTCGGTGACCTGATCAAGGAACTCCGCTTTCGTTAAGCCGGCCTGATCGAGAACACTCTGGTTTGCGCCGTCTTCAAACTCCGCCATTACTAGCGCGAACACCTGAGCCATGCGATGCAGCTTTTGGGCTTCCCGTTGAACGCCTGGACTTGAGTCGTCCTTGGATGCCGCCACAAAGTCGCTGGTCAGGTCAAAAGTAACGCCTAACTGGCGCAGAATCTTGTTCTTGGCTTCAATAGCGGAGGTTGCTCCGGTCGCACGCATTTCATCAGCGAGCAGGGTAGACATTGGTGAGACGAATTGATTGTCGCCCCGGCCAAGAATCGGGCTGCGCAATGTGTAGCCTTTGGGAACGGGCTGCATGGTGTCTTCGTCAACGGTAAGGTTCGCTATAACCTCAACCACGAGTTCCGTATCTAGTTGATTCACAGGAATTTCGAGCGTGAACTGGCCACCTTCGCCAGTCGTGGTATTCGGCTCACCCGCATCGCACCGGGCGTTGGCGTTCAGATCGGCACAGACGTTGGCCTGTACCAGGTAACCATCTGCTGCTCGACCGCTGACGGTGGCGAAGTCAGCGGTGTCGGGAGTGCCACCGCCCGCATCTGCGCCGTCATTATTATTGGTGGTTCCACTGCCAGACCCGCCACCGCCGCAGCCAGCGGCAAGAATTGTGGAGGCGACTACGATCCCGAGCGTGTTGCGTTTGTTCATGTTTCTTCCCTTTTTCCATTAGGTTGTATCGATATTCAACAAACATGTCCCTTCCATCGACACTCTATGCAGGGGTTAAAAAAAATCAACCTCCTGCTTTTGATGAGTTGTGTGGATTTAAAACAGTGCTGGTTGTATCACGCTAAGCCTTGGGGCAGTTGGCTTTGAGCGAGATCCTGCCAGTGCGTTCGGTATCAAGGTTGGTGCGCAACACCAAGCGCCGTTGTGAGGCCCCGGTGGGACGCTTGGATAGCGCCTTACTTGAGTTTCAGGGGGCTTTGCTTCACTCGGCGCGCCGGCTTCTACTGCCGGGGTGTTTCTGTGTATCGATTTGTAATGTTTTGTGGTTTGTGGCGTGTGTCACGCACCGATTAACCAGCGCTGAAAAGGCGTGATGGTGTGCTTTACCTGCGAGCTTGTCTTGCTAATATCTGTCGCTTCTATAGGGATGAATTTACGGTACAGAGGGTGGCTATGGAGTCCGTAATCGATGAAGGAAAAGCCGAGGAGCAAGTGGCAGGCAGAGCCAGCCCCAGCAAAAAGTCAGGTACGCCAAGCGCTGACACAGTCGTGCTGTCGCTCAGTATTGGCGCTATTGCCCCGGTTGCTTTGTGGCTGTTTCACTCTGACTTGCAATCCGCTGGGATCACTAGGAGTCTGCGCGGCAG
>NZ_AXBW01000041.1:0-159735 GCF_000475355.1 Marinobacter sp. C1S70 | reverse complement strand
CAGGGCAGAATCCGTCACATCCGGCCAGTGACCGGGGAACTGTGTGGCCAGTAACTGCCCCCGGGCCTGCCACTGGCGGGCGGCCTCGTTCCAGGGCAGCCGATCCAGTCCTTTGCGACGGACGGCATCCAGCAAACCCTGCTGGATCAGTTCGGGGGCCACCTGTTGCAACGGCTTTTCCGCCAGTATCAGGGCGCCAAGCTTGCGTACGTGACGCGCCACCACTGTGCCCCGCTTGTCGTCCCAGAGGGCTTCTTCCCGTTCTTGTATGTGCGCAGCCAGGTCCTGCTCCAGATCCCCCAGATCCACTGGCGCCGCCAGATAAATCGTCGCCTCCCGGGCCTTACCGTCCAGGTCCGCGGCCACCAGCCAATTCTCCCGGGCCAGCGGATCATGTTCCCGCAGGCTCGCCCCCTTGCCATTGCTGAGCTGGTAGCGCGGTGCCTCGCCCGAACGGCGACGGGCAATGCGGTCCGGATAGGCCTGGGCTAAAACCCGGCCCACCTCGGTAGCAACGGGTTCGCTCCGTGACCTCGGCTCCCGGCACAACCGTTTCGCCGCCTGCCGTACCGCCTGTAACCGGGCCGTATCCAGACCACGGGGTGGCCGTTGTCCCCGTACCACCCGGATCCGTTCGTGCAAATCCGCACCGGAGCCTGGCCCCAGCAAATCACGCTCTTCCAGCAATGCCGCCAGTTCCGCCGCCAGCTGGCCAAATCCCAGGGCCCTGCCCCGGAGAACCATATGGGCCAGGCGGGGATGCATCCCCAGATCCCGGGCGGCCTTGCCGTGATCGGTAATAGCACCGTCAGCATCCAGCAAATCCAGCCACTGCAATAAATCCACCGCCTGCTGCCAGTGGGCTTGTGGCGGCGCATCAATCCAGGCCACCTGATCCGGTGAACGAGCCCCCCACTGGGCCAGCTCCAGTACCAGCGGCGCCAGGTCCGCCTCCTGAATCTCCGCTGGCGTGAACTCAGCCAGCCCAAACTGCTCCGACTCGCTCCATAACCGGTAGCACACCCCCGGTTCGACCCGTCCTGCCCGGCCTTTACGCTGCTCGGCAGAGGCTTTGGACACCCGGCCGGTGATCAGGCGGGTCATGCCACTGTTGGGATCAAACACGGCCCGACGCTGCTGGCCGGCATCAACCACTACCCGCACGCCTTCAATGGTCAGGCTGGTCTCGGCAATGGCAGTGGCCAGGACCACCTTGCGAGCACCGTCCGGGGCCGGTGCGATGGCCCGGTCCTGTTCTTCAGCCTTGAGGTTGCCGTACAAGGTTGCCAGCACCACGTTTGCCGGCAGTTGTCCGGCCAGCTGTTGCGCCACCCGGCGAATTTCACCGGCCCCGGGCAGGAACACCAGCACCGAGCCAGCCTGGTCTCCCAGGACCTCCAGCACCACCGCCGTTACGTGATCCACCATCCGGGCATTGCGGGACAAGGGCCGATAAAGGACATCCACCGGAAACGCCCGGCCTTCACTGGAAATCACCGGCACGTCCCCCAGCTCCTTGGCAATGGGCGCGGTATCCAGTGTCGCGGACATCACCAGAAGGCGCAGGTCTTCTCGCAGGGCCTGCTGGCTCTCTCGCACCAGTGCCAGCCCCAGATCGGCCTGCAGGGAACGCTCATGGAATTCGTCAAACAGAACAGCGGCATAGTCTTCCAGCATGGGGTCGGTCTGGATCAGGCGGGTGAGTATACCCTCGGTCACTACTTCGATCCGGGTGGTGCCGGAGACCCTGGTATCCAGTCGGGTGCGATAGCCCACCGTCTGCCCGGGCGCCTCTCCCAATTGCCGGGCCATATACCGCGCTGCCGACCGGGCCGCCAGTCGGCGGGGTTCGAGCATCAGGATTTTGCGGCCATCGCGCCAGGGCGCATCCAGCAGGGCCAACGGTACCCGGGTGGTTTTACCCGCGCCGGGCGGCGCCTGGAGCAAAGCGGTGGTGGTCTCGCTCAGGATTTGTCTTATCTTTGTGAGTATGTAATCTATTGGGCGCATAGGGGGGAGCTTAGGGAGGCTCTGAATAAGTCTCCAAAATCAGCGATAATACGGCCATCGTCAATCGCATAGGATCGTTGCCAGCATGGATCAGATCACCTTCTCCGAAGCCGAATACCAGACCAAGAAGCGCAAGACCCGTCGCGAGATCTTTCTGGAACGGATGGACAAGCTGATTCCGTGGAAGCAGTTGGAGAAGAAGGTAGCCCGTTATTACCCGAAGGGCCGGAACGGACGGCCCCCTTATCCGCTGCCTGCCATGCTGCGGGTTCACTGCATGCAGTTGTTCTATAACTTGAGCGATCCGGCCATGGAAGACGCGCTGTACGAGATCGAATCCATGCGGCACTTCGCGGGTCTGAAGCTGGACCGTTTGCCAGATGAGACGACGATTCTCAACTTCCGGCATTTCCTGGAGCAGCACGGTCTTGGCAAGGCGCTGTTTAAAGAGGTGAACAAACACCTGGAGAAAAACGGCTTGATGTTGCGTGAAGGAAGCATCGTAGATGCCACCATCATCTCTGCTCCCAGCTCCACCAAGAACCAAACTGGCAAGCGTGATCCGGAGATGCACCAGACCAGAAAGGGCAACGAATGGCACTTCGGCATGAAAATGCACATTGGTGTCGACGACACGTTCGGTCTGATTCATAGCATTGATACCACCGCTGCCAATGTTCACGACATCGTGCCCACCGACAAGCTGCTGCATGGTGAAGAGCAACGAGTCTTCGGCGACGCCGGTTACCTTGGCATTCAGAAGCGGGATGAGCATAAGCACCGCAAAAACGTCTCCTGGTTCATTGCCAAACGGCCTGGCACCCGGAAGACGCTGGATGCCGACAAACTGAAAGCAGAGAAGATCAAAGCCAGTGTTCGTGCCAAGGTCGAGCATCCCTTCCGGTACATCAAGCGGGTCTTTGGTTATGGCAAGGTCCGCTATCGCGGCCTTGCCAAGAACAGCAACCGGTTGCATTTGCTGGCCGCGTTTAGCAACCTGCTGATCGGTGAAAAATACATGCTGGCGTAGGGCCAGTGCGCCTGTTTTCCGCCAAAATGGCGGGAAACGGGCAAAAAACACACAAATAAAGGGAAAATAGTGTCTGAATCTTCGATTTTTTGCCGTTTAAACCCAAGATGGGCAAATATCAGCAGTTATTCAGACCTTCCTTAGCCTTTGATTTCTGCGGTTAAGCTATCAAGTCTACTGAAACAGTCAAACCTGACTTACTCTATAGTGACAAGCTCCCGTTAATTAGCTCAAGATCGACCCGAAGCTTTCGCAAACTATAAAATCTTTAATACAAAAAAATAAACCAAAGAAACAATATTTAAAATAGAAAAAAAGACCAAAGAGGAAAACAAGAACCCGTGCCACATTAAATAGGTGGGATTTTCCCAAGGGCCACCCAGATAAAAAACTTGTGGATAGGTATCAGGATCATAACGAGAAAAATCTTGATTCACAAACGAGAAGGGCCAACCAAAATCCGCAGACTTCAATTCATCTTCACTATTAACTGCAACCGGGAAAAATAATGTAGCCAGCGTTAAAATAAGCGCTAATGCCAAAAATAAAAACTGTTTTTTTATATTCATGAAAAGCAACCAAATATGAACAGCTTGCAGTGCAAGCTGTTCATAAAAATCATGAAAATATTTACGGTGTCCACGGCTGGCTTGAAGTACTGGGATCTTTCCACCAATAAACACGACCTCCAGGAGCGGTAAAACCGTCCGAAAAAGGAACTGTTCGGTAATTATTTGCGTTATCACAACCAAAAGAACAAAATGTTGTATAACAGCCAGAAGGAACTCGACGGCCTCGCTGGGACATTAGCTTAACCTTTGTATCTATACTACCAACCCCAGACACCCAAGTCATTCTTGTTACTGTATAATAAAACTTACCAGGCTCGATTAATTGCGCATTAGCCGAACCAACAGTTATGGCAAGCTCATTATCGCTATCAAATGCTTGAGTATCAACGTACGGAGAGGGCAGATCTGAAGCCCAATAACCTAGTGGCTCATATCCATACGTACCATTATTGGCGTAATTATAGAATAGAGCATCCGGCTCATAGGTGCTATCAGCATTATTAGAGAACCACTTCAACCTATCGGATGTTCTCCAAAAAACATATTGCTGAATATAGTGTGAGTTTGATGCATTAATATTATCTTCAGATATCCACGCGTATCCTTTGCTCGGAACCCATGTATCATTGTAAGCAGCAGAGCATCCTACAGTAGCGGAATAGGAGGTCCCAGATAGCACCATTAAAACACAAAAAAGAATTAACATGCCTCTCTTCATGATCAACGTCCCTTTAATCAAATTTATTTGGTACCGGAACACTTTCCTTTAATTTAATAGTTCTAACTCTATAGGCACTGTAGTTCCACAAATCCATCAACGCCCTAGAGCTAGCATTCACCTCAAGCCCAATCACTTTCAGACCTTTTTTTAGATAGTCAGCTTGCCTTCCCACTACCGATTTCAGTCTAGCTGACGCTGCATCCCTTACTTGCGTGTCGTCATAAGAGCTTTCTAACATAGCCCTCATATTTTCTTCATCTCTTTGAAGAAATCTAACATGATCAGAACGATAATTCTCAACTGCCTCAATCAAAGTCTCCTCTTTCTTTACTCTATAGCCTCCACTATATTCAGAGTTCCCATGACGAAACCCCTTAACTTTGAGATTTTTCACGATATCACTAGTCACAACTTCTTCTAGAGAATATTCGCTCTCAAAGAATATTACAGCATCCAAGTTTTTTTTGGATTAAGAGAGGAAATTTCGGAAAGTTTAACTCTATCTTCCAACAAAGATTTATCATAAGTATCAATATTATTTAGACTAAACCCGGACTCAATTCCTTTGAGCTCGTTTGCCCAAGCAAGTCCTGCTCCAAACAAAACCAAAAAAAATAATATTATCTTCATAAAAAAGCCTCAACTAATTTTATTTATGAGACCTTTATTTACAAATGCAAACACAAACGCAACATCCTTGTAAAAAGGTCAATATGATATTAGCAAGGGTTGATTCTTTGTCAAGATATAATTAAATGTAAAGAATGCAAACATGTAATTATAATATGATCACAAATGTTCAAACACCTTCTAATTACGTCCGCACAAACAAAGCGACAAACCTAGCCTATGGCGCAAACGGCTTTGGCCGTCGCTGTTAACAAGACGTTCCTCAGAATAGTCGATTCCAAAAAAGGAACGATTATGTTTTGCGCTAGTAGGGGTTCGTAGAATGTACTGGTTGAGAGCGTAGGGGTTAGATTCTCCAACAAGCCGACTTTTGCGAAACCTAGGCAGTTAGGGTTGCCTATGCATTCAGAGTTTACGAAACCCCAACACGCAATCGTCTAAGCATTTGACGTTGTCGCAAAACTCCGTTTTTAATCACTCAATGGTGGTAGTGGAATCCGGACTTTTCATCCATTCTTCTTCACTAAACTAACGTACAAATACTGCCCCGGGTCCCGGCAAAAGTAGTCCCATTGACCTAGAGACGGTGACGGGACTCTCAGTTCGCTCAGCAGACCTAGGACCGGGAAGTTAACCCCGAGAAACTTGACTCCTTCTGTCACTAGTATTAGGGCGGATGCAACTCTGAGGTGTTGTTGATGAAAACCTCGTTGATCAACCTGTGCGGTCATCTTATCCGATAAGTTATTGAAAAAAATATTTTCGATGGTGGGGGCCATGTCGACACTTCTATTCGGGTTCATTGCACACCAGCTAAAGATCTCGGCCGGGGCACACAAAACGCAAATACCAGGCCAAACGCCAACGCTGCCACCCCGATGCCGAAGGCCGACACCAGGGTGCCTCCCGCATCCAGCCACTGTTTGGTCAGCCAGGGGCCGACCATCTGGGTAAAGCCATACAGTGCCACCATCGCTGCCGACAGGCGCGGGCCCTGATGCGGATGCAGCGCGCGCCCGATGCGCTGGGTCAGCAATACCGTGCCCAGAAAGGTGCTGCCGACCAGGGCGGCACACAACACCAAGCCCAAGGCGCCAGGCCAGACCACGGTGGCCAGCACACCGGCCAGCTGAATCAGAAAATTCAGGCGAAGGGCGGGCAAGTCTCCCATCAGGGCCCCCAGTTTGTTCCACAGCCAGGGCGCCGGGATGGTGAACAGGGCGACGATCACCCAGGTGCCGTCCAGCAAGGCGTGGCCCTCAGGCAGTTCCAGTTTTGCCAACAGGGGCAGGAAGGTCATGGGCAGGATGTAACCCAGGCCCGCCCCGGCATAGGACAGAAACAGCGGGATGCTGGCGCGATCCAGCAACGGGGTATTGACCACCGCCTTACCGGCGTCATCATGCTGGCGCACCGGTACCTCCAGTTGCCGTAACTGCATGGCACCCCACCAGGCCAGGGGAATCGACAACAGGGCAGCCGGCCACCAGCGCTCCGGGCCCTCCAGCAGGCTGGCGGGCCCGGTAACCAGGCCGCTGGACACCAGCAGCCCTACACCAACACCGATATAGACCAGACCGCTGAGAGAGGCCCGGTTGCGCATTACCAGCCATTCCAGAATCAGGGCTGGCGCCTGGACGAATACCACGCCGTTAGCCACACCGTTCAGCCAGCGGGTGACAGAAATCACCGTCAGCTGGTCGGTCTGGGTCACGATCAGCGTGGTCACCACATGAACCGCCAGGAAAAGAGGCAACATCAGCCGGATCTGGTCGATTCTGTGCCAACGGATGGCCAGCATTGCCCCCATCAGATAGCCGAGGTAGTTCCAGGTGGCCACCGCAGCTCCATCCGGCGCGTTGAACTGGTTATCGGCCACCAGGTAGGGCAACAACGGGGTGTAGATGAATCGGCCAAGGCCGTGGACAACCAGCAACACCAGGCTACCGGCGAGCAGAACCGTAAACAGTTGCCTGGGGGTGGGGGTATTTGCAGAAGTCATGGCATAGGCCCGGTCGTCAGGTTATCAACGGAAACCGGGTAGTGTAGGTGACTAACCAATGCTTGTCAGTGAGACCTTCGCCTCAGCCTGGCTGGCGATTGGCGTTGGCCCACTGGTAGATACGCTCAAAGGCTTCGGCCAGCTGTTCCGGCTTGTGGGGTGGCTGGATCAGCGCCTGAACGTCGCCGTCCGGATTGAGCAAGGCAAAATGCCCGCTGTGGTCCACCAGCAACTCGCCATTCACCTGCCGGTGCACAAACACCGCGCTCACGCTCTTGGCGACCTGGCGCAGGGTGTCCAGATCGCCGGTCAGGCCGTGGAAATGCTCACCAAAGAAATCGGTATAGGCCTTCAGCTTCGCCGGGGTATCGTGCTCCGGGTCTGCCGAGACCAGCAGATAGTCCGGTTGGGGTAATTCCGGGGACAGCAACTGGTCGGTACGGCGCAGATTGGCCATGGCAGCGGGGCAGATGTCAGGGCAATTGGTGTAGCCCACGAATACGAAGGTCCAACGGCCCCGGAGATCTTCCTGGGTGACCGTCTCACCTTCCTCGTTGATCAGCGAGAACGCCACCAGGGGCCGTGGCTGATCGTAGACATAAGCGTTGTACTGGCCGAGGTCCGGCGCCGGCGCCGGTTCGCCCTCCACCAGAAAGACCTGTCGGCCCACGGTCAGACCGAACACCAGCACCACCAGCAATACCAGAACAAACAACGTGATCCGAATCGACCGCCCCATAGGGTCTCCCAACCAGGCCTTACCCCGACCGGTCAGGCCGGGACAAACACAAAATGATCCACCAGCAACACCACAAACAGCGCCATCAGATAGGTGATGGAGTACTTGAAAGTGTTCAGTGCTACCCGCCGATCGTCGCCGCGCAGCAGGCGAACGGCATATTGCAGGAACCTCAAGCCTAGCGCCAGAGCGCCCACCAGGTAAATACCGCCGGACATGCCTGTGACAAACGGTAGCAGGCTGACCGCCAGCAGCATCAGGGTATAGAGCAGAATATGCAGTTCGGTGTAGCGATTGCCGTGGGTCACCGGCAACATGGGAATACCGGCCTTGGCATATTCCTCCTTGCGGTGGATCGCCAGTGCCCAGAAATGCGGTGGTGTCCAGGCGAAGATAATCAGCACCAGCAGCAACGCATGGCCTTCCACCTGGCCGGTCACCGCGGTCCAGCCCAACAGTGGCGGCATGGCGCCGGCCAGCCCGCCGATGACAATGTTCTGAGGCGTCGCCCGTTTCAGGAACAGCGTGTAAACGCCGGCATAACCCACCAGGGAGGCCAGCGTTAGCCAGGCGGTCAGCTCGTTCACCTGCCACACCAGTACCACCATGCCCAGGGCCGCCAACACGGTGGCAAACAGCAGGGCATCAAACGGCGCAATCCGTCCGGTGGCCACCGGGCGTTTTCGGGTACGGGCCATCACAGTATCAATCTTCTGATCCACCACGTGGTTCACCACCGCAGCCGCTCCTGCCAGCAGGGCAATACCCAGATTGCCGAACAGCAGTACACTCCAGCCGGGCACGCCCGGTGCTGCCAGCAACATGCCGATCACCGAGGTGAGGATCATCAGGGCAACCACCCGGGGCTTGGTCAGTTCCAGGTAATCGCGCCAGGAAATATGGCTCGCACGTGTCGAATTCTGGATCGGCAGCGCCTTCACTTGCTCGCTCATGCCGTAACCTCCCGGTTTATGGTTGTTGTATGGGGTGCGGGGGATAGTGCTGGCCGGGCCAGCTGATGATGCTGCCAGATCAGGTGCACCATCGACAGTAACAGGCCGGCGCCCATGGCGTTATGGGCAACGGCGATCATCAAAGGAATATGTAGCCAGACGTTAGTCAGGCCCAGACAGAACTGGATCACCAAGGCACCGCCTACCAGAGCGATAGACCTGTCTAGACCGCTCTGGGCACGCTGGCGCCACAGCAGCACCAGTAACAAGGCCAGGTAACCCAGGACAAGGACGGCGCCCAGGCGATGGCTAACGTGAATGGCAACCCGGCCATCGCTTGTGAGCTGACCGCCAAGATAGTTGGGGCCAACATGTTGGGTAATATCAAATCCATGCTGAAAGTCCATGCCCTCGGGCCACCACTGGCCCTGACAGGTGGGCAGATCGGTACAGGCCACGGCCGCGTAGTTGGCTGCCGTCCAGGCACCCAGGGCAATCTGGACAATAACCAGCAACAAACCGCCATAAAGCCAGGGCCGGAATCTCGCCAGGGGTTCCGCCATCGCCGGCCGCGATGCCGCACTCTCCCGTGCTCGCCGCCGAAGCCGCAAGGTCAGCAGCAACAACAGGCTGAGGGTGGTGAATCCGCCGAGCAGGTGCAGGGCCACTACCTGGGGCCAGAGCTTGAGGGTTACGGTCCACATGCCGAACGCGGCCTGCAGTACGATAAAGCCAGCAATGAACAGCGGCAGTTTGACCGGCAGTCCCGCGCTGCGGTTGCGCACCGAGACAATCGCCAGTGCGAATACCAGTAACCCCAGGGTACCGGCGGCATAGCGATGGATCATTTCCGGCCAGCCCTTGGACACATCCACCGGGGTCTCCGGGAATCGGGCATTGGCAATGGCAATGCGGGTTTCATCCTGGGGTACGGTCAAAAAGCCATAACAGCCAGGCCAGTCCGGGCATCCCAGGCCGGCGTGAACCAGCCGTGTCCAGGCACCGAGCATGATCACCACCACCGCCAGCAAACAGGCCAGGGTGGCCCAGAACGCCAGTTTCTTTGCTATTGCCCGGGATTGCTCCGGAGACATCGCCGTCATACCGCAGGCCTCCCGTTAGCCAATCTGTGACAGTTTCAGCAGGTGCTTCAGATCTTTCAGCAGCTGTTTGCCGGTATGTTCCCTGCCATAGTGCATCATCACATTGCCAAACGGGTCGACCAGCAGGATTCTCGGTTGCTGCTCCGGGTTGATCCCGGCGGGCCATGCCGGTGTCTTGCCAGCGGCCGGTTGCAGGCGCTCCATCAACTGGTACTCATCGGACCAGCGCCGCTCCAGATCCGCCGGTACCGTGCCCAGATAGGCGGCACGACCAACACGCGGCGCGTTCTTGCCAAGCGCAACGTTAACCTGGCGAGCCAGATACAGCAGCTGCTCGCAGTCTTCCGCGCAACGCTCCGAGGCCACCAGCATCAGCCATTTCGGGTCGGCGACATCAACACCAAAGCGTGCCTGCAGGGGGTTCCCCGCAGCGGTTTGCAGATTCAGCTCTGCCACCGGCACCGGCGGTTGCACCAACTGCCCCTGATTGCTCTGACCGGTCGGGTTAAGCCAGCCGGTGTAAAACATGACCGTCGCCACCAGCATGGGGCCGAACCCCACCGCAAAGAGCAACATGGCGGTGCGCCGGCCCCGCCTGACCTGAGCCGGGCTCGGGCCATCAGAATGAGAGAGAGAGTCAGCCGTTGTCGTTGTCATTGTCGGCTCCTGCCTTGGGTCTTTCGCTGTCTTTTTTATAACTCGCCACCAGAGTCAATATAGTCAGTGCTACCGCTAGTGCAAACCATTGGGCGGCGTATCCGTAGTGCGTCTGCGGGCCCATCACATCCGGCGCCCGGTCCGCCCGGTATGCACCCGGCTGCTGGCTGTCGGCAAGGTGAACAATCATCGGGGCCGGCGTCTTACCCAACGCCCGGACACGGCTCTCAGGCAACGCCTGGACCCGTCTCGGCCAGCCGGGTGTATCGGGCTCCTGCGCCCCCAGTACCGGAGGTTCCGGATAGGCCGCCAGCCGGCCCTGAAGGGTAAACAGAGGCTCAGGCGTCTGCACTTCCGGCAGTTGTTCACGGCTGGCCGGTGCCGGTACCCAGCCCCGGTTGACCACCACCAAAGGGCCTGAGAGCGGCTCAAAAAGCGTCAACACTTCGTAACCGGCGCGGCCGTCCCGGGTCCGATTGTCCAGCAACCAAGTCTGCTCCCGGTACCAACCGGTCAGGGTGACCGGTTGGCCCTCCTGCCACCCATCTGCAGCCGCCACATCCTGCCAGTCCCACCCGGCGCTTTCTGAATTCCAGGTCTCCAGCCGACTGGTTTTTTCCGCGGCGCGGTTCAGCTGCCAGACACCCAGACTGATCAGCAGAGGCAGAAAGACACCGCTGAAGACCAGCAGGCGCCAGTCGAACTGCCAGCGGCGGGAGGTGGAACCCACTTAGCGCCGCTCTGCTATAGTGAGGTAACGAACCGGGGCGTTGTTCCCGGCACCAGAATGCTCAACAGGCTGCGGACCTGATACAACCGGATTCCTCATGTTAAAACTTGCCATTGTCGTACTGCTGTTCGCCGTCATTATCAGCCTGTTCAGCGGGCTGTTTTTCCTGATTCGGGACGGCGGTAAAACCAACCGTGTGGTGAACTCACTGGCGGTGCGAGTCTCGCTCAGCGTGCTATTACTGGCCGTGGTGCTGATCGCGCTCTGGACCGGCGATCTCACCCTGAACCCGACGCCCTGACTTCATCTGCCTCAGAGCACATACACGAACACAAACAGGCCCAGCCAGACCACATCCACAAAATGCCAGTACCAGGCTGCCGCTTCAAAGCCGAAATGATTGTCGGCGGTGAAATGGCCCTTGATGATCCGGACCAGCATGATGGCGAGCATCAAAGTACCCAGCATCACGTGGGCCCCGTGGAAACCCGTTAACATAAAGAACATGCTGCCATAGATGCCGGACTTCAGGGTCAGGTCCAGGTCCTGATAGGCGTGCATGTACTCGTAGCCCTGAACGAACATGAACACCACCGCCAGCGCAATGGTGGCTCCCAGCCACAGCTTCACCTTGGCCCGGTTACCCGCTTTCAGGGCATGGTGGGCAATGGTCACCGTGAACGACGAGGTTACCAGCAGGATGGTGTTGATCAGCGGCAAGCCCCAGGGCCCGATCACTTCCTTCGGGCCCGGGTAGGCCTCTGGGTTGGGGTTGCTGACCAGAGGCCAACTGGCCTGAAAGCCTTCCCACAGCATGTTGCTACTGCCTTTATCACCCTCGCCCCCCAGCCAGGGCACCACGAACATCCGAACGTAGAAGAGCGCACCGAAGAACGCCGCAAAAAACATGACTTCCGAGAAAATGAACCAGCTCATACCCCAGCGGAAAGAACGATCCATCTGGTCGCTGTACAATCCGGCCCGGCTCTCGCGGATGACGCTGCCGAACCAGCCGAACAGCATGTACGCCATGATCAGCGCGCCAATCCAGAACATGATCCAGGAACCGGTGGTGCTTTCACCCTGGTTGCCGTTCACCATGATGGCTGCCGCGCCATACAGGGTGACCCCCAGGCCAACGGTGGCGACAATGGGCCACTTGCTCTGTTCGGGAACGTAGTAGGTCTGGTGATCCGCCATAGCTGTCTCCGATGGCTTAGCCGTTATTGTTGGTTGTTTTTGCTGCCCCGGCGGCACCCGATACCTCGGCCTTCTGGCTCTGGTCGTAAAGGGTGTAGGACAGTGTCAGCTTGGTGATGTGTTCCGGCAGTTCCGGATCCACGATAAACACCAGAGGCATTTCTGTGCTTTCGCCGGCTTCCAGGGGCTGCTGGTTGAAACAGAAACACTCGGTCTTGTGGAAGTACAGGGTGCCCTCAGCCGGGGACAGGCTGGGAACTGCCTGTCCCACCATGGCCTGGTCGCTGCCATTTTCGGCGTAGAAATTGACGGTCACCGGCTCACCGGGATGCACCTTGATGCTGCGGGTCACCGGCCGGAATTCCCAGGACATGCCCGGGCCATTACTGGCCAGGAACTGGACCGTCACGGTGCGGTTGGCATCCACCTGGTTGGTGACCTGCGCTTCGTACCGGCCGCCGGTCTTGCCATTGATACCGGTGATTTCGCAGAACACGTCGTACAAGGGCACCAGGGCAAAGCCGAAGGCGAACATACCGACCACGCCGGCCATGCACCAGGCAATCACCCGACCGTTGCTGCGTTTGCCGTGTTGTGGCTCTGCCATGGCGACCTCCCGGTTATTTCACTTCCGGCGGTGTCGAGAAAGCGTGATAGGGCGCCGGTGAGGGCACCGTCCATTCCAGCCCTTCAGCACCATCCCAGGGTTTGGCGGCGGCCTTCTCGCCCCCTCGCACACACTTCACCACGATGAACAGGAACAGCAACTGACTGACGCCGAACATAAAGGCCCCGATGCTCGATACCATGTTGAAGTCAGCAAACTGCAGCGCGTAGTCCGGAATCCGCCGGGGCATGCCCGCCAGCCCCAGGAAGTGCATGGGGAAGAAAGCCAGGTTCATGCCGATGAACGACAGCCAGAAGTGGGTCTTGGCCAGGGTTTCGTCGTACATGTGGCCGGTCCACTTGGGCAGCCAGAAGTAGGCCGAAGCGAAGATGCCGAAGATGGCACCGGGCACCAGCACATAATGGAAATGCGCGACCACAAAGTAGGTATCGTGGTACTGGAAGTCCGCAGGCGCGATGGCCAGCATCAGCCCGGAGAAACCACCGATAGTGAACAGAATGATAAAGGCCACGGCGAACAGCATGGGCGCCTCGAAACTCAGGGAGCCCCGGAACATGGTGGTGACCCAGTTGAACACCTTCACCCCGGTGGGCACGGCAATCAGCATGGTGGCGTACATGAAGAACAACTGCCCGGCCAGTGGAATACCCACGGTAAACATATGGTGCGCCCAGACCACGAACGACAACAGGGCAATGGCACCCACCGCATACACCATGGAGGCATAGCCAAACAGCGGCTTGCGGGAGAAGGCCGCAACAATGTGGGAGATGGCCCCGAACGCCGGCAGGATCATGATATAAACCTCCGGATGCCCGAAGAACCAGAACACATGCTGGAACAGCACCGGATCGCCACCACCGGAGGCATCAAAGAAACTGGTACCGAAGTTGATGTCCATCAGCATCATGGTCACCACGCCGGCCAGCACCGGCATGACCGCAATCAACAGGAACGCGGTGATCAGCCAGGTCCAGACAAACAGGGGCATTTTCATCAGGGTCATGCCCGGCGCCCGCATGTTGAGAATGGTGGCAATGACATTGATGGCGCCCATGATTGAGGACACCCCCATGATGTGCACCGCGAAGATGAAGAACGTGGTGCTGGGTGGCCCATAGGTGGTGGAAAGCGGCGCGTAGAAGGTCCAGCCGAAGTTGGGGGCGCCGCCCTGCATGAACAGGGTGGAGACCAGAATCAGGAAGGCGCAGGGCAGCAGCCAGAAACTCCAGTTATTCATGCGCGGCAGTGCCATGTCCGGCGCGCCGATCATCAAGGGCAGCATCCAGTTGGCTAACCCGACAAAAGCCGGCATGACCGCCCCGAACACCATGATCAGACCGTGCATGGTGGTCATCTGGTTGAAGAACTCCGGCTGCACAATCTGCAGGCCGGGCTGGAACAGTTCGGCCCGGATGACCATGGCCATGCTGCCGCCGAGCAGGAACATGGCAAAACTGAACATCAGGTACATGGACCCGATGTCTTTGTGGTTTGTGGTCAGCAGCCAGCGGCTGATGCCTTTGGCCGGGCCGTGGTGATGTTCCTGGCTGTGGGTATCTGCAACCGCACTCATGAAAACCCCCGTTACCGCCTTCTGATGTGGCTGGTGATTGTTGTTATCTGGCGTTGATTACTGCTGGTTCTTGTAATCAAAAATTTCCTTGGGCGTGACCATATCGCCGGTGTTGTTACCCCAGGCATTACGCTCATAGGTAATCACCGCAGCCAGGTCCACTTCGCTCAGCTGGTTGCCGAACGCCTGCATCGCCGTCCCGGACTTGCCGTTCACCACAATGTCGATGTGAGCCGTCATATCTCCGGTCGCAATCGGGCTACCCTTGAGCGCGGGGAACGCCGGGGGGGCCCCGCTGCCATCCGCCTGGTGGCAGGCCGCACAGGCTGTGGCATAAGCCTTCTCACCACGCGCCATCAATTCTTCCAGAGTCCAGTCTTTCTGGGTCAGCTGGCGTTCTTTCTCGGCTGCCTCGCGCTGCTCCGCCACCCAGGCGTTGTATTCCTCTTCCGGCACCGCCTCGACCACCACCGGCATGAAGCCGTGGTCCTTGCCACACAGCTCGGTGCACTGGCCACGGTAAATTCCCGGCTCATCCACCCGGGTCCAGGTTTCATTGATAAAACCGGGGATGGCATCTTTCTTCACGCCAAACTCCGGCACCCACCAGGAGTGGATTACGTCATTGGCGGTCAACAGAAAACGCACTTTCTTGCCGACTGGAATCACCAGCGGGTTGTCCACTTCCAGGAGGTAGTTTTCACCCTTGGCCTGGCGGTTCTCGATCTGGTCCCGGGGTGTAGACAGGCTGGAGAAGTAACCAAAATCTTCATTGATATACTCATACTGCCAGCGCCACTGATAGCCGGTAACCTTGATATCCACTTCGGATTCGGTGGTGTCGTACATCTCCACCAGCGTTGCCGTGGCGGGAATGGCCATGGCCACGAGAATGGCGAACGGAATGATGGTCCAGAGAATTTCGACCACCGTGTTCTCATGGAAATTGGCCGGTTTCGCGCCCTGGGATTTGCGATGGGCGAAAATAGACCAGAACATGACCCCGAACACCACCACACCGATGGCGACGCAGATCCAGAGAATGGTCATGTGAAGGCTGAAAATCTGATTACTGGTGCCGGTTACACCGGGCGTCATGTTCATGGTCCAGTCGGCCACGACCACAGCCGGTGACAACAGACCAGCGGCTAGGGCTACTGCCCGCTTGGCATGCACGCGCATACTGTGTCTCCACAGAGTGTTATTCTTGTCGGATTTTGCGTCATCCCTCCGAAATTTACCGATGGCACTCGCAACCGTCGGAAATCCCCGAGTGAAAGCCTGCTTATGGATACATCAAAATTGAGTATAGACACAGATCAAAAAAAGACTAAAAAATCCTTAAATTCAAATAAGATAAGTGCAGAGTTTTGAGAAGCATAAAGAATAAGCAGCGTGCGCCCGGCATCATTGACCGACGCCTGTGGGCACTGGCCTGGCCACTGATGCTGACCAATCTCACCGTGCCCCTGTTGGGCCTGGTGGACACCGCCGTGCTCGGCCATCTGCACAGTCCGGAATACCTGGGCGCGGTCGCAGTGGGCGCCAACCTGTTCAGCATTCTGTACTGGACCTTCGGCTTCATGCGCATGGGCACCACCGGTCTGGCGGCGCAGGCCTGGGGTAAACAGGATGCCTTTGCCCAGGTCGCGCTGCTATTGCGCTCAATCCTGCTGGCCATCGGCATCGGGCTGTTACTGATCCTGTTTCACCAACCGTTGATCCGGATCGGTCTGGAGCTGATGAATCCCAGCCCTGAGGTGGCCGCTCTGGCCGCAGAATACGCGGCTATCCGTATCTGGAGTGCGCCCGCGGTGCTGTGCCAGTACACCCTGGTGGGCTGGCTGATCGGTACCCAGTTCCCCCGCGGCCCCATGGTGATGCTGATCATCGCCAACGGCATCAACATTGTGCTGGACGTGTTCTTCGTTACGGTACTGGGCTGGAACAGCCGGGGCGTGGCCATGGCCACCGTGATGGCGGAATACGGTGCTGCCCTGATCGGGTTTGCCATCGTGCTTCGGAGGATGCCCGAAGGCCAGCGACTGACCCGCGCGCTGTTCGGGCAGTTGGCAGACTACCTGACCATTCTGCAGGTGAACCGTTACATCATGGTTCGCACCATTGCCCTGCTGCTGGTACTGGCGTTTTTCACCGCTCAGGGTGCCCGGCAGGGCGATATCATCCTGGCCGCCAACGCCGTGCTGATCACCTTTTTGCTGGTGATTTCCAATGCCCTGGACGGTTTCGCCAATGCTGCCGAAGCTTTGGTGGGTGAGGCCATTGGCCAGAACAGCAGGCGCCGGTTCCGCATGGTCTTCCAGAGCGCCCTGCGCTGGTCGATCTGGGGCGCGTTGTTGCTGACCGTTGCGTTCGTGCTCGGCGGCCGCTGGCTGATCAGCCTGCTGACCGGTCTGGAGGAGGTGCGAACTACCGCCTGGCAATACCTGCCCTGGCTCTGGCTGCTGCCATTTGCCTCGGTCTGGGGTTTTCTGCTTGATGGTGTGTTCATCGGCGCCACCCGCACCCGGGAAATGCAGAACACCATGCTGTTTTCAGCGCTGGCTGTGTTTCTGCCGGTCTGGTGGCTGACCACCGGGTGGGGCAACCACGGACTCTGGTTTTCGCTCATTACGCTGATG
The DNA here is from genome assembly GCF_000475355.1 of Marinobacter sp. C1S70. Taxonomy (NCBI): domain Bacteria; kingdom Pseudomonadati; phylum Pseudomonadota; class Gammaproteobacteria; order Pseudomonadales; family Marinobacteraceae; genus Marinobacter; species Marinobacter sp. C1S70. The sequence goes on along the minus strand of NZ_AXBW01000041.1, from coordinate 142,542 downwards.
CTGGCGCGAGCCGGAAGCATGGGCTGGTTGTGCTGGCGCTATACCCGCGAGGGCCGGTGGTTTGATGCACGCTGACGCCAGCTATACACACCGTAACCGTTAAATTTGCCAGTACAGGCAGCAAGGCAACAAATCTTGGCTACACTAGTCAGAAACGGCAGGCATGTTGCGGTAGCCAGCCCCTGCTTTCCTGCCTCCGGTTACTCCTTGATAGAACGGGAGGCGCCTTGCGACCTCACATTGTTCAGACTTCGGCATCTCCTGAAATGACACCACAGGCCGTCCTTGAAATCATCGATCAGGCAAGGCGCCAGGAAGCACGATCCGGCGCCTTCTTACGCCAGATGAAAGAGAAAGCCGCCCGGCTGCCGGGTTCGGTGGTGGTGGATGGCTATCAACCGGCAACGTCCCTGTTCCAGTTCGCGGTGGAATACATCGAGATGGCGCCCAGGCTGGTGGAATGTGTTGACGCCTGTGCCCGGGAAGCCGGCATAACCGAACTGTTCCAACCCTTCATTGATGCCGCTACCCGCTACTTCACCCAGCCCTCAGTACTGCTGGTCCGCTACGATGGCCTGGACGGGCTGCTCATACGCGCTTACCTGTGCCACCGGTTGATGGAAGAAATGCACGATAACAACCGCTCTACCCGCGCCAGCGAACTGATTGACCTGGAAGCCACCCGGGCCAACCTGTTGGTGCACGAGCTCATTGGTGAACCCTTCGCCAATGAGCTGGACGATGCCATTACCGTTACCGTACTCCAGATTGCCGGCACCCCGGATTACTACGACCTGGACCTGGAACCCTTCATCGACCAGGTCAATAACCAGGCCTGGGACTGGATGCGACAGTACTGGGAAAACCTGCTGGAGCGGAACCACATCCGCTTCGCCCTCGGGCCGTCGTGCTGAGTTTAATAACAACACGTCACTGAATTGCCTCCGGAAAACCAGTATTCTTGCCCTCCCGAACAACACTGAGGAGGCCAAACGTGCTGGATAATGCCGATCTTGGAAAACTGATTGTACGGCTGACACTGGGCGGGTTACTGCTGTTCCACGGCATCGCCAAACTGCTCAATGGCATTGGCTTTATCGAAGGCCACCTGGCCAGCCATGGCCTGCCCACGATCCTGGCCTACGGCGTCTATATCGGGGAAGTCATTGCACCGCTGATGGTGATTCTCGGATACCAGACCCGGATTGGCGCCCTGATCATTGTCTTCAACATGATCGTTGCCATCGCCCTGGTGCATGGCCATCAGCTGTTGACCCTGAGCAGCAATGGCGGCTGGGCGCTGGAACTTCAGGGCTTCTTCCTGTTCACCGCACTGGCGCTGATTTTCCTGGGGCCGGGCCGGTACAAGCTCAAGAACTGAGGTCAGCCGGTGGTGGGCGCAACCGCTTTCGGGTGCCAGACCACCACCCGATTGCGCCCATCAGACTTGGCGGCATAGAGCGCCTCATCGGCGCGGCGAATCAGTTCCTGACAATCGGATTGCCGGTTGGGGGTCAATGTCGCCACACCGAGACTGATGGTCAGGCTGACCGGCGACATATGCTCGCCGCTGTTGACCGGCGTTCGGGCGACCGACAGCCGCATCCGTTCCGCCACTTGCTGCGCGCCGGCCACATCCGTGGTGGGCAGCAGAATGGCGAACTCCTCACCGCCGTAACGAGCCACCAGGTCCCCAGAGCGCTGGACTTCATCGGACAGAATCGAGGCCAGCGCCACCAGGCAATCGTCCCCCACCAGATGACCGAAGCGGTCGTTCACCTGCTTGAAGTGGTCAATATCCAGCAGAATCAGGCTCAGTTCATGCTCGTGACGCAACGCCCGGTTCCACTCGGTTTCCAGTTTCTCATCAAACCGGCGCCGGTTGGCGACGTGAGTCAGGCCATCGGTCAGACTGATGGCCCGCAACTGCTCGTTTGCCTGCTCCAGCTCCTCGGTGCGTTCCCGAACCCGGGATTCCAGGGTCAGGTTGGCCTGGCGCTGTATGTCCAGGGCATGCTCCTGGGCTTGTTGCCGGCGCCGGCGTTCCATGTTGATCCGGTAGGCCAGGGCAAACGACAGCAAGATCACCTCAACCGCCACCCCGGCCTGGGGCGCCAGTTCGGTAAACGGGCTGCGCGGAATCCAGCCCAGCTTGCTGACTGCCAGCACCAGGTGCCCCAATAGCAAGGGCGTCCAGGCAAGTACATAAAAGCCGCCCAGGATCTGGCCCCTGCGCCAGACATTGATACCAATCAGCCAGGCCACCGGGGTCGCGAACGCAGCCAGACTGCTTATCCAGATAATGCCCACCTGGTAAGAACCGAGGAAACCATAGATCAGACCCAACAGGTTGACCGCCAGCAGTGCCTGAAGAATCCGATAACCCCAGCGCGAGTAACTCTTGACCAACAGGAATTTCATGGTGAAAACAATGGCCGCAATCAGCGCGGCACTGACCACCGGCACAGTGAAGTAACGGTTGATCCACGGCACGTCAGGCCAGAACCACTGGAACAGCAGGCCATTGAAGTTGAGCTGCACGGCACCGGAACAGACAACTGTCAGCACATACCAGAGATAGGTCTGGTGGCGGACAATCAGGAACAGAAACAGGTTATACAGGGCCAGGGCGACCACGATTCCCAGGAACATGGTCTGCCAGCCATAGGAAATCTGCTCGTTGGCAAGAAATTCGGCGGACGGGGTTACCGCGACGGGAACCTGAACCGAGCCCTGGGTCTGCACACGAATCCAGGCGGTGACCGGCTCGGTATTGGACGGCACCAGAAAGACGAAATTGCGGTGCACAATTGGCCGGCTGTCGAACGGCCGGGTATCCCCGGTGTGATGGGATTCGATAATCCGGCCATCCAGTTCCCAATACACCGACACTTCATCGAGCAGGGGATAACCCACTTCCAGAACCCGGTTGGCGGGTTGCGCCGGTACCCGTACCTGCAACCAGAATTCGTCGTCACTGAATCCCCGGTTCAGGGTCTGGCCTGCGGGAACCGTCTGCCACTGGTCAGGGCCGAAGGCGCGGACCGCCTCGACATCCCTGGCCCCCTGAGGTACCGACAACCATTGGAAGGCTACCGGCTCGGCATGGGCAGCATTGACGGCCAAGCACAGCAGCAAGGTAAGGAATATGCCTGTTCTGCGGGAAATGCGCCCGTTCATTCTTGTCTGTAATTTCCGGCCCGAAGTGCTTGAACTACACTGTTGTGTTCTGATGGGAAATACCATAACCAACCGTGCTTCACAAACAGTGTAGACGGATATCCGGCTCAAGTCCGACGAAATTAAGGGGTAAAGCCCCGCTACCACCAGAGAGGAAGACATGCCCGAACGCAGACACACGGTTCAGCCCGGCCGCTACCGGCACTACAAAGGCAAGGACTACGACGTGATCGGCGTGGCCCGCCACAGCGAAACCGAAGAGCCGCTGGTGGTCTATCGCTGCCTGTACGGCGACCATAGTCTATGGGTTCGCCCGCTCCCCATGTTTCTGGAAACCGTCGATGTGGCCGGCGAACAGGTTCCCCGTTTCATGCGGGTTGAGGACGAGTAACGGTTACACAACCGTTTTGACTGCGGCGGCCATTTCCTGCACATTAGCGCACTTTTCGTGCTGCCGGCGCCCAAAAGGTGCCGGTATACCCTCGATTCCTATCCGGAGTTTGCCATGAATGCCGTAGTTGCCGCGGTACTGATCATGCTCGTACTGAGCCTGTGCCGCATTCACGTTGTTGTTGCCCTGATCATCGGCGCCATATCCGGTGGCCTGGTGGCGGGTATGTCCCTTGAAGATACCATCAATGCCTTCAATACCGGCCTGGGCGGTGGTGCCACCGTGGCCTTGTCCTATGCCACCCTGGGTGCATTTGCCGTCGCCATCGGAAAATCGGGGCTGGCCCACGCCCTGGCCGACAAGGCCCTGGCCATGGTGGGCCGGCAGGATGAAGGGGGCGCTGCCACCGGCATCCGGTTCATGATCATCGGCCTGCTGCTGGCCATTGCCGTGTCGTCCCAGAATATCCTGCCGATTCACATCGCCTTCATTCCGCTGGTGGTGCCGCCACTGCTGTACGTGATGGCGAAACTGAACATGGATCGCCGGCTGGTGGCCTGCGTGCTGACCTTCGGGCTGATCACGCCTTATATGTTCCTGCCGGTAGGCTTTGGCGGTATCTATCTGAACGAAATCCTGCTGGCCAACGTGGCCGACAACGGCGTTGATGCCAGCAACCTGAACGTCATGTCTGCCATGGCGCTGCCGGCCCTGGGCATGCTCCTTGGCCTGCTGGTTGCGGTCTTCTTCAGCTACCGGGGCGGTCGAGGCTATGACCTCAAGCGTATCGAACAGACCGAGCGTGTGGATGTGAAATACAGCCCCAGAACGCTGGTGATGGCGCTGGTCGCCATTGCCGTAGCGTTCGTGGTGCAACTCTGGCTGGGCTCCATGATCCTGGGCGCCCTGGCCGGCTTCGTGCTTTTCAATGTCTCTGGCGTGGTGAAGTGGAAAGAAGCCGACGACCTGTTCACAGAAGGCATGAAAATGCTGGCCATGATCGGCTTCATCATGATCGCCGCCAACGGCTTTGCGGAAGTCATGCGGGAAACCGGCGAAATCGCCACTCTGGTGGAAGGTTCGGTCGCCGCCATAGGCGAGAACAAGGCGCTGGCAGCATTGCTGATGCTGGTGGTGGGCCTGTTGATTACCATGGGCATCGGGTCATCATTCTCCACCATCCCCATTATCGCCGCCCTGTATGTGCCACTGGCCCTGCAACTGGGCTTCAGCCCCTTGGCCATCGTAGCCCTGGTGGGCACGGCGGGTGCTCTGGGCGATGCCGGCTCTCCGGCATCAGACTCCACCCTTGGCCCCACCGCCGGCCTGAATGTGGATGGCCAGCACAACCACATCTGGGACACCGTGGTGCCCACGTTCCTGCACTACAACCTGCCACTGCTGGCCTTCGGCTGGCTGGCCGCCATGGTGCTCTGAGGCACCGGCGACGCCCTCGGTTTGCCGCCGGCCGAAGACGGCCAGGCAAGCCGGGGGATCAGTCTTCTGAACCGGACTTGAAGAACACCACCTGTTTTACCGTGTGATCGTCCTTGTTGTCGCGCTTGTTCACCCGGGTCTCGATCTCCGGTGCCGCCGGCTGCTCCTGATCGGACATGGCATCGGTAAACCCGCATGCCACGCATTCGCGCACCTGCTCACCGTGGTCATCGGTAAACATCATGATCTTGTCCATCTCCGCACAACGGGGACAGACAGCGCCGGCGATAAAGCGTTTCGGACTCGCCATAATTCAACTCCAGATAAGTCACCCGATGGCCAGTACGACCACCGGGCGTGTTTGTATCAGGCCGCTTCGTCCGTAATGCCGGTCTGCTTCAGCAAGGCATCCACCTCGGGCTCCCTGCCCCGGAACGCCTTGAACAGCTCCATGGGCTCCTGCGAGCCGCCTTTCTCCAGAATGTTGTGCAGGAAGGCCTTGCCGGTTTCCGGATCAAAAATACCATTCTCCTCAAACAGCGAGAACGCATCGGCCGCCAGCACTTCCGCCCACTTGTAGCTGTAATAGCCCGCCGCGTAGCCCCCGGCGAAAATGTGGGAGAAAGCATTCGGAAAACGATTGAACTCCGGCGCCTGAACCACGGCAATCTCTTCCCGCACTGTCCGGTGCATGTCGAGCGGATTGGTCGGCGCCTGCTCGCTGAATTCCGCGTGCAACCGGAAATCGAACAGCGAGAACTCCAGCTGCCGCACCATGGCCATCCCGGACTGGAAGTTCTTGGCCGCCAACAGTTTCTGCAGCAGATCTTCCGGCAGCGGTTCTCCGGTTTCATGGTGACTGGCAATCAGCGCCAGCGACTCCGGATTCCAGCACCAGTTCTCCAGGAACTGGCTGGGCAACTCCACCGCATCCCAGGCCACACCGTTAATACCCGACACATCCATCACCTCGACCTGGGTCAGCATGTGATGCAGACCATGACCGAATTCGTGGAACAGGGTGGTGACTTCGTCGTGAGTCAGCAATGCCGGCTTGCCGTCCACCGGTGGCGTGAAGTTGCAGGTCAGGAACGCCACTGGCAACTGCAACCGGCCGCGCAAATCGCGCCAGCGCACCCGGCAGTCCGCCATCCAGGCACCACCGCGTTTGCCTTGGCGGGCATAGAGATCCAGGTAGAACCAGGCAATCGGCTCGCCGTGGCGACTGATGCAGTAAGCCTGGGCATCTGCGTGCCAGATTTCCACCTCCGGATGGGCTTCGATCTGAACATCAAACAGCTTCTCTGCCACCCGGAACAGGCCCGGCACTACCTTGTCCACCGGGAACCAGGGGCGCAGGGTTTCCGGAGAAATGTCATAACGCTTCTGGCGCAGCTTCTCGCTGTAATAACCCACATCCCAGGCCTGAAGATCCTCGACGCCGTATTCGTCTTTCACAAAAGCCTTCAGCTCGGCGAACTCCTTCTCCGCCTGGGGCTTGGATTTCGCCGCCAACTGATTCAGGAACTCCATCACCTCATCGACACTGCGGGCCATCTTGGTGGCCAACGAACGCTCGGCGTAGTTGTCGAATCCGAGCAACTGGGCGAGGGCATGGCGACGCTTGAGAATCTCAGCCATCACCGGGGTATTATCCCACTTCGCGGCATCCGGGCCCTGATCTGACGCCCGGGTCACAAACGCCTCGTACACTTCCCGGCGCAGGCTGCGGTTGTCACCGTAGGTCATCACCGGATAGAAACTGGGGAAATCCAGGGTAATCACATAACCGTCCAGCTCCTTCTGCCGGGCCGCCTGCCTGGCGCCTTCAATGGCCGTTTCGGGCAGACCGGACAGCTCGTCCACATCGGTGATGTGTTTGTACCAGTGCTGGGTGGCGTCCAGCACGTTATCGCTGAACTTGTTGGACAGTTCCGCCAGCTCCCGGGACAGTTCCGCGTAACGCTTTTTCTTGTCCTCGGGCAGATCCACACCACCGAGCCGGAAATCCCGCAGGATGTTGTCGATGGACTTGCGCTGGGATTCGCTCAGATTGTGGAAATCATCGCGGGCGGCCAGTTTTTTATAGGCCTCACACAAGACACTGTTCTGGCTGACTTCGGTACTGTATTCAGTCAGTTTTTCCAGGCAGTTCTTGTACACTTTGCGCAGGTCATCGTTGTTCATGACACCGTTCAGGTGGGAGATCACCGACCAGGCATTGCTTAGCTTGTTTTCCAGCTCCTGCATGGGCTGAGCCAGAGTTTCCCAACTGGGATCCTCCTGCTGGGCCAGCGTCTGGATCTTCATCCGGTTCTCGCTGAGAATCTGGTCTATGGCTGTTTCCATGTGCTCGGTACGGATATGGCCGAACTTCGGCAACAGATCGTCTGTCAGTAGCGGGTTATTCATAGGTCCCCTTCTCAGCCGTTCGTTAATGAGATAGCTTGCACCAACTTACGGGGTGCCGGTGGGGGATGGCTTTCAGAAACTGTGTGGAGCCAGGGATGGCGGAACTCAAGCGTCACAGGGGCTCCGCCGAGCGTTTATGAAGCGAAGCTTCATGCGACCGCTGAGCGACCGCAATCTGTGATTGCGGGCCGGACTCCGCAGGAGTGCCGAAGGAGCGTGTTTCTGAAAGCCATCCCCCACCGGCACCTTGCACCGCACTTGGACAGCATTGAGGTATATGTAATGGCGAATGTACGAACTCACAAGGGTATCACACCACAATTTGGCGAACGCACCTGGGTAGACGACAGCGCCGTGGTCATCGGAGATGTACAAATGGGGGAGGATTGCTCGGTCTGGCCCATGACCGTAATCCGAGGCGACATGCACAAGATCCGCATCGGCGACCGTTGCAGCATCCAGGACGGCTCGGTGCTGCACATCACCCACGCCAGCGACTACAACCCCGGCGGCTGGCCGCTGATCCTGGGCGACGACGTGACCGTTGGCCACAAAGCCCTGCTGCATGGCTGCACCATTGGCAGCCGGGTTCTGGTCGGCATGGGCTGTACCGTGATGGACGGCGCCGTGGTGGAAGATGAAGTCATTATCGGCGCCGGCACCCTGGTACCGCCAGGCAAACGCCTGGAATCCGGTTACCTGTATGTGGGCTCCCCGTGCAAGCAGGCCCGGGCCCTGAGCGATAAGGAAAAAACGTTCTTCAAATACACCGCCGCCAACTACGTCAAACTGAAAGACGAATACCTGAATCCTGCCGAATAAGCCCTGACCAACCGCCCCTGATTCAGATCAAATTCTGATCAGGGGCACCTTGAAAATTTCCCGCCTGCACCTACTTTCGAGAATAGCAGAAGTTCACGGAGTCCATCCGGGGGCGCCACCGGGTTGGAGCTGTTCCGCGAGCGAAGCTGATGACCATCTCAGATTCGACATCGTTAAAGGAGGAGTTCCCATGAGCAACATTACACGCTGGAATCCGATCAGTGAGTTCGAAGACATGATGAACCGCTACAACCGGATGTTCGGCCTGGCCCGCACCAACGGTGAACAGGAAGGCAAGGATCTGTTCAGCCGCAGTGACTGGGCACCTGCAGTGGATATCAAGGAGACCCCGGAGGCCTTCATGGTGGAAGCCGAGCTGCCGGGTATGAGCAAAGACGATGTGAAGGTGACCGTACACGACGGCGTGCTCACCATTCAGGGTGAACGCAAGAGCGAAGAGGAAACCAAGGACAAGAAGCTGCACCGCATTGAACGATTCTACGGCAGCTTTATGCGCCGGTTCACCTTGCCGGACAACGTGGATGAGAACAGTGTGAAGGCCAACTTCAAGGACGGCCTGCTGACACTGAGCATCCAGAAGGCCGAGCCCAAAGAACCGAAGGCGATCGAAGTCGAGGTAAAGTAAGCCCTCGCCTTCGAGCCTGCAAGGCAGCCTTGCCGGGAATCAGTTCCCGGCCGCTGCCTTTTTTTGTGCGCCGGCGTTTTCCAGGGCACGGGCATAATCCGCACTACGCCGGTGACGAGCAACCCGATCCAGAATGGTTGCCCCGTGCTCGTCTTCAGCATTCAGGTCACGACGGGCTTCAACAAAGAAGCTGATAAAGCGTTCGAAATCCTCGGCCCGCATAGATTCATAAGCCCGACTCAGCACAAAATAGTCGGCATTGATGCTTCGGTCCCAGGGTGTCAGATCGAGATAGCTCTTTACCCGATCGTCGCTCCATTCCTCGCCAATGACTTTGGGTTTGTCCGGTCCGCTCATGCTGGCATCTCCTGCTGTCTGCAATTCAGGGCGCACAGTATAAGGCTTTGAATGGGCAGAGGTTATATGAATCCACTATGAGTATCTGCGCTGCGAGCATAAGGCGGGTGGTACATACCGGCGTCTCAGGGCAGGATTTCCACCGGCAGGTCTGCGGCGGGCACTTCATCACTGCACTCGGGGTTACGGATGGCGATTTCCACCCGGCGATTGATAGCGCGGTTTTCCGGGCTGGTGTTGGGGGCCAGTGGCCGGGTCTCGGCACGGCCCGCGGCAACGACCCGCTCGGCGGGGATATCCCGGTTGAGTACCAGTTCATGCACCACCGAGACCGCCCGGGCAGCAGACAGGTCCCAGTTTGAGCGGTACTGGCTGCTGGAAATCGGTCGATCGTCGGAATGCCCGGAAACCACCACATCCCCGCTACAGGCGGAGAGGACACTCACCACACGCTCGATGATCGGGATCATTTCCGGCTTGATGGTGGCGTCGCCAGAGCGGAAGGTCGCTTCCTCCGAGAACCGGATAACCACCTGATCCTCGTCGTAGTTCACATGCAGGGTTTCGGAAGCTACTTCCTCTTCCAGTTCCCGAACCAGACGCCCGGCCAGGTCCAGCACACCGCCGGGTATCTGCCGGGTTTCCGAGCGCTCAGTACGCTCATCAATAAACTCAGGTTGTTGTTGCAACGATTCCGACGGTTCGGGCAGCGAGACGGTATCCGATTCCACCAGGGTAATAGGGGAGCCACCCACGTCCTCCGCCATCACGTTGCTGGAACCAAAGGCCAGCGACATGGAGTTGGCCATGGCCCGGTATTTTTCCACATCCATTTCGGCGAAAGACAGCAGCAGAATAAAAAACGTCAGCAGCAGTGTGGCCAGATCGGCAAACGTCACGATCCAGTCCGGGGTGCCTTTCTTGCCCCGGTTCTTTTTCAGTGGCCGTGCCGGTTGCAAACCTCAGGCCTCCCGCTCGGGTTCGAGGTTGGTGCGGTGTTCCGGAGACACGTAGGAAGACAGCAGTTCGGTCATAACCCTGGGGTTTTCACCGCGCATGATGCTCTTGATGGAGGTAATGATCAGCATCTGGTTACGGGCATCGTCTTCCGCCTTCAGCTGCAACTTGTCGGCCAGGGGTAACGCCATCAGTTGGGCAATGAATGCGCCGTACAGGGTGGTCAGCAGGGCAATGGCCATGGCCGGACCAATGGAGGAAGGATCATCAAGGGTATTGAGCATTTGCACCAGCCCCACCAGGGTACCCAGCATGCCGATGGCCGGTGCCGATTCGCCAATGCCGCGGAACACCCTTTCCGCCACTTCGTAGCGTTCGGCGGTCTGCTGGCTGTCCTGCAACAGGGCCTCTTCTACCAGTTCCGGCGGATGGCCATCGACACAGAGGTTGATGGCTTTCTGCAGGAACTCGTCCTTGGTGTCATGGTTCTCCAGACCCAGAATGCCCTCCTTGCGAACCACCCGGGCCAGCACGCCCACTTCCCGAATCAGTTCCGCCGGGCGCGCCAGCTTGTCCGTAAAGGCCGCGCGGAATGCCAGCCGGAAAGCACTCAGCACGGAGGGCATGCGGAATTTGATCAGGGTAACGGCAAACGTCCCACCGAGTACGATGGCCAGGCCTGGCAGGTTCAGAAAGGTAAGCACGGTTGCATTCGCCAACATGGCGAGCAACACAATCAGGGTTCCGGCTAGCAACCCGACAAGCGTAAGAATATCCATAACTGACCCTTATCGACGGCTCGGCTGCATCGCCTGCCTCAGTCTGTTCTCAGTTCCTCGGTGACGGCCGAGGTTTCCGGGCGTACGCCCCGCCACACGAAAAAAGCTTCGGCAGCCTGTTCCACCAACATGCCCAGACCGTCAAACACGCGTACGGCGCCATGATCCAGGGCCCACTGGTTAAACGTGGTGGTCTGCAGAGAATACATCATGTCGTAGACCACGGTATCTGCGCGGATCACATCTGCCGTAATGGCTGGCAAGTCGCCCTTCAGGCTGGCGCTGGTGCCGTTGATCACCAGATCAAACGGTCCTTCGACCTGCTCAAAACCACAGGCCGAGAGTTCAATGCCACTGTGTTCCCGGCCGAACAGCCGGGCCAGCGCTTCGGCCCTGGCGACAGTACGATTGGCCACAACCACACTGGCGGGCTGCTCGTCCAGCAGAGGCCCGAGCACCCCGCGCACCGCACCACCAGCGCCCAGCACCAGTACTCGCGCGCCTTTAAGAGGCACACCATGGTTGTCCCGGAGGTCGCGAACAATACCCACACCATCTGTGTTATCGGCCACCAGCTGGTCTTCTTGATCCAGATAGAGAGTATTGGCGGCACCTGCCAGCTCGGCCCGGTGAGTCCGGTGCTCGGCCAGGGTCCAGGCCTGTTCCTTGAACGGCACCGTAATGTTCAGACCCTTGCCGCCGTGGTCAAAGAAATGATGAACGGTGCCGGCGAAATCCTCCAGCGGCGCCTGAATCGCGGTGTATTCCACGGCCTCACCGGTCTGTTGGGCGAACAGGCTGTGGATACGGGGTGATTTGCTGTGGCTGATGGGGTTGCCCACCACGGCATACAGATCGTTAGTCATTACGTTCCTCCAACCAGTCACGGCCGGTCAGAAAATACTCGGTCAGCCGGGCTTCCTCAGTGCCTGGCTCCGGACGGCGGTCGTAATCCCAGCGCACCAACGGGGGCAGGGACATCAGGATAGACTCGGTCCGGCCGCCCGACTGCAGTCCAAACAGCGTGCCCCGGTCGTACACCAGGTTAAACTCGACATAGCGGCCCCGGCGGTAGAGCTGGAATTCCCGCTCCCGTTCCCCCCAGGGCTGATCCATACGCCGGCGCACAATCGGCTCGTAGGCCTCAATGTAACTGTCGCCCACGGCCTGCATAAAGGCAAAGTCACGGTCGAAATCGCCGGTGTTGTAGTCATCAAAGAACAGCCCGCCGACGCCCCGTGGCTCCTGCCGGTGTTTGAGGTAGAAATAGTCGTCGCACCAGCGCTTGTAGTCCGCGTAGACGGAGTCACCGAATGGCTGGCAGGCTGCCTTTGCGGTGCGGTGCCAGTGCACGCAGTCTTCCTCAAATCCGTAATAGGGCGTGAGATCATAGCCGCCACCGAACCAGTACACCGGAGCGCTGTCCTCCGGCGTAGCGATGAAAAAGCGCACGTTGGCATGAGACGTGGGCACGTATGGATTGTTCGGATGAATCACCAGCGACACCCCCATGGCCTGCCAGGGTGCGCCCGCCAGGTGAGGGCGGTGAGCCGTGGCAGACGCTGGCATGGTCTCGCCCATCACGTGGGAAAAGTTAACGCCGCCCTTCTCGATAACACCACCGTCGGCCAGTACGCGGCTGATACCGCCACCGCCTTCCGGCCGCTGCCAACTGTCACGGATAAACGATGCCTGGCCATCGACCGCTTCCAGCCGCTGACAAATGCGCTCCTGAAGACCGATAAGGTAGTCCTTGACGGCCTGGATATCCGGCTGCTGTGACATGAATTCTCCTAGCGAAACTGTTGACCGGTAACAATATCAATAATGCGACTGGGCTTGCGATTGCCGCCCAGCGCACCGGGGACAATACGATCTATGCGGTCGCCGAAATAGCGCCGCACCTGCCAGATGGCACGGGCCGGCTGACGCCCCGCCGGATTGCATGAGGTACTGACCAGCGGCATACCCGTCGCCTCACACAAGGCCCGCACCACCGGATGATCACTGACCCGAACGGCGATGGAACTGTGTTTGCCGCGGACCCACTCCGGCACCTGCTGGTTTACGTCCGGCAACAGACAGGTGACCGGCCCTGGCCAGTGGCGCAGAGCCTCGCTCTGAACGGCCTCGGGCAACGGATCCAGCAGGAAACGCACCTGTTCAACCGAGGCTGCCACCAGTATCACGCCCTTCTCCATGGGCCGCTGCTTGAGCTCAAGGATGTATTCGACCGCCTCCCGGTTCCAGGGATCGCACCCCAGTCCCCACACCGCTTCCGTGGGATAGGCGATTACCCCGCCTGCCAGTACCGTCTGGCGGGCAAGAGCCAGTTGAAGAAAACTCGGAGAAGATGTATCCGCCATCAGATATCGGCGCCCTCATGCAGAACAATGAACAAGGTCCCGACCGGTGCGCTGATAACCACCCGGGCAGGCATGGGCGAGGCCCTCAAGCTCCAGGATCAGTAGTGACTGCAGCAACTGATCCGCGGGCAAACCCGTGGCAAGGCCCAGTGCATCGGTAGACTGCGGATCATACCCCAAAGCCTCGAATACCGCGATTTCCCGGCTGTCCAGAAACGACAGGTCTGACGAATTCTCCGTTGCTTCCGGTTCTGCGGGCTGCGCCTGCATGGACCACCAGGTGCCCAGTTCTTCCATCACGTCGTCGGCGGTCTCCACCAGTCGGGCGCCCTGGCGAATCAGTTGGTGACAGCCCCGGGCCACCGGGCTGTGCACCGAACCGGGAATGGCAAACACCTCCCGCCCCTGCTCGAGGGCGGTTCGAGCGGTAATCAGTGAACCGCTCCGGAGGCTGGCCTCCACCACCAGCACGCCCCGGGCGAGGCCACTGATAATGCGGTTACGTTGGGGGAAATAGGCGGCCCTGGCCTGGGTGCCCGGCGGGTACTCAGAAACAATCAAGCCGTTCTCAATGATGCGGTGGGCCAGGTTACGATGTTGGGCCGGATACAACCGGTCGAGACCACAACCCACCACCGCCAGTGTCGGATAGCCAGCATCCAGGGCGCCGGCGTGGGCTGCGCCATCTATTCCGAGGGCCAGACCGCTGGTGATCAGCAGCCCCCGCCGGCTGAGTTCGGCAGAAAACTGGCGGGCATGGTCCAGCCCCGCCCGGGTGGCGTTGCGACTGCCGACCACGCCCAGTTGGTCCCGTTGCAATAACTCAACGTTACCCAGGGTATAGAGCACCAGAGGCGCATTGTGGATATGGCGCAGGCATTCCGGGTAGGGCGCCTGGCCCTGTCCGAGCACGCCAATACCCCGTTCCCGACATTTACGATAGATATCCAGTGCCCGGGCTATGACGCCCTGGCTGAGCTCCCCCGCCTGCCAAGCGACAATCGCCTCCACGGCATCGCCGCCAAGCCCCATGGCGCGAAGCGTGGCAGCATTCAGGGGCAGGATATCGGTGAGCGTATCAACAGAACCCAGAATCCGCTCCCTGAGGGGGATTCCGAACCGGGGCAGCAGTGACAGCAGCAGCCACTGGCCTGCCGGTGTTTGCAGAAATTCCTGATCTGACATTTTCTCTTCCTTGAAAACAACAATGGCCGGGCATTCCGGCCCGGCCATGTCTTATTCCTTCAACTCATCAAACGCGCGGCCTCAGGGATTGGTGACCTTGTCACCCACCGAGAGGGGCCGCGTTGCCTGCAGCACCAGACCGTAGCTCATTTTCTCATAGGCCTGGAACACCATCAGCAGGCCAGCCCGCTCAGACGGCAATTCAATGGTTTCGCCGGTGACCGGATCACGAACCATGTTGCCCGCCTTCAGCACCGCCAGCACATTACCGGGCGCCAGGCCTTCGCGCTCACCACGGTTAATGGCGACCACATCGTACTGACCGATCTGGCTGACACCGCCATCGACAGAAATCATCTTGCCTTCGATCTCACTATCCGGCGAGCTGGGCACGAAGCTGGTGGTCAGCCGGCGATCTTCATTCACCAGCAACCGGTCACCAATACGCACTTCTTCACTGGACTTGGTAATGCCTACGGTCAGCACATCACCGTTTTCGGTATTAACGTTGCCGCGGGCAATGCTCCGGGCTTCCAGGCCAAGGAACTCGCCGGTGTCCGGATCCACAAATTCCTTGCTGCGACGGAAAATACCCACGCGATCGGCCGGCTTCTCGCCGCGAGCGTAAATACGGTCACCGGCACCGGTGATGATGCGGCCGTCCTCACCTTCAAGCACATAGGGCGCACCGTTGATTTCTTCCGGGCTGACAATACGGGTTTCGGTCAGGAAACTGGCGATGGCATCCAGGGGGATGGCCGGTATTGGTGTGTCGATGGCCTCGGAACGAACCTGAGGCGAGAGCTTCACCACATCGCTGGTCGCGACCTTGGTAATCCGGGGCTTGCCATCGATGTACACCAGTGCCAGGCGGTCACCGGGATAGATCAGGTGTGGGTTGGCAACCTGCGGGTTCACGTGCCAGATTTCCGGCCAGTACCACGGGTTGTTCAGGAATCGCGCTGAAATGTCCCAGAGGGTGTCCCCTTTGACGACAGTGTAACGCTCAGGATGATCAGACCTCAGCTCCGGCTGTGCCTGGGCCCAGGAGGTAAACAGCAGCGCAGAGGCTGCCAGAGCGTACAACAGTTTCCTCATTGTTTATGTCCTTGATCGCGTGCCTTGAATCTTTGCGTTCGGTAATGTCGCCGCAGAATCCCCGCAGCATATTACGTTGTTATTCCCGTTACTATAGAAGAAGTCCCGGAATTTGTGATGTTATCTTTTGTTCTTCGAGTGATTTCTGCAGCCATCGAAGCGCATTCGTGAAAGATTTTAACTATTAACTGATCAGTTTGTACTCAATCGGCGAATTATTGGATAATAGGCACCGTCAGGCGGACGTTATTACCTTGAACCTGGGAACTCTGCCAGCATTAACGGTTCATACTGTCGGAATCTCTGGATTCATCATAGGCAGACCAAGAAAATTTGCGCAGTACGCTGTCGCATTTCGGCAATCGGTTTCACAGCGTTACAAATGGTAAAATTCTGCGCTGGGCAGCCCGTCAAACAGGCTGACATTAGAGATTGCCCGATACACACAGGCCAGAAGCAAGAGCATTATGATTCGAGAAATTCTTGAGTATCCGGACCCACGACTTCGCACCATCGCCAAGCCGGTGGAGGAAGTGACCGATGACATCCGTACGCTGATCGACGACATGTTCGAGACCATGTACGATGCCCGCGGCATTGGCCTGGCCGCGACCCAGGTGGATGTGCACAAGCAGATCATCGTAATGGATCTGTCCGAAGATAAAACCGAGCCGCGGGTGTTCATCAACCCGAAAGTGGAAGTGCTGGATGGCGAGCTCGAAGCCATGCAGGAAGGCTGCCTGTCGGTACCGGGGTTCTATGAAGATGTGAAGCGCATCGAGCACTGCCGGATTACCGCCAAGGATCGCGACGGCAAGGAGTTTGTCCTGGAGGCTGAAGGCCTGCTGGCAGTTTGCATCCAGCATGAAATGGACCACCTGAATGGCAAGCTGTTTGTCGATTACCTGAGCCAGCTCAAACGTAATCGCATTCGCAAGAAGCTGGAAAAGCTGCACAAGCAGAGCGCCTGAGGCGCTGCCAGCATAGACCGAATTCAGGACCGGGTTACGACCCGGTTTTTTCGTATCAACGACACAGAGAAGCAACCAACGTGCGCATTGTGTTTGCCGGCACGCCGGATTTCGCCGCCACCGCCCTGAAAACCCTGCTGAATGCCGGTTACGACATCGTCGGCGTTTACACCCAGCCTGATCGCCCCGCCGGCCGCGGCCGCAAACTGATGCCCAGCCCGGTTAAACAGGTGGCACTGGATACTGGTATTCCCGTGTATCAACCGGTCAGTCTGAAGCCAGAAGAGGCCCAACAGGAACTGGCGTCGCTGCAACCGGATGTGATGATCGTGGCTGCCTATGGCCTGATTCTGCCCAAGGCAGTGCTGAACATACCAACCCATGGCTGCCTGAACATTCACGCCTCCCTGCTGCCGCGATGGCGAGGTGCCGCCCCTATCCAGCGGGCCATTGCCGCCGGCGACGCCGAAACCGGCATCACCATCATGCAGATGGACGAAGGCCTGGATACCGGCGATATGCTGTTGAAAACCAGCACCCCGATCCACGCCAGCGACACCGGCGGCAGCCTGCACGACCGCCTGGCAGACATAGGCGGCAAAGCTATTGTGCAGGCCATGGAGCGGCTGGCAAACGGCGAACTGACGCCTGAGCCACAGAACGACGCCGACGCCAACTACGCCCACAAGTTGTCAAAGGAAGAAGGCCACATCGACTGGAGCCGAAGCGCGCAGGAGATAGAACGACTGATTCGCGCCTTCAACCCCTGGCCCGGCACCTTTACCGATCTGGGCGAGCAGCGCATCCGCCTTCATCACGCCACCGCACTGGAGCAGAGCAGTGACAAGGCACCAGGCACCGTGGTCAGTCGCGAGAGAGAAGGCGTTGAGGTTGCCTGCGGCACCGGCACCCTTAGAATCACTTCCGTGCAGTTACCAGGCAGCAAGGCCCAGAGCATCAACGACCTGATCAACGGTGGTAAGCAGGTATTGCTGCCCGGCCAGGAGCTGAACTGACCATGGCCTACCAGCCCCTGCCATTCCGCGCCATTGCCGCCAACGTATTGCTGGCGGTGGAACAGGGTCAATCGTTATCCCAATGCCTGCCACCTGCCCTGAACCAGCTACCCCCGGAACAACGGCCACAACTGCAAGCCATCTGTTACGGCACGTGCCGCTGGTATCACCGGCTTGAAGGTGAGCTTAACCAGCGCCTGAAGAAGCCCCTGCGCAAGCCGGACCGGATCATCCACCATCTGATGCTGGTGGCGCTGTTCCAGTTACGTTACAGCGAACAGGCCACCTACGCGGTGCTGAACGAGACCGTAGAAGCCTGCCGGGCCCTGGACAAGCCGCACCTGACTGGCCTGGTCAACGGGGTCCTGCGGGCCGCCGAACGCGAAGGGGCGCCGGAGCCGAAAGACGATAGTGGCCGCTTCAGTCATCCCGCGTGGATGGTGGAGAAGCTCCGCCATAACTGGCCTGACTATTGGCAGACCATCCTTGAAGCGAACAACCAGCAGGCGCCCATGACCCTGCGGGTCAATGCCCTGCGCTTCAAGCGTGACGAGTACCTGAAGCTGCTGTCTGAAGCCGGCATCGAAGCCCACGCCACCCGCTTTGCGCCCAACGGAATCCAGCTGGAACGGCCAGTGCCGGTCGACCGCCTGCCCTGGTTCGAGGACGGTGCGGCCAGTGTTCAGGATGAAGCCGCCCAATTGTGTACGACTTTACTGGACCTGCAGCCCGGCCAGCGGGTACTGGATGCCTGCGCTGCCCCCGGCGGCAAGACCTGCGCCATCCTTGAAGCCTGTGGCGCACTGGACGAAGTGGTGGCCATCGACGAATCCGCCGAGCGCCTGCCCCGGGTCCAGGAAAACCTGGACCGGCTCGACCTGCAGGCCACCCTGACCCAGGCCGATGCCGCCGATATCGACAGCTGGTGGGACGGCACGCCCTTCGACCGCATCCTGCTGGACGTTCCCTGCAGCGCTACCGGCGTGATTCGCCGGCACCCGGACATCAAACTGCTGCGCCGGGAATCCGATATTGTGCCGCTGGCCAGTATCCAGCTTGGCCTGCTGGAGGCCATGTGGTCTATCCTGAAGCCCGGTGGGCGACTGGTGTATGCCACCTGTTCGGTGTTTCCACAGGAGAACCACCGTATAATCCAGCGATTCCTGAAGCAGCAGAATCAGGCAACGCTGAAGTGTATCGAGGCAGACTGGGGCCGGGACATGAACACCGGGCGTCAGCTGTTCCCAGACCCGGACAGCCATGACGGCTTTTTCTACGCCGTGCTGGAGAAACCTGAACCATGAAAATCCTGATTCTCGGCGCCGGCCAGGTCGGCGGCACCCTGGCGGAAAACCTGGCTAATGAAGCCAACGACATTACCGTGGTGGACAACGACAGTGTTCGACTCCGGGAACTGCAGGACCGACTGGACATCCGCACCATGCATGGCCGGGCCTCCTACCCTACGGTACTGAGGCAGGCCGGGGCCGAAGATGCCGACATGATCATCGCCGTGACCAACAGCGATGAAACCAACATGGTGGCGTGCCAGGTCTCCAAGCTGCTGTACAAGACCCCCACTACCATCTGCCGTGTGCGTGCCGGCGCCTATCTGGCCAAGCCGGAACTGTTCTACAACCGGGATACGGTCAAGGACCTGGACAGCCTGAGAGGCTTCCCCCTGGACGTTCTGATCAGTCCCGAACATCTGGTAACCCAGCACATTACCCGGCTGATTGAATACCCCGGTGCCCTGCAGGTACTGGAGTTCTCCAAGGGCCTGACCCGACTGGTCGCCATTCGCGCCACCGAGGGCGGCCCACTGGTGGGGCACGAACTGTCCTACCTTCGCACCCACATGCCCAAGATCGATACCCGGGTGGCGGCGATTTTCCGCAAGGACCGGGCGATCATGCCCCAGGGCGATACCGTAATTGAAGACGGCGACGAGGTGTTCTTTATCGCCGCCGCCGACCATATCCGCTCGGTGATGAGCGAACTGCAACCGCTGGAGAAGCCCTACAAACGCATCTTCATCTGCGGCGGTGGCAACATCGGCTACCGGCTGGCCAACACCCTGGAAGACCGCTATCAGGTGAAACTCCTGGAACGGGACCATGAACGCTGCGTGATGCTGTCCGAGCGCCTGCGCAAGACCGTGGTACTGGAAGGTAATGCAGCCAACAAGGACATCCTGCTGGAAGAGAACATCGAGAATACCGATGTGTTCTGCGCCGTCACCAACGACGACGAAGCCAACATCATGGCCTCGTTGCTGGCCAAGCGACTGGGTGCCCGCAAGGTCCTGACCCTGATCAACAACCCCGATTACGTGGACCTGATCCAGGGCGGCGATATCGACGTGGCCATCTCACCCCAGCAGACCACCATCGGCAGCCTGCTTACCCACGTGCGCCGTGGTGATGTGGTGAACGTGCACGCCCTGCGCCGGGGCGCGGCCGAAGCCATTGAGGCCATCGCCCACGGCGACCACCGTTCCTCCAAGGTGGTTGGCAAACGCCTGGACGAAATCAATCTGCCATCCGGAACGACCATTGGTGCCATTGTCCGGCACAACGAAGTGCTCATCGCCCACGACCACCTTCGGGTGCAACCAGACGACCACGTGATCCTGTTCCTGGTGGACAAGTCGCGCATACGGGACGTCGAGAAACTGTTCCAGGTGGGCCTCACGTTCTTCTGATTGATCTCAGGCAAAACAACACCCTGGCTGGCACTTAGAAATGCGGCGCCGGCCAGCGTATAATGCGCGTTTTCAAATTTTCGGAGTGCCCCGGAACCGGGGCCCACACACAGACTGACCAGCAGGCAAACGTCGTGACAGACAAGGCAACCAACAACTCCGCGCCGGACATCAAGACCTTCCAGGGTCTGATCCTGGCATTGCAGAATTTCTGGGCGCAGCACGGCTGCGTGGTTCTCCAGCCCCTGGACATGGAAGTGGGCGCCGGTACCTTCCACCCGGCCACCTTCCTGCGATCCATCGGTCCGGAAACCTGGAACTCCGCCTACGTCCAGCCCAGCCGCCGCCCCACCGACGGCCGTTACGGCGAGAACCCCAACCGCCTGCAGCACTACTACCAGTTCCAGGTGGTTCTGAAGCCGTCTCCGGACAACATTCAGGAGCTGTACCTGGATTCTCTGCGCGCCCTGGGCCTGGACCCGTTGGTGCACGACATCCGCTTTGTCGAAGACAACTGGGAATCGCCGACCCTGGGCGCCTGGGGCCTGGGCTGGGAAATCTGGCTGAACGGTATGGAAGTGACCCAGTTCACTTACTTCCAGCAGGTAGGCGGCCTGGAATGCTATCCGGTCACCGGCGAGCTGACCTACGGCCTTGAGCGTATCGCCATGTACCTGCAGGGTGTGGACAGCGTGTATGACCTGGTCTGGACCAATGGCCCGGATGGCGTGGTTACCTACGGCGACGTGTTCCATCAGCAAGAGGTGGAAATGTCCACCTACAACTTCGAACATGCCGACACCGAGTTCCTGTTCCACAGCTTCGATGTCTATGAGCGGGAAAGCGCCCGCCTGATCGACGCAGGTCTGCCACTGCCGGCCTATGAGCAGGTGCTCAAGGCCTCCCACACATTCAACCTGCTGGACGCCCGTCACGCCATCTCCGTGACCGAGCGCCAGCGTTTCATCCTGCGTGTACGTACCCTGGCTCGCTCCGTGGCCCAGGCCTACTTCGAGAGCCGTCGCAAGCTGGGCTTCCCGCTGGCCCCGGAACACCTCCGCAAGGAAGTGCTGGCCGCCGCTGAAGCCGCCGACGCCAAGGCCAGTAAAAAGGGCAAGAAAGCCAACAAGGCACCGCAGGAACAGGGGAACGCATAATCATGGCAACTCAGGATTTTCTGGTCGAACTGGGCACCGAGGAGCTGCCTCCGAAAGCTCTCAAGCCCCTCTCTGACGCTTTCACCCAGGGCATTGTCAAAGGCCTGGAAGAAGCCGGCGTGGCCTTTGGTGCGGTGGAAAGCTTCGCAGCACCCCGTCGTCTGGCGGTACGTATCCGGGACCTGGCCGATGCCCAGCCGGACAAATCGGTCGAGAAGCGCGGCCCGGCCGTGAAAGCAGCGTTTGATGATTCCGGTAACCCCACCCGGGCGTTGACCGGCTTCGCCACCTCCCTGGGGATTACCCCGGATCAGCTCGACACCATGGAGACCGACAAGGGTGCCTGGCTGGTGTACCGTACCGTTGAGAAGGGCAAGCCCACCGTAGAACTGATGCCGGATCTGGTGGACAAATCCCTGGCCGCCCTGCCCATTCCCAAACGCATGCGCTGGGGTGCCTGGAAGACCGAATTCGTGCGCCCGGTACACTGGCTGATTCTGTTGTACGGCAACAAGGTGATTGAAGCACCGGTGATGAACCTCAAGCCCGGCAACAAGACCCGTGGCCACCGGTTCCACTGCCCGAAAGAGCTGATTGTGCCCACCCCGGCCGACTACGAAGTGGTGCTCAAGCAGGAAGGCTACGTACTGGCAGACTTCGCCGAGCGTCGTGAGCAGATCCGCGCCGGCGTGGCCGCGCTGGCGGAGAAAGAAGCCGGCGGCAAGGCCGTAATCGACGAAGACCTGCTAGACGAAGTGACTGCCCTGAACGAATGGCCGGTACCATTGATGGGGCGCTTCGAGGAGCGCTTCCTGGATGTACCCGCCGAAGCCCTGATCTCCTCCATGAAGGAACATCAGAAGTACTTCCACGTAGTGGATGCCGGCGGGAAGATGCTGCCGCTGTTTATCACCGTGGCCAACCTGGAGAGTAAAGACCCGGCCCAGGTGATTTCCGGTAACGAGAAAGTGATTCGCCCGCGCCTGTCCGATGCCGCCTTCTTCTACGACACCGACCGCAAGACCAGGCTTGAAGACCGCATCGAGGCACTCAAGCCCATCGTGTTCCAGGACAAGCTGGGCAGCATCTACGACAAATCTGTACGGGTAGCAGCCCTGGCCAAAAAGATTGCCGAAGCCATCAACAGCGACCCGGCCCTGGCCGAGCGTGCTGCCATGCTGGCCAAGACCGATCTGGTCACCGAAATGGTGCTGGAGTTCACCGACCTGCAGGGCATTATGGGTCAGTACTACGCCGCCAACGACGGCGAACATGCCGATGTCGCCAAGGCCCTGAACGAGCAGTACATGCCGCGCTTTGCCGGCGACGACCTGCCCACCACCCTGACCGGTTGTGCGGTGGCCATTGCTGACCGCATCGATTCCCTGGTCGGCCTGTTCGGCATCAACCAGCCGCCGTCCGGTACCCGGGACCCGTTCGCCCTGCGTCGTGCTTCTCTCGGTGTGCTGCGCATCATCATCGAACGTGAACTGCCGCTGGACCTGCAGACGGTGTGCGAGTGGGCGGAACAGAACTTTACCGTGCTGACCGAGAAGAACACCGCCAGCACCGTGGTGGACTACATGCTGGAGCGTTTCCGTGCCCACTATGATGAGCAGGGCATCGGCGCCGAAGTGTACCTGGCTGTGCACGCCCGCCGCCCAACCCGCCCGCTGGACTTCGATCGCCGCGTAAAAGCCGTGGAAGCCTTCCGCCAGCTGCCGGAAGCCCAGGCTCTGGCAGGCGCCAACAAGCGGGTTTCCAACATCCTCACCAAACAGGGTGGTGACAGCATCGGCGAGACCGTAGACACCGCGCTGTTGCAGGACGCTGCCGAGAAGACCCTGGCCGCGAAGGTGGAAGAGCAGGCACAGAAAGTACTGCCGATGTTCGAGCAGGGTGACTACGCCAGTGCGCTGACGTCGCTGGCCAGCCTGCGTGAGCCGGTCGACACCTTCTTTGATGAAGTGATGGTGATGGCAGACGAAGAAGCCGTGCGCAACAATCGTCTGGCACTGCTGAACCGCCTGCGCAACCTGTTCCTGCGGGTTGCCGACATCTCCCTGCTGCCCACAGCAGGCTGAGGCACACAGGCCGCTGGTTCACAATAAACCAGCGGCCTGCATATCCTGCTTTTCCACTCAGCTGCGCCAGAAGTCCGGCGACAACATCACAAACACACTCAACAGCTCCAACCGGCCCAGAATCATGGCGCCCATCAGAACCCATTTGGCCGCATCCGGCAACGTCTGGAAATTGCCTGCCGGGCCGATGGTATCGCCCAGTCCTGGCCCGACATTCGTCAAAGCCGTAGCGGCTCCGGAAAGACTGGTCACCAGATCCAGCCCCAGCGCCCCCAGAATCGCCGTCACCAGCGCCAGCGTCGCCAGAAAAATGAAAGAGAAGGCGACACTGGAGGCCACGATATCGTCACCAATCACCCGCCCGTTGTAGTTGCGGGCAAACACCGCGTGAGGGTGCAGCAAACGACGTACCTGCTCCCTGAGCAATAGCATGGACAGCTGGAACCGGAAGATTTTCATGCCGCCGGACGTGGACCCGGAACACCCGCCGACAAAGGTAATGAACAGGAATACCACCACCGCAAACGGGCCCCACAAGGAATAGTCGGTAGAAGCATAGCCCGTGGTGGTCACCACCGACGTAACATTGAACAGCGCTGAAACAAAGGTTTCAAACGGATCTACCGGTTCCCTCAGAACCCGGTAAATGGTCAGCAACGCAGCGACAATCACCAGGAACCGGAGGAAGAAACGCACCTGCTGATCCCGAATCAGGGGCTGGCGCTGCCCGTGAATAAACCGGACAAACAGAAAGAACGGCATGGCGCCCATCGCCATGAATACCGTCGACGCCAGGAGAATGGACGGCGAATCAAACTGCCCCATGGAGCTGTCTGAAGTGGAATAGCCGCCGGTCGATACCGTGGTCAACGCGTGATTCAGTGCCTGAAAGAAACTCATCCCCAGCAGCCAGTAGGTGAGCACGCAACCGAGCGTCAAGCCCAGATAGATGAGTACCAGACTGCGGGCCAGATGGTTGGTGCGGGGCACCGCTTTCTCGTTCCATTCGGACGATTCGGTGGCAAATAGCCGCATACCGCCAATCCGGAGAAACGGCAGGATGGCAACGGCCATACCGATGATCCCGATACCGCCCATCCATTGCATAATCGAACGCCAGAGCAAAATGTCGTCCGGCAGATGATCCAGGCCGGTAAGAACGGTGGAACCCGTAGTGGTCACGCCGGAAATGCTTTCAAAGAAGGCATCGGTCATGCTCAGCTTCATGTCACTCAGCAACAGCGGCAAACTGGAGAACAGAGGAATCACAACCCACGCCGACACGGTCAACATGAACATCTGCTGCTGGCGTAGCGCGTGTTTCTGCCGCCCCGCCAAAGCCAGAGCCGCGGCACCAATGCTGAAACAGACCACCGAGGATTTCACGAACGCCAGCCAATCCGGCGTATCACCGAACACCAGCAGGTTAACCGGAAGGGTCATGAGGAAACTGAGCAGGATGAGCAGAAAACCGAGGATCTGAACAATGGGGATAATGTTCACAGGGCAGGGGGCTCCGATGTCCGGACACAGACCAGTCGCAACGCCTTGCAAGGCAAGGTGGCATCCACGCCGCTGTTATACGCCCATTCAACCGGGTTTACCACTGCCAGGGTGAGGCTTCTGCTAGCTACCGGTCCGGACAATCCACAACAGAATTTTTGAATTCCAGCCCGGGGAAGGGGTAGCAAAACCGCCGCCAATGCGTATAATACCGGCCGTTGATCGGCGTGTGGCGCAGCTTGGTAGCGCACTTCGTTCGGGACGAAGGGGTCGCAGGTTCGAATCCTGCCACGCCGACCAAATAATCCCGCATTATCATCTAGTTACGACCGCCCGTTATTTCAGCTTTACAGGCTACTTTTCTTCAGCCATCAAATTGCCACCATTCCTGCGATGTTGGGAGCTACTATCCTTTTCCATGCATCCAGTCGATAGACTTGGTTGAGCAGGCTCCTTAGCTCATGATGTATTCGGGCGAACAGGGTCGAGTGCCAACTAAGAATGCAGGGAGCGAGGGAGTGATCAATCGGCGAATAAGCGACCAACAACCAGACCAAATTGTTGATGTAACCGAATGGGATTTTTATCAGGATTACGAGGTGTTTCCATCGGGGGCACGCAATAAGTCACTTCGAATTTGTCCGGATCCAACCCCATTTGATTTTTGCATCCCTGGGCACCGATACCTTTTCAAGGAAGCGATCAAGAGCGCTAAAAACCCTGATCAGCCGAGGCATCCGGATCAATACTGGGCCGAAGTGATAGCTTTTAAGATTGGACGACTAATGGGGCTCACTATTCCCCCAACGTTCGTTGCGATCGACTCTAAAACAAACGAACCAGGGGTAATAAGCGAATGGTTCCTAAATTATGGTCCTGTCGAAGAGAGATATACTGACGGCGGGGACCATATGCAGGCAGCCATACCAGAATACGAACGTGAAAAAGGGCGCCAGCACAACCTGAGTACAATACTAACGTTCAGCAGAGCATTAGCAATTCGGGGCCTTTTATCCCAAGATTGGATTGCGTACTGGGGTTTGTGTCTTTGCTTTGACGCTCTGATCGGCAATACAGATAGGCACCAAGAAAACTGGGGTGTGATTTGGAACCGAGATGAAGATCGAGCGCGTTTTTCACCGTATTTTGATAATGGCACGAGTTTAGGCCATGAGCTTTTCGAGAAAAAGATAGAGACATTGCTGCACGACGATGGGGCGCTTCTTCACTACATCCAAAAAGGGCGGCATCATATGAGGTGGAATCGGGATGACGCGGCGCGCATGGGGCTCATCGAGGGCGTCAGGCAATTTTGCGCAAAATACCCTTCAATCATTCCGACACTTACTGATCGTCTTACGCGCTGGGATTCTGGACAGTTAAAGCAAATATTGGACAACTTAACAGAGTTCGATATCGCAGCCCCTTTAACAGCACTGCGAGCTGAATTCGTCTATAGTCTCACTATGAAAAGAAGAGAGCTGCTACTGAAAGCTCTAGAGGAACTTGAATGACACGTTTTATAGAACACATCATCGAGCCAAGGCGTTTGCTCCTTTGCTGGCAAGCCAGAGATAGTGAGAGTCGATCTCGCTATGTGGTTGGCGAATTGGTGCAAAGAGAAAAAAATGTGACATTGAGGTACTTTACTGGTACTCCGGAATTTAAAGAGGCGTTGAACAATGGGTTCGTTGGGTATCCAGCGTTCCCAATCCGTAGCGGTGACGTTCATACCGGCCAAGTTCTTGAGGCTTTCACACGTCGACTGCCACCGAGGAATCGCCGAGATTTCTCTCGTTATTTGGAAATGAGAGGAATCTCACCGGAAGCGGAGATTAGCGACTTTGCGCTGCTCGGTTATACGGGAGCCAAGTTACCGAACGACGGGTTCGAAATTGTCCATACGTTCGAGCATGCTGGTGACCAAGTTGAGTTCGTTTTAGAAGTAGCGGGTTTCAGACACGAATCCACCATCCCGGCGGATCAAATCGTGGTGGGTGAAAGCGTAACGTTCCATCCGGAACCTGAAAACCAATATGATCCCCATGCGATTCGAATAGAGCTGCGTGGCACAAAGATTGGCTATGTCGCCCGGGGGCACGCTCCTGTTATCCTCGATTTTTTGAATGATGGCGCAGAGATTAGCGGTGAAGTTTTTCGAAAAAATGGGACGGCGGAGCGCCCGCTGATCTATATCTTCACGCAGTTAACTCTTTCTGATTGTGGTCAACATGGCCATCCAGAGTCAGTCATTTCGGTATAGGCTATTTTTGGAGGGCCCACTTGGGCCCTCTTCTTTACTTGCCACCGAAACATCACAATCATTCCGCTGACTGCGACCTGACCTTTTATCCAACTATCCCCTCTAGTTCTTTACTACCTACATTTTGAATCTTTAATAAGTCTGCTAATGTTCTGCCGTAAGACTGTCGCGGAGGGATACATTGAACAAGGCAACGGAATTCAAGTCCGGCAACTTTTCGTTTTTGTCAGAGCACGATTCTTTATTCGTGGAACTGGCTGAATCCGCCGAACGAGCCTTCGCCAGTGACCCTAACACCACTCTGATCAAACTCCGCCAGCTCGGCGAAGCCCTGGCCCAACATCTGGCCGCACTCTCCGGTATCGAGTTTGACGAACAAACCAGCCAGTCCGAACTGCTCTATCGCCTGAACCGGGAACTGCGGCTGGAACCGCAGATCAAAGAGCTGTTCCACATCCTGCGCATTGAGGGTAACAAGGCCACCCACCAGTTCCGCACCCAACACAAAGAGGCGATGGATGGCCTGAAAGTAGCGCGGGCCCTGGCCATCTGGTTTCACCGCTCCTTCGGTAAAGCCGGTGCCAGCTTCAAGCCCGGCCCCTTTATACCGCCAGCAGACCCCAGCGCACAGTTACGCCAGCTTCAGAGCGACATCGAAAAGCTCCGGCACGATCTGCAACACGCCAACATGGCGCTGGACAGCAGCCAGCAGCTCAGCCAGCTGATTGAGAAAGAAAAAGCCGAATACGAAGCCCTGGCGCTCGCCATGGATGAAGAATCCCGCGCTTTGGCGGAACAGGCCCGCCAGCACGAACAAGCCCTGAGCCAACAACAACAAGCCTACGAGCAAAAGATCAAAGCGCTGCAACAACAGCTCACGGAGCAGGGCGAGCAAACCGTCAATCAGCAGCGCCAGCAGGTAGCCAAACAGACCAAAGCCGCTACCGACACCCTGGTACTGAACGAAGAACTCACCCGCATCCTCATCGACCAACAACTGCAGGACGCGGGCTGGGAAGCCGACAGCCAGGACATCACCTTCCGGAAAGGCGCCCGCCCGGAGAAAGGCACCTATCGCGCGATTGCCGAATGGCCCACCAACCATAACGGCGAGAAGGGCCGGGCGGATTACGTGCTCTTTGTAGGCCTTACACCCATCGCCGTTGTCGAAGCCAAGAAAGAAAACACCAACGTGGCCGGCAAAATTCGCCAGGCCGAGCGCTACAGCAAAGGCTTCAAGGTAGACGCACCGTTAGTCGGCGCCTGGGAACTGATGGGCCGTACCATCGCCTGGCCTGCCGATGAAAGCGGCCATTACCACGTGCCCTTCGTGTATTCCTGCAACGGCCGGCCCTATGTGCCACAACTGGCAGAACAGTCCGGCACCTGGTTCCGGGATGTGCGCGAACCCAGCAACCTGCGCCGCGCACTGCCGCAGTTTCACACCCCCGGCGGGCTGCTGGATCTGCTGGAAAGGGATAAGGAAAATGCCGAGAAGCTGTTAAAGGACGAGCCCTTCGGCTACCTGAAACTGCGGGACTATCAACAGAACGCCATTGTCGCCACCGAACACGCCCTGGCTCGTGGCGTACGAACAGCCCTGCTGGCCATGGCCACCGGCACCGGCAAAACCCGCACCATCATCGGGCTGATGTACCGGTTCCTGAAAGCCGAACGGTTCCACCGCATCCTGTTTCTCGTAGACCGCACCGCACTGGGCCAGCAAGCCATCGACGCCTTCAACGAAGCGCCACTGGAACAGAACCACACGCTCAGCAAGATCTACAACGTGGCCGAGCTAGGCGATATGGCCGCCGAAGCGGAAACCCGTATTCAGGTGGCCACAGTCCAAGCCATGGTCAAACGCATCTTTATGAGCGACAACCCGCCGCCCATCGACCAGTTTGACTGCATCATCATCGACGAAGCCCACCGGGGCTACACCTTGGACCAGGAAATGACCGAGGGCGAACTGGCCCTGCGGGACACCGTCCAGTACCTGTCCAGCTACCGCCGGGTTCTGGATTACTTCGACGCCGTAAAAATCGGCCTCACCGCCACCCCCGCCAAGCACACCAGCGAGATCTTCGGCAAGCCGGTGTACACCTACTCCTACCGGGAAGCCGTGGCGGACGACTGGCTGATCGACCACGAACCGCCTATCCGTTACGAAACCCTGCTCACCCAGAACGGCATTACCTTCGAGAAGGGTAAGCCGGTGGAAGTGATCAACACCCAGACCGGAGAAGTGGACACCACCGAGTTGGAGGACGAGCTCAGCTTTGAGGTGGATGCCTTCAACCGCCGCGTAATCAATGAGAACTTCAACCGGGTCATCTGCGAACAACTGGTGCAGGAACTGGACCCGTTCGGCGACGAGAAAACCATGATCTTCTGCGCCACCGACCTGCACGCAGATATGGTGAAAAGCCAGCTCGATAAGGCCTTCAAGGACTTGTACAACGGCCAGTACAACGAAGCCGCAGTGGCCAAAATCACCGGCCAGAGCGACAAGGTGGACCAGCTCATTCGCCGCTACAAGAACGAGCGCTACCCCAACATCGCCATCACCGTAGACCTGCTCACCACTGGCATCGACGTGCCGCGCATCTGCAACCTGGTGTTCATGCGCCGGGTACGCTCACGCATCCTGTACGAACAAATGATCGGCCGCGCCACCCGCCGCTGCGACGAGATCGGTAAGACCGTGTTCCGCATCTACGACCCGGTAGACATCTACGCCGCCCTACAGGATGTGAACACCATGAAGCCCTTGGTGAAGGACCCCAACATCACCCTGGAGCAACTGGTAGACGAACTCACCGACGACGAGCAACTGGAAAAGGCCCTCAACAGCCCCGGCGACGCTCCCGACGAAAGCCAAGCCAACGTGGTACTCAGCCAGCTCAGCCAGAAACTCATGCGGGTGCTGCGCAAAGCCGACAACAAAGCCGAAAACCGCCCGCAACTGAAACAGAAACTGGACGAACTGCACCAGAGCTGGGGCGTGGAGCCCAAATCCCTGCACACCCACCTGCATAAACTCGGCCCGCGACAAGCCTCGGAATTCATCAAACAACACAGCGGCCTGCTGAACCAGCTGGCCGAGGTGAAGTCACTGGTGGGCAGCGACTACATGCCGTTGATCTCCGACCACGAAGACGAAATCCGCGAACGTATCCAGAGCTACGGTGTACACGACAAGCCGGAAGACTACCTGGACAGCTTCAACGAATTCATCAAACAGCAACTCAACCAGTCTGCCGCGCTGGCCGTGGTGGTCAACAAACCCCGTGACCTCACCCGGGAACAGCTGCGGGAAGTAAAACTGCTACTGGACAACCACGGCTACTCCGAAGCCCGCCTGCAAAGTGCCGTGCGAAACCAGACCAACAAGGACATCGCCGCCAGCATCATCGGCTACATCCGCCGCGCCGCCCTGGGCGAGCCGCTGATTCCTTTCGAACAGCGCGTAGCGGAAGCCATGGACCGCATCTACACCCAGCACAACTGGACTCCGAACCAGCGCAAATGGCTGGAACGCCTGGCCAAGCAACTGGTGCACGAAGTCATCATCGACCGGGAATTTGTGAACCATCGCTTTGCCGACGATGGCGGAGCCAGGCAAATGGACAAGGTGCTGGGGGAGCAGCTGGATACGGTGCTGGAGGAGTTGAATGAGGGGATTTGGCCGGAGCGGAGTGCGTAGGCTAGATTTGCCTGGGACTCACCTCTTCAGCAGCAGTTTGGACGAAACCCTCAACTTATGACTACTTCAAACCTCTCGTCCAAACCCCATTCCTCATCCTGAGCCATGACCCTGTTCAGTAGATCAACGATCTTGGCAAAGCTATTCCCCATAGACTCCTTTGAGGAATCAGCATTTTCCCAAACCAAAGTCACGGGGCGTTCTATATCAGTGCTCAAGACATCCCAAAGAGCGTCCAGGTTTTTCCCATAATAGGAAGGAAAATTCATTGCCTCGGAGATTTTGTTGTGAAAATCAGCTTCTGAAAGAATTTCGCGACCGTTAATAACCACAGCTTTCTTCAACATTTCTGTTATAAATCGTAACTTCTTCCCTCGTCTGCATAGTCTCCCATTCCGGCTGAACTGATCTCTTCAAGAGAAGCCCATCCGGAATCACCTCCACTAATAGAAACATTAGAGTTAGGGAGTAAAAAAAATCTTGGTGCCTCAGGATATAAAGGGTATTTATCTTCCACTTCATCCGGAGTCAACCAAACGGAGCTGCACTCTTCACACATAACCACTATCGTTCTTCCGTCACTGCATCGGAGAAAACCAAGTATCCCATCACCACATACACTGCAATTTTTTTCAAGATAATACATTTAGTCTCCTACGGTAGCACCGGAAATGAACTAATAACGTTGGAACCATTTTCAATAACTAATCTTATGTGTGTAGCTTCTGGAAGCCCATTAGCATTACCCCATTGCCCACCAACATAACCAGTTCTTTTATTCATGGGAACAAGATAAACATCACGTGCCAGCGCACTGCCTCGGGCTGGATTCAGCGTGTGTGTAACGCTTGGATCCCCACTGCGTACCTTCTCCCAAGCATCCTCTGTCAACTGCAAAGCTGCGTTTCTGCTATCGAATACACCATGTTTACCTGGTCGAGTTGGTAGGTCACTTGCGTGGTTGAGCACGTGTTGGAGTCGATTTCCAAACTTCGGACTTGGATCAGGTCCGTATTTCAGTCCAGCAGGAGTTTCCCAAACTTTAACCCCATTAGAGTAATCAAACTTTAATTTCGGAACAGAGGCATTGTCGTTTTGGAAAATGCCATCTCCTCCTCCCGCCCGCTTCTGAAAAACCAAATACAACGGCTCGATACCACTGTCCGCCGGAAAACTCACGATCAGCTCAACCTGATCCTCAAAGGGCCGCTGGTAGCCCGGCGGCGAATGTTCCTGACCATCTTCCTGGATGGGTGTCACCAGAATGCTGTAGGGATCAATACCGGAATCCGCCGGGTATTCGGTGCTCACTACCGGGCGGTGGCCGCTGTCATCCGGGTACCATACAAGGGTGAAGTCGTCATCAACCACCACTTCAAAATTCTCGCCCTTGAGCTCTGCGTGAGCAACCGGAACCCGGTCTTTGTATCCGGTGCTGTCGTTAACGTGATAGCCAGCCACCCGGAGGTTCCCGGTGGCATCCACGTGCAGATGAAAGCGTACCCGAATGGCCGCCTCGGTCATTTCTCGGAGTTCTTCCTCCGTGTAAAGGGTGCCGTCTCCGAGCTTGGATGGCCAGAGAGCCAAAAGCACTGAACTGGCAGCAGTACTCAGCACACTGGCCCCGACGCGGGCGGCCATGGCCCAGCCTTTTGCCAGTCTCATTGCCGAGCCGGAGATCAGGCCCAGCGGCCGCAAACCGTTTGCACCAGGGCTGGTGACTGTGGCGGGGGCGAGCATCGCTAATGTGCCGAAGTTGCTGGCCTTTTCCTCGCCCTCATTACTGTCGGTATCCCCGGAGGGGCGGGTGCAGGACTTGGCAAACACCTTGGGACCCAGGGGCGGGAGCCCGAAGTTTTCTGAGATCACCACAGGCGGAGGTAAAGGCGCGGTGGCCGGCTCAATCACCGGAGCTTCCGGCGTATAGTCGAGTTTCGTCGGTGGCGACAAGCTATCGGCGTGGGCTTGCCCAGCGGCGCCTGAACGAAATGGCTGCTTGTTTTCGAATCGTGTTGTTAAGGCGGTGAGCGCACTTTCGGCAATGGCTCCAGAGGCACTTTCCGCGGGAACAATACTCCCGGAAATCAGCCTGAAGACGGGAACCGCCGGGATTTCTTTCAGCAACACCAGCTCGCCACTGGCAAGCTGGTCTCGTATACGGGCAGGGGTATAACTGGAACTCGGGAGATAGCTGGCCAGTTCCTTATCGGAGTACTGGTCCCAGCCACCCTCGATCATCAACGCTTCGTGAAGCGCAAGCGAGTGCGGGTCTGCTATTTTGGTCACGTCCGTGTTTCCACAAGGTATTAATCGGCACAATCCATGCCTGAAGTGTGATCAAATGTACCGGAATTGCTGAGTTAGTCCAAGCCTACATCGAGAATGTTTACTGCATCGACACAGGCTTAATCTGTGTCGATTTTTCGGTGTTTTTTCGACATAGCCCATTCGACATGCATAGAAAACCGGCTTTTCTTAACATGTCGCCCGCAACGTGCAAAGATTTCGGCATTTTTTATACATGAGGCGCTGACGAAAACGTCGCGCCTATCAAAGGATCACCCATGACCAACAACGACATCGTCCAAAAACTCTGGAACCTCTGCGACGTTCTGCGGGACGACGGCATCAACTACTCGGACTACGTCACCGAACTGGTGCTGCTGCTGTTCATCAAAATGGTGCACGAGAACACCGAAGCCGGCACCCTGAAAAAGCACCCGCTGCCGGAAGGCTGCCGCTGGTCCGACCTGAACGGTAAATCCGGCATCAACCTGCTGAACGACTACAAACGCATCCTGCTCAGCCTGTCCACCGGCAAGGATGGCGACGGCACGCTGGTACACGACGACCCGCTGATCAGCGCCATCTACGCCGACGCGCAAACCCGCCTGCGGGAGCCGCGCCATCTGGAGCAGATGATCAAAGCTCTGGACCAGATCGACTGGTTCAGCGCCCAGAAAGACGGCCTGGGCGACCTGTACGAAGGCCTGTTGGAGAAGAACGCGAACGAAACCAAATCCGGCGCTGGCCAGTACTTCACGCCACGTGCCCTGATCAACACCATGGTGCGCTGCCTGAAGCCGCAACCCCGTGAAATCATCCAGGACCCGGCGGCGGGTACGGCAGGCTTTCTGATAGCGGCCCACGAATACATCAAAGGCCAGACCGACGACCTGTACGACCTGACCACCGAACAGAAAGCCTTCCAGACCACCAAGGCCTACGTAGGCATCGAACTGGTGCCCGGCACCCGCCGCCTGGCCCTGATGAACTGCCTGCTGCACGGTATGGAAGGGGATGCCGAAGGCGTGGTGCACCTGGGCAACGCTCTGGGCCAGACCGGCGCCGGGCTGGAAAAGGCCGACGTGATCCTCGCCAACCCGCCCTTCGGCACCAGCAAAGGCGGCGACGCCAGCATCACCCGGGACGACCTCACCTACAAAACCAGCAACAAACAGCTGGCCTTTTTGCAGCACATCTACCGTAACCTCAAACCCGGTGGCCGCGCCGCCGTGGTACTGCCGGATAACGTGCTGTTCGAAGCCGGCGTGGGCACCGACGTGCGCCGGGATTTGATGAACAAGTGTAACCTGCACACCATCCTGCGCCTGCCCACCGGCATCTTCTACGCCCAGGGCGTGAAAACCAACGTGCTGTTCTTTACCAAGGGCAGCGCGGCAGACAAGTACCAGGAAGAACACTGCACCGAACACGTCTGGGTCTACGATTTGCGCACCAACATGCCCAGCTTCGGCAAACGCACGCCGTTTGGCGACCAACACCTGAAGCCATTTGAAGACGTGTATGGTGACAGCCCCAACGGCGACAGCGAGCGCAAAGAGGGCGAATACAGCTTCCACTCCGAAGACATCGAACTGCCCGAACACAGCGACGAAAACGAAGGCATCGACCCGCGCCTGGCCCACAGCCGCTGGCGCAGCTTCAGCCGCCAGTGGATTGCCGAACACAAGGGCGATTCGCTGGATATTTCCTGGCTGAAGGACAGCGACAGTGTGGATGCGGCCAATTTGCCGGAGCCGAGTGTATTGGCGGGTGAGGCGATGGGGGAACTGGTACAGGCGTTGGGCGAGCTGGATGCGTTGATGCGGGAGTTGGGGGCTGGAGAGGAGGCTGATGGGGCGCGGGTGCTTTTGGGGGAAGTGATGGGTGAGGTTAAGTAATGCAAAGCCAACTTCTTCCAGCAAATTGGCAACTGGCCAACCTTGGAGAGATATCTTCCGATATTTCCTATGGTTACACTGCGTCGGCAACCTCTGAGCCAACAGGGGTAAAGCTTCTGCGCATCACAGATATACAAAACAATACTGTGAGCTGGCCAAACGTTCCGAACTGCAAAATAGAACCCGAGAAAGTTGGTAAATACAGACTGAAACCGAGCGATCTTGTTTTTGCTAGGACCGGCGCTACCGTTGGCAAAAGCTATCTTCTAAAAGGCGAGA
The DNA here is from genome assembly GCF_000475355.1 of Marinobacter sp. C1S70. Lineage (NCBI taxonomy): Bacteria > Pseudomonadati > Pseudomonadota > Gammaproteobacteria > Pseudomonadales > Marinobacteraceae > Marinobacter > Marinobacter sp. C1S70. The sequence continues at coordinate 107,042 of NZ_AXBW01000041.1, read as the reverse complement.
TTCCGGAATCTGTTTATGCATCATATCTAATCCGCGTCCGCTGCTTGGAAGGTGTCTCAATAGAATTTTTGGCCAACTATTTTCAATCTCCATATTACTGGCGCCAAATCACGGACTTCAGTGCAGGAATCGGACAGCCAAACGTTAACGGTACAAAGCTGAAAAACCTTTCGGTGCCGGTACCCCCCCTCGCCGAACAAAAAGTCATCGCCGACAAACTCGACACCCTGCTGGCCCAGGTGGAAAACACCAAAGCCCGCCTCGAGCGCATCCCGCAAATCCTCAAACGCTTCCGCCAGTCCGTGCTGGCTGCGGCGGTGAGTGGACGGTTGATTGATGCCCAACCCGAATCAATAGCTAAGTTGGAAGAATTAGTCGATATTGAAAACGGAGCTAGAAAACCCGTATCTGCGACGATACGTAAAACCATTCAGGGGACGATCCCTTATTATGGAGCGACTGGAATTGTCGATTACCTCAATGACTATACTCATGAAGGTCGCTACCTATTGGTTGGCGAAGACGGCGCAAACCTCCTGAGTAAATCAAAAGATCTTGCGTTCATAGTGGAAGGGAAAATGTGGGTTAACAACCATGCTCACGTTTTGAAAGAACGACCGGGAGTGAACTTAGATTTCGTGAAGATCGCAATCAACTCTCTCGACTTAACCCCATGGATTACCGGGTCCGCACAACCGAAACTTACGAAAAAGTCACTCTGTGGTTTGCCTATTACTAACTTTACCCTCGATGAACAAACCGAAATCGTCCGCCGAGTAGACCAACTCTTCTCCCACGCCGACCGCATCGAACAACAGGCCAGCAGCGCCCTGGCCCGCGTCAACAACCTCACCCAGTCCATCCTCGCCAAGGCCTTCCGGGGCGAACTCACCGAGCAATGGCGCAGGGACAATCCGGAGCTGATCGGCGGGGAGAACAGTGCGGAGGCGTTGCTAGAGCGGATCAAGGCAGAGCGGGCAGCAATGAAGCCGGTGAAGAGAACCCGCAACAAACGGACTACCGTTTAACACCCCTCTGAACTACCCTTTAGAATTCAGGGTGTTAAAAATAATCTGAGAAAAAAGGCAACAGGATGCAACACGGACGTTATCGGCATTTTTCGTCAAGTACACTTGACAACAACCGGCTTGGCTACCAAACTTCGCAACACATCCGCCCCTTGGCAGTAAGCCCCCTTATACATCCGGAGGGTGCGCCGATCCCCTGGGGCTTTCTTATTTCTGGGCTCTCGAAAATCTCCGTTTTCGGGAGTCAGCCATGAGCCACCGCAACATTGCTATCCTTATCGATGGTGGCTTCTTCCTCAAACGCCTCCCCAAACTCGTCAATGCCGATGACTGCGATACCGTAACCAAGGTAACCGACTGCATCCGCCGAATGTGCAAGCAGCACATCAGGTTTCTGACTGGCGATAGCAGTCGACAGTGGCACCAGCATGTCTACCGGATCTTCTTCTACGATGCATTGCCCTATGACGGCAAAGCCCACCATCCCATCGACAATCGTGCTATCGATTTTGCCAAGTCCGACGTCGCCAAGTACCGTCACGAACTGTTTGATGCACTCAGAAAGCAGCGAAAAGTTGCTCTGAGGCTCGGCAAGGTCAATAAAGATCGCGACTGGACCATCAACCCCCGATACACGAAAAAGCTCCTGAAAACCCGTGAATGGCTGTCTGCGCTTGATCAAATCCCGTCACCTGAAGGTGATGCTTTGCCAGATGAGACAAGCCTCACTCTGACCCCCGAACAGACACAGAGCCTTTTAAATTTGAGAGACCTTTGGAGCTCTCTGGATGGCGGTACCGTGAGCTTGGGGCTCCATCAAAAAGGTGTGGATATGCGGATCGGTATCGATATCGCGTCACTGACACTCAAGCAGCAGGTGGATACGATCATTCTGGTGGCCGGGGACAGCGACTTTGTTCCAGCCGCCAAAATGGCAAGGCGTGAGGGGATTGAATTCATCCTTGATCCGCTGTGGCAGGAGGTCAATGCTGATTTGTTTGAGCATATTGATGGCCTTCAATCTGGTCTCCCCAAACCAGGTACCCGAACACCTCCTCAAGAATAAAAGGAAAAGCTTGTGCACTCCGATCTCTCTAAGGACAAAGAACTCAAAACCATTCTGGAAGATATCTCCCCCAGTGAGCGGAATCCTGACTGGTTTTCCAGCCTGGCGGATTTTCTAGAGTATGTTGAAGGGGCAGATCTGGAGACCCGCAAAACGCTCGAATTTCAGCAGAAGCTTTGGGAGGAGAACGCCGTCAGTGGTGTGGGAATGGGTACGGTCAATATATCAGCCGCTCTTGAGGATCCTGAATTCAGATCCTGGATTGCGGAGGAGTCGCTAAAGCCACTACCTGAAAGTTCGGAAGCCCGAATCACCCGGCTCCAAGCCTTCCATGACGAAATCGCTGCATGGATGAAGAAGTACACCAATCGGATTGCATGGGTGAAAATCTGTCGGGTAATGGCCGCCCTCTACCCGCGCTATTTCAGCACTATCACCTATGACCTTATGGCTCAGGAATGTCACAGGGCCTGGTTTGGCGATTCCTCCCGCCGGCCGAAAGTGGTCACTTGCCAACATGATCTGATGCGGCGTTTAGAACAACTATTGGGTCCAGTAGAAAGCTCACCCAAGGCGCTTGCCGAACGCATGACACTGCCCTGGTTTGTCTATGAAGGGCATGTTCAGGGCTCCCATACCGAAACGGTAGCGGAAGAAGCAGATGATAAGGGTGAAGTGAAGCTGAAACCGCTTCCTGCGATTCAAAGACGTAAGGGCCTGACCAGCATTCGTGGCGGTATTGCTACCCTGATCAAAGCACTGAGCTTTGTTGAGGATGGCGTTCAGAAAGACGAGCTCATCGATTTTCTCAGGTCTGAATTTCCGGATTACCGGGAAAGCAGCCTGCGAACAATAGTAAACATCCTGAAGAATGAGTTTTATGTCATCGAGGAACACGAAGGTATTATCACGAAAACCACTCGTGGACAGCTATATCTGGATACCAAAGACCCCCGAGAACTGATCCCGATCTTTCTGACACGGGTACTCGGTATCGATCACGTTCTTTTGGCCTTGGGGAAGCAAGACCAAACCAGCCGTCAGCTCTATAGCCTGCTTAGAAAGGTAAATTCCGGCTGGACCTCAAACTTTATGCCTGGAAGTATCATCAAATGGCTGAGAGGCTTTGACCTCGTCCAGAGCTCGGAAAATGGGCTTTTCTCACTAACTGAAACCGGCAAGGAGTGGGCAGCACAGATTCACTGGGAGCCGGAATTCCTCGATCCCGAAGATCTGGGGGAAGAGAGTGATGCAGTAGATGTCGATGACGCGTCTTTGGATATAAGTAGTATCGATCAGGGCTCCCTGATTAAAGCCGTAACTACAAGCACCGCTTTTTCGGCCAGACTCGTAAGCCAGCTGCATTTTGGGTTGTGGTCCCACGAACGGAGGCATTTTGCGATCCTCGCTGGCCTGTCTGGGTCCGGTAAGACACTTCTGGCTCAACGGTACGGGCAAGCACTGTCGGAGCAATTCGGTCTTCCGGCAGACAAGCACGTGTTTGTACAGGCGGTGCAGCCTGGATGGTATGACCCATCCCCACTGTTCGGACACATTAACCCGTTAAGGCCGGACAACTATGTACGCTCCCCATTGCTAGACTTTCTGCTTCAAGCCGCCAACTCTCCTGGCCAACCTTTCATTGCGATCCTGGACGAGATGAACCTGTCTCACCCTGAGCAGTATTTCGCCCCTGTTCTGTCTGCAATGGAAACAGGGGAACACTTGCGGCTGCATAATGAAGGAAAATCCTTTGATGGAGTGCCAAGCACTATCCCATTCCCCAGTAACGTGGCTTTCATCGGCACCGTCAACATGGACGAAACCACCCATGGCATTTCCGACAAAGTGCTGGATCGTGCGTTTACCATGGAGTTCTGGGACATCAATCTGCAGGCTTATCCGAACTGGCAAAAGTTCGGACTAAATGAGCAGGATCTGGCTCGGGTGAAAAGTTGCCTAACTGATCTTCTCGCAGCACTGGAAACCGAGCGACTGCACTTTGGCTGGCGCACCGTTGAGGATGTGTTGTCCTACCTTTCTTTGGCACAGAAAACTCCGGACATTGAGCTATCTCAAGCGCTAGACGATGTTATCTACGCACGGGTGCTTCCGAAGTTGAGGGGCTCCGAGAGCCAGAGGCTGCACGAGTCCTTGGTGAAGCTGATTTCGGTTCTGGCTGACTACGACCTGAAGCGATGCCGTGCCAAGGTTGAGTCACTGAAATCTGACCTTGCAGATACCGGAATGATGCGATTCTGGCGCTGATATGAAACTACCCGTTTTCGCGTCAACGGTCGCAAACGAACCGCTTGGTTACCTGGATACTGAGCGGGCTCTGCTGGGCCTGAGAGAAGGTCAAACCTATCTGATCGGCATTCCTGACCAAAATGCCAGGTGCTATGTCGACGATGCTTTACTCAATGCGGATGACAGCGGGCAACACTGGGTCTGGGAGCCGGGCTTTTTTGCCGGCGAGGTTGGCCTGGAGCTGGAGTTGCCTGAATTGGCACATCCGATCCGTTATCGGGTAGACGTATCCCCAGCTCCACATAAATCCGGTCGAGACCAGTTCAATCAATACCTGCAACAGATCATCGACTTTATGCCCCAGTTGGCCACTGGAACTGAACCTGCCATGCACAACTTAAGCGGTCGGTCCGGGTTCGTTTCGCTGTGGCTTCGTTATGCCAGACTTCGACAGTTCATTGATCGTTACCTGTCTGGACTCAGGGCTATCCACGACCGACCTATCGTTCGACTGAGCAGTCGCCGTGAACAGATGCCGCTTCATATGGCGAAAAGAATTGATGGAATTACGGTACAGCGCCTGACAGCGAACGCCGCCTTGCTTTCAGCATTATCCGGCGACCTTGACGCTGAGCCACCTCTTGCTCCGGAGCAATGCAATCTGGACGTTCCCTTTCACGAACCAACCATGGATAACCCTGCTAACCGGCTGATGGCGCGCCAGTTGATCGAAGTGCGCAAGCTTGCGCGATCCATGCTTTCAGAGCTTCAAGACTTGAGGGTGTCAGGATCGGAAACGGAAACTGACCTACAAGTGCGGTTGCCGCGGCGTATTCGTTTTTTAATATCCATAGACAAGCAGTTGGGGCGAATCGCACGGAACGAGCCCTTCGTGAGTGCGAGCATCGACAAACCAGGGGTTGTGGATCTCAATGCCGTTTCCGGCCATCCGCACTACAACATGACCTATCGGGCTGGTCTTCGAATTTTACGTCAGGGCCTCTCGGATATGGGGGGCGATGAGCAGCACTACCTTGCGCCCACATGGGAGATATATGAGATTTGGTGTTTTGTGGCTTTCGCGGAGGCACTTCAATCCCGATACCCGGATTATGAGTGGCGATTGGAGCAGAGCCCGGTATCTGCAGATCTGGTGCTCCGGGGCCATTCAGGCTCAAACCGAATTTCTCTCTTTTTCCAGATGACTTGCCCATCCCTGGAAACCCCCAACCGGTATGGTTACTTCTCCGTTACCAGGGAACGGCGACCAGACATGCTGCTAGAGATAATGGAGGGCGAGGGGAGGACGTTTATCTGTCTCGACAGTAAGTACACTGCAAGCAAAGCAAGAATCCTGGACTCCATGGCATCTGCTCATATCTACCGAGATTCTCTTAGATGTATTAAGCGTATACCAACCTTGTCACTGATTCTGGTGCCAGCCAATATCGATTTGCCGGGCCTTAGCGCCACGAATTATTGGCGTAGGAACAAGGTTGGGTGTGCAGTTGTGGCAAAGACCAGCGATGCCGAAAATTTACTCGACATGGTAATCGACTTATTCGGAATCTGATGGGGCGGTTGACGATGATAGGAGTAACGTAGGCAATTCAGCTGTCATCATCAGGTGGAAACATCTGGCTCTGAACTGCCGGCGGCTCAATCTCCGCCAGTGACTTGACCGTTAAGCCTCGTGAGCTGGCAATCTTGCGGAGTGAGTCAGCGTGCGACCAGACCTCATCCGCTATGGCAGCGATCGAAATTCCGACAACACCGGGGTCGGTATGAGAATCAGGGCGTTCTTCCTCTCTGCATCAGAGACGAAAGCCTGTGCTCGCTCATCAACGCGGTCCAGCGCAGCCTTCGTTTCTGGATGTGTCAGGCCCGTTTTATTCGGGGCAAGAATCTGGATCAGGGTGCTGTTGTCGACTAATAATCTCAAATCAGCCTCTCAGATCCCTGGCTATTCCGTGCGGGTCTTCCATATCCGCCCACTTCAAACCACCAATCGACTGAAGCTGGCCGACCACATTACCCACCTTGGCGGTGTCCAGCTCCTGGTAAGATTCGATCTTTAGTTTTTTGAGCTTCCAGCCACCTTCCGGCAAACGCTCCCAGGTTCCTTGGCCACTGACCCTAACCTGCTTGAACAACAGCGATAACAGCCCTCGGGCAATATCGATGAATGCCTCACAACGCAGTGTTTCGCCGTTAGCGCCTTCCAGGCTCACCGGTATCGTGTCGTCTTTGCCACCAACACGGTACAAACGCCCCTGTACGGAACCCGACTTATTGATCATCAAGGGCTTTTCATCGTCCGGCCGTTTTCTGAACGACAGTATTTGAGTATCCGCATCGTTCAAAATCGCACCTCCTGTGCCATCTTCGTCCATAAGCTGCCTCAGGCTACGATGGGCCGATAACTGTTTTTTCGTACCCATACCGTTTGGCACTTCCCGCACATGGGTAAGAACCTTCTGATAGTGCAGTTCTTCACTTTCGACATTCAGCATGGCACTGCCCTTACTGACCGAATCAAAGTGCACATGCTCCACTTTTCCAAGCATGTCAGAGAGATGGGTAATGTACTGCCCCAGGTGCTTCATTGAGAGCGTCTCAGGCGTTCGGTCATTCAACTTTAAGGTCAGCTTTTTCATATCTGTAAGTGTAGAAGGGCGCTGGACGACTTGCTACTGAAGTCCATTTTCGTGGCGTCACGAAAATGGTCAGGCAAAAGAGGCAGTAAATGCCGAAATCACCAATAACAAAAATACGAAGATAGCGATCTTGTTGTCGTCAAGGAATGACCTAACAAGCAGCCAACTGCCCGGATGATATCTAGCCTGCACAAAGTATCTTAATGATGCCTCATCGCGCTTGGTGCTAATCATGTACGTCGATAGTTTGCTGTACACCATGCCAGCCACCAACAGAGTCAACGCCACCAACATTACTAATTCTGCGAGCGAGGGAATGGTTAGTAGTTGATTTTTCGGAACCGGTGCATAAAACGGTCGAGCGACTATTCCGAAGAACAGTGAAAGTAATGCCAAACCCCAGCCGATATAGACTCGGTAAGTAGAGCGGATCGAATCCTCAATTGAGCGGAAATTCCTGGTTCTCGATTCCTGGACCTGGAAAGAGCTGCGAAGCGAATCGATGTAACGCCCCTCTCGCTGGTATAGATCACCGTCGATCAATTTTCGCGTGTGCAAGGTCGTTAACAACGAGCCCATGTAGCTGAGGATTCCCAAAGCATCGTCTGAATACAGCCCTTGCTCCTGAGTCAGTGTTCGCTTGATGTGGGTAAGTTCCCGCTTCAACTGGCACAGCATCTTTAATGCCGCATCGCGCTTGCCATCCGTGGACGGGTCGTAGGGAACAATCGTGGTGAGGGAATCTTGCTCTGCCTGGTGGTGCTTGTGGGAGTGCAGGGAATACTTGATGTAGTAGTAAGCTTGACGGGTGATCAGGTATTTTTCGTTATCGGACAGGGGACGATGCTGCTCTGTGGGAGTGGAAAGATAGACCAAGCCGCCTGATGTCGCCTTGAAGTCCACTCGCCAGAAACCCATTGCCTCCAATTCTTCCTTCAGGCGTTCATAACACCGGTTAAGCTGGCTTCGTGACTCACCCCAACCATCAACGTTACCGTTGGAACGGTCATAGATTTCCTGCGCTTCGTGGATTGTCTGAAACCACGGTTTTTCGCGATTTTGGGCTTTACTGCCTTCCTGCTCACTGGTTGGGTAAATGTAGACGCTGCCATGAAGTTCCCGGTTATCCATACAGGCACTTTCTGATGCCTCGGCGATGACAAATACCCGGAAGGAACCGTCGTATTCCTTGTCACTGAGACGATCTTGCCAGTCAACCTTGGACTGCAGCATCACCCGGCGGGCGTGATGATCTTTCTGCGCCAGGTAGCCAAAATTGATGTGGTTGGTTTTGTTGTCCTTGATATCTTTATTCGTAAAGCCGCCAGATATTCCGGGCTTCATCAAGCCGAAATCAAGATGGCCGCTGATACAAGGTATCCAGCCAAGATACTGATATTCCATCGAATAGTGGTCAGTCCATTAACCGTTTATACCAGACAAGCGATTCCATCTGATCGGGGATAATTTTGGAGGTCGTTTTGTGCAAACACATTCCGTGGGACAGGGAAGAGCCGGCAGGTTTTACACCCTGACGCTCAAGACGACGGGCTTTCTCCATCATCTTGTTACGGAGTTGCCACTCACCCGCGAACTTCAGTACCAGGAAAGCAAAAACTCCCAGTGCGACAATCCCTAGCGCAACTGATAACGTCAGCATAATCATACCCTGTTAGCTTATTAAGGCCGCAGTATTCTACTGAGCCCAACCAGAATGATCAAATTTTCACCAAAACGAAATGCTATCTGCGTGAATATTTGATCTTGTCAACTATAGCTACCCGTCGAACGGACTGGCAAGTTTTCATTGGGTGGATGCTTGCTCCACCACAATCAACTCCCCAAGCTCAAACCCTTTCGCCTCGGCCCGTGCCTTGAACGCGTCCAGCACCTCATCGCTCACCTCCGGCGTGCGCGACATCAGCCACAGGTAATCCCGGTCATACCCGGTGATATACGCGGTGGTGTATTGGTCATCCAGCTCGAACACCACGTAAGAGCCATAGAAAGGCCCGAAGAAGGACACTTTCAGGTGGCCCACATCACTGTCACCGACAAACTTTGCCCGGCCTTCGGCTTCTTTCCATTCACCGGCTTCGGCGTTGTAGCCCCGGTTGATCACTTTGATACTGCCGTCATTGTTTAGACTGTATTCGGCGGTAACCTGGCTCAGGCCCTCTTCGAACGAGTGATCTAACCGGGCGATCTCGTACCAGGTGCCCAGGTAGCGCTGCTGATCAAAACCGCTCACCGGCTCAATGCCTTTGGGCACACCGGTGCAGCCGGTCATCAGAAACAACAACGCGGTTACAGCCAATACCATCTTCATGACAAACTCCTCCAGAATAGTCGTGATCCAACCATAGCAAAGCCGCAGGCAAAGATCGTGATGCAGGTGTTAAGCTCCAAAACACCCTGGCGCTCGTATACCCAGCGCTAACCAACCAAGGAGTCGAATATGATCGGATACGTTACACTCGGAGTCAGCGATATGGGCCGGGCCAAGCAGTTCTACACGGATCTGCTGGCAGACCTGGGCGCCAAGGTGCTGATGGACATGGAGCGAATTGCGTTTATTGGCAAGAGCATGGGCGCCCCCATGCTGGCCGTCTGCACCCCGTTCAACGGTGAACCTAACCATCCCGGCAACGGCAACATGGTGGCCATTCCGGCGGGCTCCAAAGAAGCCGTGGATAAGTTTTACCACAAGGCCATTGAACTGGGCGCCACCTGCGATGGCGAACCGGGGCAGCGCATTCCGGACATGTTCTACGGCGCCTATGTGCGCGATCCGGACGGTAACAAGCTGGCGTTCTTCGAATTCGGCTAAGCGTCAACCGCCACCACCCCGGTCGGGTGGTGGCCTTACTGACTTACACCGAGAGATGGCGACGGAAGAGCAACAACGCCGCCGTGAAGAACACCCCGCCAATGGCCATCAGAGCCAGCATCTGTGGCCACACCACCTCCAGCCCCGCACCCCGGTACAGAATCGCCTGGGCCATGCTGACAAAGTGGGTGGTGGGCGCCGCCAGCATCAGATCCTGCACCAGCTGGGGCATGCTTTCCCGGGGCGTGATACCGCCCGACAGCAGCTGCAAAGGCAGGATGGTGAGAATCAGCAGCAGGCCAAACTGGGGCATGGTTCGGGCCACGGTGCCGATCAGAATACCGATCGCGGTGGTGGAAAACAGGTGAATCAGGGCGCCGAGCAGAAACAGCAACACCGACCCTGCCACCGGCACCTGTAGCCAGCCCTGGATCACCAGCGTTACCGACAGCGCCGCGGCCAGTAACACCACCAGACCATTGGCCCACACCTTGGACGCCATGATTTCGAAAGGCCGCAACGGCATCACCATCAGATGCTCCACGGTGCCGTGCTCCCGCTCCCGGATCAGTGCTGCCCCGGTAAGAATGATGCTGATCAGGGTCACCTGGGTAATCAGCTCCATGACACCGCCAAACCAGGTTCCGTCCAGGTTGGGGTTGTAACTCACCCGGGTGACCAGCTCGATCGGTAGCCCGGTGCTGGCAGAGCTACCCGGCTGCAGAAACTCCGCCACTTCCGCCATCGCAAAGCGCTGAATGTAGTTGGTGCCAATAAAGGCCTGGCTCATGCGGGTAGCGTCGATGTTCAGCTGCAACGCCACCGGGTTGCCCTGCCGGACATCCCGCTCAAAGCCTTCGGGGATCACCAGGGCAAAGGTATGACTGCCCTTGTCCAGCAGGTCGTCGATGGCACTGTAAGCCACCAGATCGGGTTTCAGGAACCACGGCTGCTGGAGCGAATTGATGATGCGGCCAGACAACACTGTCTGGTCTTCGTCCACCACGGCGATCGGTGCGTTGTGAAGCTCCATGGAGCCGGCGGAACCTGCGGTATAGATCATCACCGTAAACGCCACCAGCACAAACACCATCAATGCCTTGTCCTGCCACAGACTGCGCAGTTCCTTGATGCCGAGGTGCCAGATGTTGCGTAAGGAATTCATGTCAGCGCCCCTGTTTTCTGAGCAACGCCACCGCCATTACGGTCAGCACCGGAACGAACGCCGCCAGGGCCAGGAACGCGCCCTGCATATCCGCCAGCGACAGGCCTTTGGTAAACACGCCACGGCTGATCTGCAGGAACCAGGTCGCCGGCCAGAGCGGACCGATCAACGCGCCGGCGCCGCTCAGGGAGGACACCGGTTCGGTCAGGCCGGAAAACTGTACGGTCGGCAGTATGGTGAGAATCGCAGTGGCCGCCAGGGCGGCAATCTGGGTCGAGGCAAAGGTCGACATCACCTGACCCAGGGCCGTGGTGGCCGTCACAAAGAGCAGGGCACCGAAGGTGAGCGTCAGCAGGCTGCCTTTGATCTCGACATCAAACACGTACACCGCCAGCAAGACCAGGCTCACGTAGCTGATCATGCTGAACGCGATGTAGGGCAGCTGTTTGCCCAGCAAGAACTCCACACGGGTAACCGGAGTGACGTACAGGTTGGTGATGGAGCCCAGTTCCTTTTCCCGAACGATGCCCAGGGCCATCAGAATGGCCGGAATAAAGATCAGCAGAATGGGGATAACCGCTGGCACCATCGCATCCAGGCTCCGGAAGTCCTGGTTGTAGCGATACCGGTCCTCCAGTGTGACCAGTGTCAGCGTGGGTACCACGCCCAGAGTGCGCTGGGCCAGCTCCGTCAGGTAGCTGACGTGCATGCCTTCAACGTAACCCAGGATGGTCTCGCCCCGGAAAGGCATGGCACCATCCACCCAAACCGCCATTTCGGTCGGTCGCCCTCGTTTCAGGTCTTTGCCGAAGCCCGGCGGAATCTCAATAGCCAGACTCAGCTCGCCGGAGCGCATGCGTTGTTCCAGCTCCTGGATATTCTGCAACTCCGGTTGTTGCAGGAAATACCGGGAGCCGGACACCGCCGCAATGTAATCCCGGCTCTGGGGTGTCTGGTCCCGATCCAGCACGGCGAACGACAGGTCTTCGACATCCAGGGTAATGCCGTAACCCAGGATCAGCATCAACAACGCGGAACCGATAAAGGCGAAGGCCATTCGAATGGGGTCCCGCAACAGTTCCCTCGCTTCCCGGGTGGCGTACGCCAGCAAGCGCCGGGGACTGAACACGGTCGGCCGGTCACCATGACTGGCGGGCTCCAGAGCCAGTTGGTCGGCGCCGGTCTCCGGCTCTTTATCCACCGCTTCCAGCGTTTTCATGAACGCGCCTTCCAGGCTGTCGGTGCCGGAGGCTTCAACCAGTCGATCGGGCGTATCGCAAGCCAATACTTCGCCCGCGTGCATGAGCGAAATCCGGTCGCAGCGCTCACCCTCGTTCATGAAATGGGTGGAGATAAAAATGGTCACGCCATCTTCCCGCGACAGGCGCATCAACAATTGCCAGAACCGGTTGCGGGCCCCCGGGTCGACGCCTGAGGTAGGTTCATCCAGGATCAGCAATTCGGGCTCGTGCACCACGGCCACGGCCAGTGACAGCCGCTGGCGAACCCCAAGTGGCAGGGCGCCTGCTCGCTGGTCCAGTACATCTTCAAGACCGAACTCCCGAACCAGCACCGAAATACGCTCCGGGATTCTGGTGTCCGGCAGGTGAAACAGCCGGGCATGCAGATCCAGATTCTGGCGCACGGTGAGCTCGCCATAGAGCGAGAAGGCCTGGGACATGTAGCCCACCTTCTGCCGGGTGGCCAGGTCTTTGGCATCCAGTGGTTCACCGAACAGCCGGACTTCGCCTTCTGTTGGGGTCAGCAATCCGGTGAGCATTTTCATGGTGGTGGTCTTGCCACAACCGTTGGATCCCAGAAAACCGAAGATCTCGCCTTTCGGGATGGAAAAGCTGACGTTACGGACCGCCGTAAAGCTGCCAAACCGCAGGGTCAGATGCTCAGCCTCAATGGCCGGCGTCTGGTTTTCCCCGGTTGGCTCTCGCTGCGCAGCATTAGCCGTATCGCCGCTTTCCTGCACCTGTCGGTTTTCTGGTAACAGCGCGATGAAGGCATCGTCCAGCGTCTCGGTATTGGTCTGCTCACGGAGTTCTGCCGGTGAGCCTGTAGCCAGTACCTTGCCCTCGTCCATGGCCACCAGCCAGTCGTAACGTTCGGCTTCTTCCATGTAGGCCGTGGCCACCAACACGCTCATACCGCTGCGTTGCCGGCGAATGGTATCGATCAGATCCCAGAAACGCTTGCGGGAGAGGGGGTCCACGCCGGTGGTGGGTTCATCCAGAATCAGAAGATCGGGGCTGTGGATAAGGGCACAGCACAGCCCCAGCTTCTGTTTCATACCGCCGGACAGCTTGCCGGCGGGACGGTCCCGGAAAGACAACAACCCAGTAGCTTCAAGCAACCGGTCAATCTGATCCTTCCTGGAGGGGCCTCGCAAACCAAACAGATCGGCGAAGAAGGCGATGTTCTCGTCCACCGTCAGCGTATGGTAGAGATTACCGCCCAGTCCCTGGGGCATATAGGCAATGCGGGGGGCGACCCGGTTACGAAACCTCTGGCTGCGCATATCGCCGCCAAGCACCTGCAACTCGCCGGTCTGCAACTCACGGGCACCGGCAAGCAGGCCCAACAGTGTGGATTTGCCCACCCCGTCGGGGCCGATCAGCCCAACCATGCAGCCAGACGGAAACGTCAGGGATAGTTCAGACAGCGCATCGGTTTCCCCGTAGCGATGGCTGACTCCTTCCAGCCGGGCCACGGTCTCAGTCATTGGGCAAAGCCACTTTCAGGCTCTCGGGCCAGGGCTGGCCCTCATCCAGTCTTACGTAGGCTTCGCCCGGTACGCCGGTTTTCACCCGGTCCCGATAGGCTTTGAGCAACTCCGGATCAATCCGGATACGAACCCGGAACATCAGCTTCTCCCGCTCGCTGCGGGTTTCCACAGACTTCGGCGTGAACTGGGCTTCGGCGGCGACGAAGCTGACTTCCGCTGGCACCACATAGTCCGGCAGGGCATCAAGAACGATCCGGGCTTCAGAGCCAACCCGGACTTTGCCCGCCTGGGCTGTGGGCAGGAAGATGGTCATGTACACATCGGTGACATCCAGTACCGTGGCTACTTTGCCACCGGCGGCCAGCACCTCGCCCGGCTCCGCCAGCCGATACAGAACCCGGCCACCCACCGGCGTGGTCAACTGACTGTCATCAATATTGGTCTGGATACGGCGGGCACTGGCTTTGGCAGCTTCGATACTGGCATCGGCAGACGCCACTTGTACTCTGGCGGCCTGCAATGCCGCCTCGGCGGTTTCCGCCGCGGTACGGGCGCGGTCCAACTGCTCCTGAGAGGCATGGCCCCGATCGGCCAGCGATTCAATACGGGCCAGTTCGGCTTGGGCATACCGACGCTCGCTTTCCCGTTGGGCCACCACGGCCTCGGCCAGTCGCCGGCTCTGCTCGGCCTGGTGCAAACTGGCTTGCGCCGCTGCCAGGCTGGCCTCAAGTTCGTCGGTATCCATCACAGCCAGCAACATGCCGGCTTCAACCATGTCGCCCTCGCGGACTTCGAAAGATTCCAGGCGTCCGGGTATTCGGGTGGCAATATCGACTTCGGTGGCTTCAATACGACCGTTACCAGAGCCAATATGCTCCGGCACCTGATCGCCTTTCGGCATCAGGTACCAGGCTGCAACGGCAATCAGGGCCACGATCAGCACAACGAGAAAAAGTTTGGGAGCGGTGTTGGTGCTTTTCTGGGCCATGTGTCGTCCTTGAGGGGAAGAATAGGTATGACAGGGTAAGTATAGAGCAGAAGTGTGACGTTCAGGCTGACGGGAATCAAGATAGCTTCCAATCTATCCCGCCCGTCAGCTTGCCACGAACTCAGTAAGCGCCGCGGATCAGGTCGATACCGGGCTTGAGCACGCTACGCCACGCCTCTCGGAGTTCGGGCGTGTATTCCGGATCGTGAGCGCGGACCGTTTTCAGCAATGCCTCCTGCCAGAGGTCGTACCACTCAGGCTGAATATTGTAATTGTGGCGATTATGGCTTTCTCCCAGATCCCGCAATTTGCGGTCGGACATACCCCGGGCAACCAGGATGATCTGCATCACACCGTTACGCAGCAGATGGCGCTGAGCAGACATATCCGTGTTCAGAAACCGGTTGCGGATGGCATCGGAGCTGGACATGAAGAAGTCGTAGAAATCCACAAAGAATTCATCCTTGCGGCAGCAGCGACCATAGCTCTGGAAAACAAGATCGGTCGGGTTCATTTGCAATCAGTGTCCTTGATCATCGGGGGGATTGTCATTAAGGGCTACGGATTCTAAGCAAGCGAACAGTTTTTTCCATAGTGATATGTAACAACTGACGTCGATCGCGACAATTTGACGCTCTCTGAATCAGGTGTTGGTGAACCACCAGGTCGGCAACAGGCCCCGCACCGGTCGTTTCAGAAAACGGTCATCAATCAGCCAGATTACCCCCCGGTCTTCCGGAGTGCGGATCACCCGGCCAGCGGCCTGGGCCACTTTCTGCAGGCCGGGGATCAGGTAGGTGTAGTTATAGCCTTCGCCAAATCGTTGTTGCAGACGGTCTTTGAGGATTTCATGCCAGGCATCAAACGGTGGCAGGCCAAGGGTGGCCACAAAGGCGCCAATCAGCTGGTCACCAGGCAGGTCGATGCCTTCGCTGAACACGCCGCCGAGCACCGCAAAAGCGATGCTGCCTTCAGGCTTCCGAAAGTCCGCCAGGAACTGCCGACGCTGCTCCGCGCTCATCCCCGGTTGTTGTGAACGCTGGGGAATATCAGGTGCCTGGTTTGCCAACGCATCGCTCACCTCTTTGGCGTATTTAAAGCTGCTGAAGAACGCCAGGTAGTGGCCCGGCCGTTCCCGGTACTGTTTGGCGATCAGTTCGGCGATGGGCTGCAGGCTGGCTTCACGATGCACCTGCCGGGTGCTGATGCCGGGCGTGAACTCAACCTTCAGTTGTCCGGCGCTGAACGGGCTGGGCAGGGACGTGAAGCGGGCGTCTTCCGGCAAACCAAGCAAGTCCCGGTAATACACGCCGGGGCTGAGGGTTGCGGAGAACAGCAGCACCGAGTGAGCGGCTTTGAAGCGCTCAATGAGGAAATCCGCCGGGATCAGGTTCTGGATGGTCAGGCTGGCCCGGCCACGGCCGCTGCGCTGGAATTCGCACAGGGAATGATCGCCAAAGCTGTCCGCCAGTTTCATGAAGGCCACACTTTCGAACATCACTTCTTGCAGGGCCAGGTCCGGGGGGTTGTCAGCCAGGTAGTCGGTGATCACCGAGACCATGGCCTGCAGGGCACCCAGCAATTGCGACGGCAGAATCGGGAGGAACACCGGCTGGGCCTGTTCGCCGTGATCCCGGATCAGCGCCTGCCAGGCCCGAGCGGTGCGATCCAGGGCGGCTTTCACCGGTTTCGGGGCGGTCTTTTTCAGCTTCAGCAAGCGCTGTTGCTCCAACTGCACCGAATACATGCCCCGGGCCCGGTCTACCAGATTGTGGGCTTCGTCCACCAGCACGCTGGCCTGCCAGTGGTTCTGGCGGATCAGGCCGTGCAGCAGGGCCGACTGATCGAACAGCCGGTTCACATCGCCAATCACCAGGTCACTCCAGCGGGCCATTTCCTGGGCCAGGAAGTAGGGGCAAATATCGTGACCGGCGGCGATGTTCGCCAATGTCTCTTGAGTTAACGGCTCCTTGCTCTGTACCGCTTCGGCCCGGGCGTCGTGCAGGCGGTCAAAAAAGCCCTTGGCCAGCGGGCAGGAATCGCCGTGGCAGGCTTTGTCCGGGTGTTCACAGGCGTCGTCCTTCGATACCAGTTCCAGAACTCGCAAAGGCCAGGGCTGCAACTCATCCCGGGCATGCTGCAACTTATCCACAGCATCCAGCGCCAGCTGCCGGGCGGTGTTGCGGCAGGTGAGGTAGAACAGCCGGTCCTGCTTGGCGGCAGGCATTGCCATCAGGGCCGGAAACAGGGTACCCAGAGTCTTGCCCAGGCCGGTAGGCGCTTCCAGCAGCAGGGTGCCGGCTCTGACCGAGTTCTTGTACACGGTTTCCGCCAGCTGCCGTTGCCGGGGGCGAAAGTCCGGGAAGGGAAAACGCAGGTTGGCCAGCAGGGCGTCTCGTTGTTCCCGATGGTGTTCTTCCTGCTCGGCCCAGGCTTTGTACAGACCACACAGGGTTTCCAGTTCCTGCCAGAGCTCGTCGGCTTTGGCGGTTTCGGTGAGCAACGTTTCCTTGTCCCGGCCGATGTCGTAGTAGACCAGCGCCAGTTCCACGCTCTTGCGGTTTTCCTGCCGGCACAGCAAAGCGCCATAGGCCCGTAACTGGGCCCGGTGCAAAGCCCGCTGGTGAGGGCGGATGCGGGACACATCGCCCCGGTGAGTCTTGATTTCTTCCAGCCGGTTCTTGTGCGGATGGTAACCATCAGCCCGGCCGGACAGCTCCATTCCGAGAACGAGACCGGTCACTGAAAACTCGCTTTTGTAGCCGTAACCGCGTTTTGACTGGATGGCCTGATGTCCGGCTATGCCCTCCTCGGCGGTGGGTGCAGGGGTGTAGCGAAAATCCAGGTCGCCGTGGCGGGCGGCGAACTCACACAGGGTGCGGACAGCAACTTTCACACGCTGGCCTCATCATTCTGCCAGCGCACATAGCACACGCTGGCCGGGATGCCTTGCCGGGCGAAGAACTGCAACCAGCGAACCTGATGGTCCTGCAGGCGGTCGCCAGGGCCTTTCACCTCAATCATTTCATAGCGTTGTTCCGGGTGGTCTGCTTCTGGCACCAGACGGATCAGGTCCGGGAAGCCGCTGCGGTGTTCCTTGATGTTGTTGAGCAGGCGTCGGAACAGGGCCTCCAGGTGGCCAGAGGGAATGCAGTGCAGGGCCAGCTCCAACAGAGCTTCATCGAGTACCGGCCAGAACACGAAAGGATTGGCGATACCCTGCTTGTTCTTGAAGGTGTCGAGAATTTCCCGGCGATAGGCGCCGGTGTCCAGCAAACGGAAACGTTGCTCGAACGCCTGCTGGCGACGGGCGACAAAGTCTTCCCGGGTCAGGTCTGCCGGACCAATATGAAAAGGATGGAAGAAGGCGCCGGGCAGGGGCTGGAAGATCTCCGGCCAGCACAGCAGACCGAACAGGGCGTTGATCAGGGTGTTTTCCACATAGAACACCGGGGCGTCATCAGTGCCCAAATGTTGCAGCGCTGCCCACTCCACCTTACCAGTATCCGGCTTCGGCAATGTGAGGGTGAATTCCTGCAGTGGGGGGTTATCCACAGGCTCGGGCTGGTCGGCCCCTACTTTCGGCGCCAGCCGCTTCAGCAACCGGGCCAGGCCCTGGGCTTCGGCGTCGCTCAGCTCACTGGTTCGCCACTGACAGGCAATGCCCCAGGCCTCCTGAAAACGCTTCATCCGTTCCAGTAAGCGAAGCTGTTTCAGCCGCGCTTCCCGGTGTCCGCTGTTTTCCCAGACCTCAAGTGCCAGTTCCCGTTCGCCCTGGCGCTCCGCCTGCCGGCCCAGTTCCAGCAACAACCGGTCCCGTCGGCTGGTAAGCCAGGGATTATCCACAGGGCCCGGGACATCGAGCCAGACGTCGACCGCCGGTTCGCCGTTGTCGAGCCGTTCCCGGCATCGGTGCATCTGCAGGTAGCAATCCACCTCTGCCCGCTGCTGGAAGGCCCGGGATGCCGGGGTAAATGGCACAGACTCGAACTGCTGTACGCCCAGTTCCACCAGTACAAAGTCGGTCCAGCTCTGGCGCAGGTTGCCGAAGAACATCAGGCGGATGCGGTCGAACAGGGCCATGTCCTGCAACCGGACCACAGTCGAAGCCTCACCGCCACCAGGCAGCCAAGCCCCCAGGGCTCTTGGTGCATTGAACGGTTCCGCCAGCAGCGCCCGCATCCGGGCCTTGCCCAGAGTTTTCGGGTGACCCTGCTGTTGCAACCAATCGGCGAACACCGGCCGTAATTCGGCCAGGGTAAACAACCGGAACAGGTCGTCCAGGCTTAGCTCCGGCGCAGGATCCAGCCAGCCCGCCTGCACCAGTGTCCTGAGTGCTTCCGATTCCGGCACCGGCAGTTCGGGATAACGCAGCTTGTCGGCCCGGAACAGCTCTCCGGTACGCATTACCATTCGGGTCAGCAGCGCACGGGGCCCGGTGGCCAGGCCGCTGAAGGCCGCCAGCCGGTTTCGCTCCTGTTCCGTTAACAGGTCCGCGTGGTGGTTCGCGACCCAGGCCACCAGAATATCCATGTTCTCCAGATAATAGAGCGGATCATCCAGGCTGGCGGGAACCGGTCGGTGCTTGATCATAGGAATGCAGACGTTGGATTGGCAGAGAGGCACAAACTTTACGCCGGAAGGCGGGCAGGCTCAAACCTGTTCCATGCACAAAAATTAATCATCACGAGCCTTGCCAATTCATTTAATGATAACTATTATCATTTGCATCAAGACAAGGAGGACGCCATGAAATTTCTCTGCCCACGCCACCGCCGGATGTTTGCCAGTCTTTCCCTGAACGAGAAAAATGATCTATGGCTGCTCTGGATGGAATATGCCTTTACCTTCAGCGAAAACCACGATTCCGACAAGCTGGTGGCCGCCACCGGCAGTGCTTTCGATCTGGCGTGCCTGGCCCGCAAACATCACCCGGACTGCATGCAGGTAGAGCTGACCCTGGCGGCGATACTGGTATGCCGGGCGCTGCGCGACCGTGGCGACATCAGCGCCGCCGAGCATGTGCTTTTCCGGGCTCTCGACAGCCTGCAATCCAGCGAGCCCTGCCCGGGTATAACCGGTCGATGCAGCACCGATGAGTGTCTGGAGGTATTGCTGGATCATCGTCGTCATTCGGAATTCTTTGCCGAGTACCTGAACTGGCCCTCGTTCCCGTTCACAACGCCGACAACACGCCCGGCGATGGCCATGCACTGACAGGTTTACGGAGGAGCTATGGGTATGCCCTTCACACGCCCGAACCCGGTTCAGGCGCACAAGATTGAAGATCTGAGCTGGCTGGAGAGCCGGCATCATGATCGGGTTTGCATCAGCATTGATACCAAAAGTCTGGCCAGGCTAATGCAAAACAGGCAGTTGCACGCCGAGGATTTCTCTTGTCTGGATGCGTCCTCCCAGAGCCTGGTTCGTCATCTGCTTCTGGCTTGTCTGCGGCATTCCTGAGCCCGCCGACATCCGGATTCGCAACGTCTGTCTTTTGAACAATTACGACTGCCCGCGTCGCTCCGTCAGGTTACGATGGAGTGCGCCTGACGGTCCGTATTCTCGGCCAACTGCGGTAAGCTGTGGCCCGAGGATTGAATTGTTCATCAGACAAGGAAAACCATGGCCGACTCCACAGCCATTGAACCCGGCTTTCACGCCATCCATGCCAACCATCTGGAAGACCTGCGCCGCGCCGTGGTCTATATCTGCCGGCAGAACCCCATGCCGCCGCTACAGAGCGAGACCTTTCTGGTGCAGAGTAACGGCATTGCCCAGTGGCTGAAGCTGGCGCTGGCGGAGAAGCGCACCGAGGATGGCGTGGAAGGCGGCCTGGGCATTGCCGCCGGCATGGATTTCCTGTTTCCGGCACGGTTCATCTGGCAGGCCTACCGGGCGGTGTTGCCCGACGGCGAAGTACCGGAGCAGTCCCCCTTCGACAAGCGCCGTCTGGTCTGGCGGCTGTACCGATTGTTGCCGGAGCTGGTGGGGCAGGATGAGGCGTTCACACCACTGGCGCGATTCCTGGACGGCCGCGATACCGATCTGCGCAATTTCCAGCTGGCGGAGAAAGTGGCGGATCTGTTCGATCAGTACCAGGTGTTCCGGGCCGACTGGCTCGCGGCCTGGGAACAGGGCAAGGACGTGGTGATCACGGCCCGGGGCGAGGAGAAAGCGCTGGATACGGAAGCCTGCTGGCAGCCCCTGCTCTGGCGCAAGCTGGTCGAGGACGTGGGCAGCGAGGCCCACACCAGCCGTTCGCAAATCCACACCCGCTTTATGGCCCAGGGCCAGCGCATCAGCGAACCGGCCAATGCCAGTCGCTTGCCCAAGCGCATCGTGGTGTTCGGAGTATCGTCGCTGCCCCGGCAGGCGCTGGAAGCCCTGTATGTACTGAGCCGGTTCAGCCAGGTGGTGCTGTGCGTCCACAACCCCTGCCAGTTCTACTGGGCCGACATCATCAGCGACCGGGAACTGTTAAAAGCCGAACGCAAGCGGGGCGCAGCACACCCGGTGTTGTCGCAAATTGACGACCCGGACCAGTTGCACCAGCACGCCAACCCGTTGCTGGCGGCCTGGGGAAAACAGGGCCGGGACTACATTCGCCTGCTGGATGAGTTCGACAACCCGGACGACTACCGCGCCAGTTTCCAGACGCCGGGCCAGAAGATCGACATCTTCACCGACCATGGCGATGTGGATAACCCCTGCCTGCTGCACCAGTTGCAGAACGATATCCACAACCTGACGCCGCTGCAGGAAATCCGCCAGCAGCAGCGCACGGTGGATCTGACCCGCGACCATTCCGTGGTGTTCCACGACGCCCACGGCCCCCAGCGGGAAGTGGAGATTCTGCACGACCAGCTGCTGGCTGCGTTCAATGCCGATCCGACACTGCGGCCCCGGGATGTAATTGTGATGGTGCCTGACATCAACGTGTACGCGCCTCATATTCAGGCGGTGTTCGGTCGCTACTCGCCGGGCCGCAAGCGCCACATTCCGTTCACCATTTCCGACCAGGGACAGCGCCACCACGAACCCGTGCTGATTGCCCTGGAAACCCTGATGTCATTGCCCCGAAGCCGCTTCGGTGTGAGCGAAATCATCAGCTTGCTGGAAGTAGCCGGCATCCGCGACCGCTTTGACATCAGCGAAGACGACATCCCTCTGGCCCGGCGCTGGGTGGAAGGCGCCAACATTCGCTGGGGCCTGCATGGCAAGCACCGGGAAAGCCTGGACCTGCCGGCAGAGCTGGAACGCAACACCTGGCAAGCCGGGCTGCGCGCCATGTTGCTGGGTTATGGCATGGGCGATGACCAGCCCTGGGGCGGGGTAGAGCCCTATGGTGAAATCGGCGGCCTGCAAGCCAGCCTGGCCGGTCGCCTGGGCGAATTCGTGCACCAGCTGGAAGCCCTGTGGCAGGCACTGCAGGCCACCCGCACGCCCGGGGAATGGGAAGCCCTGTTCTCCGCCATGCTGGAGCAGTTTTTCCACAAGGTGGAAGGCCAGGACCTGCTGTTGCTAAACCGCTTCCGCCGTCAGTTGGAGCAGTGGCTGGACGATGCCCTGGCCGCCGGACTGGAACAGCAACCGCTGCCCCTGAATATCGTCAAGGATGTGCTACTGCAGGGCCTGGATGAGGGCGGCCTGAACCAGCGTTTCCTCGCCGGCAAGGTCAACTTCGCCACCCTGATGCCGATGAGGGCCATTCCGTTCCGCAAGGTATGCCTGCTGGGCATGAACGACGGCGACTATCCTCGCTCCCGGCCGCCGGTGGATTTCGACCTGATGGCCCAGGATTACCGGCCGGGGGACCGCTCCCGCCGGGAAGACGACCGCTACCTGTTTCTGGAAGCCTTGTTGTCCGCCCGGGAACAGCTGTACATCAGTTGGGTGGGGCGCAGTATCAGGGACGACTCTGAACGGCCACCCTCGGTGCTCATCAGCCAGTTACAGGACCATCTGAACAGTCTGTGGAAAGTAGCGGGGCAACCGGATGGTTCTGTTACCAAGGCTCTGACCACCCAGCATCCGCTGCAGCCTTTCAGCCGGGACTATTTCCCCAGAACCAACGGCGTGGGCGACGGTGAAGAGACCCAACCCAAACCCCTGGCCGATGTGCTGCAGGCCCGGGGACTGTTCACCTATGAACGGGAATGGCGCAGCGCTCATGCCGTGGATAACCCGGAGCAGAGCCGGGAAGCGCTGCCGTACCAGACGCCCGAAGAGCCCATCAGCCTGACCGAGCTGGCGAATTTCCTGAAAAAGCCCATCGACACCTTCTACCAGCGCCGGCTGCAGGTACGCTTTGAAGCGGTGGAAGAAGACGACACCGATAACGAAAACTTCGACCTGAACGGCCTGGACCGCTGGCGCCTGGACAACGAGCTGATCCATGAGGGTGTCGTCAAAGCGGCCAGTGAAGAGGAGTTGCACGAACGCCTGGAAGCCACTCTGGACCGTATGGCCCGGCGGGGCGATTTGGGTATGGGGGTAACCGAACATCGCCTGCGCACCGAGCTGGCCGGCCGCCTGCCAGACCTGTTTCAACGCTACCGCGGCGCGCTGGCCGAGTGGCCGGAAGCAGTGGCCGAGCCCTTACCGTTCGAGTTTCGGTACTCGGATAGCACAGGCGCGGTGGAGGTGGCCGATTTAATCGACAACCTGCGCTGCAACCCCGCAGGGCAGCTGTGCCGGCTGGTGATCGCCAGCTCCGGCCTGCTTACCGGCTCCGGTTACTCGAAAAAAGTCCGCTACGCCAACCTGCTGCGGGACTGGTTGGTTCACCTGGCCGGGCAACTCAGTGGCCAGCCCTTTGAAACCGTGATCCTGGGCAAGGAAGAAGGCCGTAAATTCCGCTTCCCGGTCATGGCCCCGGAGCAGGCACAAAAGCACTTCGAAGCCATTCTGGGCCGCTGGATGGAAGCCACCACCCGGACCCTGCCCATTCACTGCGAAGCCGGCTTTGCCTGGATCACCAGTTTCTATGGCGGCAAGAAATCTGTCGGCGACCACGAACGGGCCATTAGCGAAGCAGAACAGGCCTATTCCACCGCCCTGGACCGGGACACCGGCTACCTGCTGGGTGCCTTCGAAAGTCCCGAGGCACTGATGGCGAGCGGCGAGTTTGAAGCCCTGCTGCACCAGCTTTATGTGCCTCTGTGGGAGGCCGAACAGGGCAAGTCGGCGGCGGAGCAAATCGGGAGCATGGAATGACGGAACAGAGAACCAACCGAAACCCGAACCTGGACCCGCTGACGCTGCCCCTGAACGGCAGCGCCCTGATCGAGGCCAGTGCCGGCACCGGCAAAACCTTCACCATCGCCATCCTGTATGTGCGTCTGGTGCTGGGCCATGGCCAAAGTGAAGACAGCCCGCTGCAGAACCTGCTGCCACCGAACCTGCTGGTGGTCACCTTTACCGAAGCCGCCACCAAGGAGTTGCGAGACCGCATCCGCACCCGCCTGACCCAGGCCGCCGAGGTGTTTTCCGAGGCCGCCGACAGCCTGGAACCGACCCCGGAAACCGCACTTATCCACAAGCTGCGGGATGACAGCTATCCGGACCCGGCCAGTTGGCCCGAGTGCCGTAAAAAGCTGTTGCTGGCCGCGGAATGGATGGACGAAGCTGCGGTATCGACCATCCACGGTTTCTGCAACCGCATGCTCAGCGAACACGCCTTCGACAGCGGCAGCCTGTTCAAGCTCACCCTGGAAACCGACCAGAGCGAGCTGTTGGAGGATGTGGCCCGGGACTACTGGCGCACCTTTGTCTACCCGCTGCCACCGGCACTGATGGACGAAGCCCTGAGCCACTGGAAAACCCCCACCGACCTGCGCAAGGCGGTGCGCAACCTGATTGACGACCCAGCCGCCCTGGGCACACCGCCAGAGAACGTGCACCAGGCCATCAACCAGGTGGTCAGCGAACGGCAGGCACGGGCCAATGAACTGAAAGCCCACCCCTGGGCCCAGTGGCAGCAGGAAGTCACAGACCTGCTGAACGGCCTGAACAAAGCCAAGCGCCTGCACGGCGGCAGCAAGAACGCCATGCTCAAGGTCTGGGACAGCCTGCTGGCCTGGGCTGAATCCGACGAGCTGCTGCCGGAGAAGCTGGACAGCGCCGCCGGTTACAAAAACCAGACCCCCGAAGGCCTGGATAACATCCTGAAAGGGGACGAACCGGCACCCCGGCACCCGGCCTTTGACGCCATCGACGCCTTGCTGGCATTCGGCCAGAACCTGCCCAGCGCCAAATCCGATATCCTGCGCCACGCCAGCCACTGGGTTGCCGCGCGGCTGGAAGCGGAGAAGCAGCAACGTTCGGAAATGGGCTTTGATGACCTGCTCACCCGCTTGGACGACGCCCTGCATGGCCCCCGGGGCGATCAACTGGCCGCCACCATCCGCCGCCAGTTTCCGGTAGCGCTGATTGACGAATTCCAGGACACCGACCCGGTGCAGTACCGCATTTTCAACCGGATCTACAACGTAGAAGCCAACCAACCGGACACCTGCCTGCTGATGATCGGTGACCCGAAACAGGCCATCTACGGTTTCCGGGGCGCCGATATCCACACCTACCTGCAGGCCCGACTGGGCGTACAGGCCCGCACCTACACCCTGGGCACCAACTACCGCTCCGCCGATACTATGGTCAGCGGGGTGAATCGGGTGTTCGAGTACAGCGACCAGCAAAGCCCGAAAGGCGCCTTCCTGTTCGGCAACGGGGACAGCACGCCACTGCCGTTCCAGAGCGTGGCGGCCAACGGCACCAAACGGCTCTGGGCCGTAAACGGAGAGATCCAGCCCAGCCTGGTGTTCTGGACCCACGAATCCGGAGAAGAGGACAAGGAAGGTAACCCCAAAGGCCTCGCCAAAGGTACCGCCACGGCCGATGTAGCCGAAACCTGCGCCAGCGAGATTGCCCGCTTGCTAACCCTGGGCCAGGCCGGGCAGGCAGGCTTTGTCCTGCCAGATAACCCGGCCGACCTCGAACCCGTTGAACCCAGCGACATTGCCGTACTGGTGAATAACCGCAACGAAGCGGCTGCGGTGCGGGACGCCCTCGGCCGCCGGCGTATCAAAAGTGTGTACCTGTCGGACCGGGATTCAGTATTGACCTCCCGGGAGGCGAACGAGGTACTGTGCTGGCTGCGCGCCTTTGCCGAACCCCGGCAGTTGGCTTTCATCCGCGCCGCGCTGGCCACACCGACCCTGGGCCAGAGCTGGCAGGCACTGGATCGGCTGCTCACCGACGAGCTGATACTGGAACGGGAAATCGAGCGCTTCCAGCGCTACCAGCAACAGTGGCAGAGCCAGGGCGTATTGCCCATGCTGCGTAGTTTTCTGATGGACTTCGAGGTTCCCGGCCGCCTGCTGCAACGCCCTGACGGTGAGCGAAGACTGACTGACATCCTGCACATAGCCGAACTGCTGCAGCAGGACAGCCTACAACTGGACGGCGAACATGCCCTGGTGCACCACTTCACCCAGATCCTGCGGGCGGCAGACGAAGAAGACGAACACCGCACCCTGCGCCTGGAAAGCGACGCCGGTCTGGTAAAGGTAATCACCGTGCACAAATCCAAGGGCCTGGAATACCCACTGGTATTCCTGCCTTTCGGCACCGCCTTCCGGGCAGAGAACCCGAAGCAGGCGTATGTTCGCTACCACGACGACACCGGCAAGCTGGTGACCGTGTTCGATCCGACTCCGGAAGACATTGAAAGGGCCGACCAGGAACGCCTGGGCGAGGACATCCGTAAACTCTATGTGGCCCTGACGCGGGCCCGGTTTGCCACCTGGGTGGGCGCGGCGGCTGTGGATAACTGGTATCAGAGCGGCCTGGGCTATGCGATTGCCGGAACACCGGAGCAGCCCATTAGCCAGGCTCTGGCCTCACTGGCCCAGGGCCGCCCGGAAATCCGGATTACCCCGCTGCCGGAAGCCGGAAACACAATATTCACCGAAACCGCCCCGGAAGCCCTGGGCCCGGCGCTGATCTCCAACCGGGAAGCGAAGGAAGACTGGTGGATCGCCAGCTACTCCACCATCGAATACACCGGCATGGCCGGCACCGGCATTACCTTCACCGGCGAGGTGGAAGACGCCCAGACCCAGAACCTGCTGGAAGAGAGTGCCCAGGACGACACTGATGAAGCGCCCCCCGTGCCCGCGGTGCGCAACCATCACCATTTCCCCAAGGGCGCCGGCCCCGGCACCTTCCTGCACGAATTACTGGAATGGTGCACGGCGCAGGGCTTCCAGCGGGTTGTGGATAACCCCGAGCTGCTGCACGAACAGCTGAGCCGCCGCTGCGGCACCCGGGGCTGGGGCGACTGGATCGAGCCCCTGCAACACTGGCTGCTGGAACTGATCCGCAAACCACTGCGACTGGATCGTAATGGCGAGGATACCGCCAGCCTGGCGCAGTTGGAAAGTCTGCGCCCGGAGCTGGAGTTCTGGTTTGAAAGCCGTAACGTCAGCATCCATACACTGGACAAACTGGTCACCCGTTACACCCTGAACGGCGCGGACCGGCCCCGGGCCGAGGCCAACCGCTTCAACGGCATGCTCAAGGGCTTTATCGACCTGGTGTTTGAACACAAGGGGCAGTATTACGTGCTGGACTACAAATCCAATGCTCTGGGCGAGGACGACGCCGCCTACACCGACCAGGCCATGGGCCAGGCGATTCTGGACAAACGCTACGACCTGCAATACATCCTCTACCTGCTGGCCCTGCACCGGCTGCTGAAGGCCCGTTTACCGGGATACGACTACGACCAGCACATTGGCGGCGCGGTGTACCTGTTCCTGCGCGGGGTGAACTCCGCCAGCGGCGGCGCCTTTACCGACAAGCCCCCCAGGATGCTGATCGAACAACTGGACGCCCTGTTCGATGGCGAGCCGGTGTCCGGGGAGGTGGCTGCATGAGCCGTACCCGCCATACCGAAAACCAGTTTGCCCTGGACCTGGGTGACGACACGCCAGTGAACCGGGCGGCCACAGAATCACCGGAGGCTGTGGATAACTCCCAGCTGCTGGCCCATCCTGACGACACCGAGGCGCTGTTAGGGCAATGGCAACAGGCCGGCTGGATTCGCCCGCTGGATACCGGCTTTGCCCGGCTGATCAGGGAACTCAGCGAAGAGCAGGGCGAAGGCCCGCAACCACTGGTGCTGCTGTTGGCGGCACTGACCTCGCACCAGGTGGGCCGGGGGCACGTATGCATCGATCTGGCCACGCTACTCGACGATGCCGGCCAGACCCTGGCGCTGCCGCCGGAAGAACCGGCCAATACCGGCCTGTCTGAGAGCGAGGTGGCCAACCTGCAAGGGCGTTATCCACAGGAACTGCTGTCACGGGTACAGCTAACCGATTGCCTCGCAGCCCTGCAGGGTTCTCTGGCCGTGAGCGATGGCTCCGTGCCGGCACCGCTGGTACTGAACGGCACCCGACTGTACCTGCGCCGGTTCTGGCGTTACGAACAACGCATTGCCGAGGGCATTCAGCAACGACTGGCCTTGCCATCGCCGCTGGCCGACCCGCAATCGGCGGCCTCCCAAACCTTATCCACAGCGCTCAGCAAACTGTTCCAGTCCACAGAGCCGGTGGATTACCAGAAACTGGCCTGCGCTCTGGCCGCCCGTAACCGCTTCGCCGTGATCACCGGTGGTCCGGGTACCGGCAAGACCACCACCGTGGTGAATCTTCTGGCAGCCCTGCAGGCCGTGGCCGGGGAAAGCCCGGAGCGGGCAGGGCGCAAGTACCGTATCCGCCTGGCCGCACCCACCGGCAAGGCCGCCGCCCGGCTGAACGAATCCATTGGCGGTGCGGTCAGCAAGCTGCCACTGGCCGACCTGCCCGGCTCCGTGAAACTGGAGGACATTCCTACCAAGGTCACCACCCTGCACCGGCTACTCGGTAGCCGGCCAGACACCCGCCAGTTCCGACATCACCGAGACAATCCGTTACTGGTGGATATCCTGGTCATCGATGAGGCATCCATGGTGGATGTCGACCTGATGGCCTCGGTATTCGATGCCCTGCCCGCCAGCGCTCAGCTGATCCTGCTGGGCGACAAGGACCAGCTGGCCTCAGTGGACGCCGGTGCGGTGCTGGGGGAACTTTGCCAACGGGCCCTGGACGCCCACTACACGCCGGATACTGCCCGTTGGCTGGCTGCCATCACCGGCGCGCAGGTGCCGGATAGCCTTGTGGATAACTCCGGCCAGCCACTCGACCAAGCGGTGGCGATGTTGCGCAAGAGCTACCGCTTCGGACAGGACAGTGGTATCCGTCAACTGGCAGAAGCCGTAAACACCAGCGAGCTCACCAGCCAGGTACTGGGTCAGATCCGGGACGCCGGGTTTGATGATGTAATCTGGCTGAACGGCCAAACACCAAAACCCGATCCGGATCAAACACTTGAGCTGATCTGCTACCACGCCATCACCGG
Source organism: Marinobacter sp. C1S70 (assembly GCF_000475355.1). Taxonomy (NCBI): domain Bacteria; kingdom Pseudomonadati; phylum Pseudomonadota; class Gammaproteobacteria; order Pseudomonadales; family Marinobacteraceae; genus Marinobacter; species Marinobacter sp. C1S70. The sequence continues at coordinate 77,858 of NZ_AXBW01000041.1, read as the reverse complement.
CTCACCGGAGGCTTTCCGCAACGCCGGCCAGGGCCGGGTGGTGAATGGCGAGGCGCTGCCAACACCGGTGGGCTATCGCCATTATCTGGAAGTTATCCACAGCTGTGATTTGACCGCCGACAGTCCCCGGGAAGCCTGGGATGCCCACGCCGCTGAGGTGCTGGAAGCCTTCAACGATTTCCAGGTGCTGTGTGCGTTACGCAAAGGCCCCTGGGGCGTGGAGGGCTTGAACCAGCGTATCGCCCAGAAGCTGCTGGCTGAAAAACTGATCGACAAAACCGACGGCTGGTACGCCGGCCGGCCGGTGCTGGTCACCGGCAACGACTACAACCTCGGCCTGATGAACGGGGATATCGGCCTCACCTTCAGTGTACCCTGGGATAAGACCGAAACCGGCGAGCCAAAAGCGACCCTTCGGGTAGCCTTCCCGAGCGGTGACAGCACCGGCGGCATTCGCTGGATTTCCCCCAGCCGTTTGCAACAGCTGGAAACGGTATACGCCATGACGGTGCATAAGTCCCAGGGCTCGGAGTTCAACCACACCTGCCTGGTGCTGCCAGATCGCCTCAGCCCGGTACTCACCAAGGAACTGGTGTACACGGGCATCACCCGGGCCAGGAACTGGTTCAGCCTGATTACCGGCGATGCGCAGGTGTTCAAAGACAGCGTAAGCCAACAGGTGGTGCGGGCTTCAGGACTGGCGCTTCGGCTCGGGGAGCAATAGCCCCGGGCATCAGTTATCCTCACTCCGATGTTGCTGTTCCCAAAGACGGGCGTAATGACCATCGCGGGCCAGCAACTCGTGATGGCTGCCACTTTCAACAATCCGGCCCCCGTCCATCACCAGAATGCTATTGGCATCGCGAACTGTGGATAACCTGTGGGCAATCACCAGGGTAGTACGCTGGTGGCTGACCTCTTTCAGGGCACCGAGGATGGCCTGTTCGGACAAGGAGTCCAGGGAGGAGGTTGCCTCGTCCAGGATCAGTATTGGCGGGTTCTTCAGGATAACCCGGGCAATGGCCACCCGCTGTTTTTCGCCGCCAGACAACTTGAGGCCGCGCTCGCCGACTTTCGTTTCGTAGCCTTCCGGAAGACTGTGGATAAAGTTTTCCAGATGGGCCATTTTCGCCGCCCGGTACACCTCTTCCTCGGTGGCCTCAGGCCGGCCATAGGCCAGGTTTCGGTAAAGGGTGTCGTTGAACAGCACGGTATCCTGCGGCACCACACCGATGGCCGAACGCAGGCTGTCCTGTGTAACCGATCGGATATCCTGGCCATCAATCCGGATCGCGCCCTTATCGACTTCGTAGAAGCGGAACAGCAACCGGGCGAGGGTAGATTTGCCCGCGCCGCTGGCGCCCACCACCGCCACGGTGTGGCCGGCGGGAATGGTAAAGTTCACATCCTGCAGAATGGGACGGTCGGGCCGGTAGGCGAAGTGGATGTGTTCAAAGCGCACTTCACCGTTATCCACAGCCAACGGCCTGGCATCCGGCGCATCCTGGATTGCCGGCTCATCACCCAACAGCTTGAACAGCCGCTCCACATTCACCAGCGCCTGGCGGATTTCCCGGTAGACAAAGCCCAGAGCATTCAGGGGAATGAACAGCTGGATCAGGTAGGCGTTGATCATGGTGAAATCACCCAGGGTGATTTCACCACTGGCCACTTCGCCCACCGCCATGGCCATAATGACGATCAGCGCCACGCCGATGATCAATGCCTGGCCAGCGTTCAGGGTGGCCAGCGACAGGCGGTTCTTCAACCGAGCCTTTTCCCACTCATCCAGGTCCTGATCGTAAAGCTCGGCTTCATAACGTTCGTTGTTGAAGTATTTGACGGTTTCGTAGTTGAGCAGGCTGTCGATGGCCCGCGAGTTGGACTGGTTGTCCCGGGCATTGGCTTCCCGCACGAACCTGGTTCGCCACTCGGTGATCCTGATAGAGAACACCACATACACAACCACCGCCACCAGAATGGCGACGACATACCCGACGTTGAACACCACCAGCAGGATGCCCGCCACCAGCAGGATTTCCAGGATGGTAGGCACGATGTTGAACAGGGTGAAGCGCAGCAGAAAGCTGATGCCGTTGGTGCCGCGTTCAATATCCCGGGCCAGGCCACCGGTTTTACGGTCCAGATGAAATCCCAGTTCCCTCTGGTGCAGGTGTTCAAACACCCGCAGAGAGACCCGCCGCATAGCCCGCTCCGCGACCCGCGCAAACACGGCATCCCGCAGTTCGCTGAACAGGGTGGCACCAAAACGCAGGCTACCGTAGGCCACCACCAGCACAACCGGAATCCACAGCAGCATGTCGGCACCGCGGTTCTGGTCCAGGTAGTCGACAATGTATTTCAGTGCCACCGGGGTGGCGACGGTGGCCAGCTTTGCCAAAACCAGCATCGCCATAGCCAACACGACCCGCCCCCTGAATTCCAGAAGATACGGCCACAACCCGGAAATAATCGACCAGTCGGGCTTATGATCGGCGGGGTAGTCGTTGTCGGCGTAGGCTCTCAATGCAATATCCTTGAACTTTTGGAGATGTCGAGCGCCCGAGATGGGGAGCCTTTCCGGGACACGCTGTAAATACATCCCTGTACGCTCGACAAAAGCCATCCCTGGCTTTTGACGGTCCCGGAAAGGCTCCCCATCCCGTGCACTCTTGCTAACAGCTATGATACGTCTTCATCTGAGGACAAATCGTAAAAGAAACGGCTTAATTAAACTTTGATCGATCAGGAGAGTGACCATCAGCCCCAATCCTCGTAAAGCTCTAAGACTCGTCATCGAGTTTATCAGTCCCTATCGACGTGCGGTTGTAGGGGCACTGATTGCCCTGGTTATTACCGCCGGCATCACCCTTGGTCTGGGCCAGGGCCTGCGCATTCTGGTCGATCAGGGCCTGGCCACGCAGTCTCCGGACAACCTCGCCAAAGCCATCGGCCTGTTTTTCGTGCTGGTACTCGGCCTGGCCTTTGGTTCGTTTGCCCGATTCTACCTGGTGTCCTGGATTGGCGAACGGGTGGTGGCAGATATTCGCAAACGGGTATTCAATCACCTGATCGATCTCACGCCCAGCTTCTTTGAACAGAACCGGGCCCTGGAGATTCAGTCCCGGTTTACGGCTGACACCACCGTACTGCAATCGGTGATTGGCTCCACCGTCTCCATCGCGCTGCGCAACACGCTGATGCTTATCGGCGGGCTGATTCTTCTGTTTGTCACCAACGCCAAGCTGGCCAGCATCATCCTGCTGGGGTTTCCGCTGGTGATTGCGCCGATCCTGTTTTACGGCCGCCGGGTGCGGGCGCTGTCCCGACTGAGTCAGGACCGGGTGGCGGATGTTGGCAGTTATGTCGGGGAGAATCTCAGTCAGATCAAAACCGTACAGGCCTTCAATCATCAGCCTCACGACCGCCGCTACTTCGCCGAGGTTTCTGAAAAAGCCTTCGATATTGCCCGGCAACGGATTCGGCAGCGCGCCTGGCTGACCACATTGGCGATTTCCCTGGTGATGGGCGCCGTCGGTATTGTCATCTGGATTGGCGGGCTGGATGTGATTCATGGCCGAATCTCACCGGGTGAGCTGGCAGCCTTTGTGTTCTACAGCCTGCTGGTGGGGGTCGCGGCTGGAGCCATCAGTGAGGTGATTGGCGAATTACAGCGCGCCGCCGGTTCCGCAGCTCGCCTGTTTGAGCTGCTGCAGACCGAGCCGGAGCGGCGTCCCGAGACGGGAACGGACAGGCTCCCGGGCACAGTGACCGGCGCAATTACTCTGGATAACCTGAGCTTCAGCTATAACGGGCGCACGGAACGGCCAGCGCTTGCCAGGGTCTCTCTGGAAATCCAGCCGGGTGAAACCCTTGCCCTGGTCGGACCGTCCGGTGCCGGTAAATCCACGTTGTTTGATCTGCTACTGGGTTTCTATCCGCTACAGGACGGTTCTATCCGGTTGGATGGCATAGACACCGCCAAGGTTCCACTGGCTGACCTGCGACGGTGTTTCGCTCTGGTGCCGCAGAATCCCGCCCTGTTTCATGGCACTGTCGCCGATAATCTGCGCTACGCCCGGCCCGAGGCCAATCAGGCTGAGATCGAGCAGGCCGCCCGTATTGCCCACGCCCACGAATTTATTCAGGCCCTGCCACAGGGTTACGACACGCCCCTGGGTGATGCCGGCCAGGGCCTTTCCGGTGGCCAGAAACAACGTCTGGCGATTGCCCGTGCGCTGTTGGCCGACGCTCCGATTCTGCTGCTTGATGAAGCCACCAGCGCCCTGGATGCGGAAAGCGAACATCTGATTCAGCAGGCCATGCCGGCGCTCACGGAGGGCCGGACTACCCTGGTGATTGCTCACCGGCTGGCAACGGTGCGGGACGCCGACAGGATCGCGGTATTTGACGAAGGCCGACTGCTGGCAGTGGGCAGTCACGACCAGTTGATCCGCGATAACGCGTTGTACCGGCGCCTGGCCAGCCTGCAATTCCGGGACACCGGGAGCCAGACAGAACACTGAGTGCCCCGTTGGTCGGTTTGTGTGTTGGGTGCGTACTCCCTACACTGGTACTAGAAATTCCTAATCCTGACACAGGGAGACACGCAAAGTGAGCAACAAAGAATTGCAGGCACTCAAAGAGCGATACGTCGCCGCGGGCGCAGCAAGCCCCAATGATCAATTTGCAGATCACGCCCTGAACGCAGAGGTCTGGGACGCAGATGGCAAACGCATGATCGATTTCGCCGGCGGTATCGGCGTATTGAACATCGGCCATCGACATCCCAGGGTGGTTGAGGCCGTCAAGGCGCAGCTCGACAAACTGATGCACACCTGCCAGACGGTGATGCCCTACGAGGGCTACGTGAAGCTGGCCCAGAAACTGAGCGAAGTGGTGCCGGTAAAAGGCCACGGCAAGGTCATGCTGGCCAACTCCGGCGCCGAGGCATTGGAAAACGCGGTCAAGATTGCCCGCGCAGCCACCGGCAAAAACAACGTTATCTGTTTTGACGGCGGTTACCACGGCCGCACCTTCTTCACCATGGCCATGAACGGCAAGGCCGCCCCTTACCAGACCTCCTTCGGGCCCATGCCCGGCCTGGTCTACCGCGCGCCTTACCCGGTGCCTTACCATGGCATTTCCGAAGAAGAGTCCCTGCGTGGCCTGGCGATGACCATGAAAGCCGACTCCCCGGCCCATGAAACCGCCGCCATCGTATTGGAACCGGTTCTGGGTGAGGGTGGTTTCTACCCGGCACCGCCAAGTTTCCTGAAAGCCATCCGCAAGATCTGCGATGAAAACGACATCATGATGATCGTGGATGAAGTGCAAAGTGGCTTTGGCCGCACCGGCAAGCTGTTCGCCATCGAACACAGTGGTATTGAGCCGGACATTATGACCATGGCCAAATCCATGGCCGATGGCATGCCCATCTCGGCCATCGTCGGCACCGACAAGGTGATGGACTCCTCCGGCCCGAACTCCCTGGGCGGTACCTACACCGGCAGCCCCACCGCGTGCGCCGCCGCCCTGGCGGTGTTCGATGTCATCAAGGAAGAAGATATCCTTGGCAGGAGCCAGCGCCTGGGCGAGAAACTCAGAGCCCGGTTCGACCAATGGCAGGAGCAGTTCACCCATGTGGACAACGCTCGAAATCTGGGCCCCATGGCGGCCTTCGAGCTGGTGGAAAGCAAGGAAAGTCACAAGCCCATGCCAGAACTGGCCGGGGCCATTACCAAAAAGGCAAAGGAGAAAGGACTGATCCTGCTGAGTTGCGGTATGCACGGCAACACACTGCGATTCCTGATGCCGGTGACCATCGAAGACGAAGTGCTGGAAGAAGGGCTGAATATTGTTGAGGAATGCCTGAAGGAAGTGGGCGCCTGAACCAGGCGGTTACGTCTGACTTCCTATTCGTCGTATACTGCCGGAAGCTCTTTCCGGCAGTGCCCCCTCGGGTTCTGCCGTTGATTCACCGATCAGGCGGTAACCATGACGTCCCAGAGTAATTCTCCCACTCCAGACCACCAACCCAGACCCTGGATCGACCTGCTGGTCAGTATCATCATTCCCTCGGTGATTCTGATGAAGTTCAGTGGTGACGAACACCTCGGCAGCGTCAATGCGCTGATCATCGGCCTGGCGTTTCCCCTGGGCTGGGGCCTGTTCGAGCTGGTGCGCTACCACAAGAAAAACTTCATCGCCTTGCTGGGCCTGATCAGTGTCGGCCTCACCGGCGGCATTGGTTTGCTGGAACTGGATGCCGGCTGGCTCGCCATCAAGGAAGCGGCCGTGCCCGCCGTCATTGGTCTGGCGGTACTGGTGTCTACGCGCACCAGGTACCCCCTGGTCCGTACTCTGCTTTATAACCCGAATGTGCTGGACGTGGACAAGATTCAGGCCTCACTGGAAGAAAAGAACTGCGTGGAGGAGTTTGAAGGGCGGCTACTTAAGGCCAGCTATTTCTTTGCCGGCACCTTCCTGTTCTCGTCCATCATGAATTATGTGCTGGCGAAATGGATTGTGGTGAGCCCTTCGGGCACCCAGGCCTTCAATGAGGAACTGGGCCGCATGACCCTGGTGAGCTATCCGATGATTGCCATCCCCTCCATGGTGATGATGATGCTGATCTTCTATTACCTCTGGCGCACCATCCGGCGCCTGACGGGGTATACCCTGGAAGAGGTGATGGCGCCACATCTGATTGAAAAGGAAAAAGAAAAGGAACGGAAGAGGGCAGAGTCCGGCTCCTCGAAATAGGTTATTACAACACCGGTTTCCGGGTTCCCCGGACACACCCATAAAAAAACGGTGGCATCCACAAGGAGCCACCGTTTTTTATTGCCAACAAGGTTGGTCTGATCAGATATCCAGGTTGGTCACTTCCAGCGCGTTGCTCTGGATGAAGTCCCGCCGTGGCTCCACATCATCCCCCATCAGTGTGGTGAAGATCTGGTCCGCGGCAATCGCATCCTCAATGGTGACCTTCATCATCCGGCGGGTTTCCGGATCCATGGTGGTTTCCCACAACTGATCCGGGTTCATTTCACCCAGCCCCTTGTATCGCTGGATGTTCAGGCCTCGCTGGGCTTCCTTCATCAGCCACTCCAGGGCGCCCTCGAAGGACAGCACAGACTGCTTGCGCTCGCCACGCTGGATGTAGGCGCCATCCTCAATCAGCCCCTCCAGGGTCTCGCCCAGACGGGCAATGGCCCCGTAGGACGAAGACTCGAAGAAGTCATGACTGAACACATGCTCATGGGGAATGCCATGCACAAAGATGGTGACTTTGGGCAGGTACAGGCCCCGTTCCTCGTCGCGAGTCACGGAGAAGGTGTACTTGGTGCCGGTGCGGGTATCCAGATCCAGACCTTCACCCAGGCGCGCCACCCAACGGGCCACTTCAGCCTCTTCCTTCAGGTGTTCCGGCTTGAGCGTACTGTTGTAGACCATCTGCTGCAGTACCTTGGCCGGATAGGCCCGGGACAGGCGATCGATCATCGCCATCACTGCCTGATAATCCTTCACCATGGTTTCCAGGGCGGAATCCTTGATGGCCGGTGCTTCCGGGTTCACATAGAGCTGGGCGCCTTCCAGGGCCGACTGGGTCAGATAGGCTTCCTTCGCCTTCTCGTCCTTCAGGTATTGCTCCTGTTTGCCACGTTTGACCTTGTACAGCGGCGGCATGGCGATGAATACATGGCCGCGCTCGATGATTTCCCGCATCTGGCGGAACAGGAAGGTCAGCAGCAGAGTACGGATGTGAGAACCGTCCACATCGGCATCGGTCATGATGATGATGGAGTGATAACGGAGTTTGTCCGGGTTGAATTCTTCCCGGCCGATGCCACAACCCAGCGCGGTGATCAGGGTGCCGACCTCGGCAGAGGACAGCATCTTGTCAAAGCGGGCTTTCTCGACGTTCAGGATCTTACCTTTCAGGGGCAGGATGGCCTGGGTCTTACGATCACGGCCCTGCTTGGCACTACCACCCGCAGAATCACCCTCCACAATGAACAGTTCGGAGAGGGCAGGGTCTTTTTCCTGGCAGTCCGCCAGCTTGCCGGGCAGGCCGGCAATGTCCAAGGCGCCCTTACGGCGGGTCATATCCCGGGCCTTACGGGCCGCTTCCCGGGCACGGGCCGCTTCGATCATCTTGTTAACGATCTGCTTGGCTTCGTTGGGTTGCTCCTGCAGGTACTCCGCAAAGCTCTGATACAGTTCCTGCTCCACGGCCGTCTTCACTTCCGAGGACACCAGCTTGTCCTTGGTCTGGGAGGAGAACTTGGGATCGGGCACTTTCACACTGATGATAGCGGTCAGGCCTTCCCGGGCATCATCACCGGAGGTTGCTACCTTGGCTTTCTTGCCCAGGCCTTCATGATCAATGTAGTTGTTCAGAGAGCGGGTCAGTGCTGCCCGGAAACCGGCCAGGTGAGTACCACCATCCCGCTGGGGAATATTGTTGGTGAAGCAGTAGATGTTTTCCTGGAAGGCGTCGTTCCACTGCATGGCCACTTCTACCGCAATGCCATCTTCCCGCTCACGGTTGAAATGGAAGACACGGTTGATGGCCGTCTTGTTGGTATTCAGGTGCTCAACAAAGGCCCGCAGACCACCTTCATATTCAAAAATCTCCTCCTTGCCTGAACGCTCATCCGTCAGGCGGATACGCACACCACTGTTCAGGAAAGCGAGTTCCCGCAGGCGCTTGGCCAGGATGTCGTAATGGAACTGGATATGAGTGAAGGTTTCCGGCGAGGGAATAAAGTGAACCTTGGTACCGGAGGCATCGGTTTCACCGACTTCGCCCAGGGGCGCATTGGGCACGCCGTGGGTGTAGCTCTGCTCGTAGACCTTGCCATCCCGGCGGATGGTGAGGGTCAGCGAGGAAGACAGGGCGTTGACCACAGACACACCCACGCCGTGCAGACCGCCGGAGACCTTGTAGGAGTTGTCGTCGAACTTACCACCGGCGTGCAACACGGTCATGATGACCTCGGCGGCCGAAACACCTTCCTCTTCATGAAGATCGACCGGGATACCGCGACCGTTGTCTTTTACGGTAATGGATTCGTCCGGGTGGATGATGATGCCGATTTCAGAACAGTAACCAGCCAGAGCCTCATCGATGGAGTTATCCACCAACTCAAAGACCATGTGATGCAGGCCGGTGCCATCGTCGGTATCACCGATGTACATACCGGGCCGTTTACGCACCGCGTCGAGTCCTTTGAGGACTTTGATACTGGAGGAATTGTAGTTCGATTCACTCATTAAAAGAGACTCCTGGAGGTGAGCCCAGCCCTGGCGACACGATCATTCGCGAACCCGCCCGGCTCAGCTATTCTTCCGTCAATTGTCCATGTTCCACGTGGAACATTCTGTATTCAGGTGTATCCCCATCGTGCCACAACGTGTCCGGTTCCGGATGCTCAATGGAGGTGATAAACACCTGACAACGCAGTTCCTGTAAGTTGCGAGCCAGCATAACGCGATGACGAACATCCAACTCGGCGTTGATATCGTCCAACAGAAACGTCACCTGTTTGCCAAGATCACTCAACACCTTGCCCTGAGCAATCTTCATCAGGATCACCAGTGTCTTTTGCTGCCCCCGAGAGAACGTTTCCGCCACCGGACGACCACCAAACTTCAGACGGATATCCGCCCGGTTCGGGCCGTACAAGGTGTGACCCATACGACGTTCCTGTTCGCGATGGTTAACCAGTACTTCGGTCAACGCTGTGCTTCGATCCCAGCCCGGATAAAAGTCCATCTTCAGACCTTCCACCCAGGGCGCATCCAGCTCCGCCAACACCGATTCAAAAGCGATCTTGAAGCGTTGGAAAACGGTTTCCCGGATGTCACTCAACGACTCCGCCAAGGCGCCGTACTGGGAATCCCAGACCCGCATCAACGATTCGTCCAGTCTACCATTTCTCAGCATTTGATTCCGCTGTGACGTGACTCTCTGAACCTGTTGCCACAGGGAAGAAAAGGAAGGTTCCACGTGGAACACTAACCAATCCAGAAACTGCCGACGCTTACCCGGGCCACCAGCAACAATGTCGAATACCCCGGGATCAATGACCGAGACCGGCAGATGCATCGCCAGAAACGAAAGACTGCGAACCGCCTCACCATCTACCCGCAACTGGGTTTCCTTGAGGCTGACATCCCGGGAAATACCAATCCTGTGCTCAACCTTCTCTGAAGACTCTTGCGCCAACAGACCTGAATCCAGTGCCCCGAAGACAGTCAGTTTCGATTGCCCATGAGCCACGACTGCCTGATGCCGGCTGACCCGAAACGACCGACCAAGCCCCAGATAGCCAATCGCTTCCAGGACACTGGTTTTACCGCTGCCATTGGCGCCATAAAGAAGATTGAAGGACGGTGAAAATTCTACAGGCGCAGATAACAGGTTTCGGAAATGCTGTGTCTGGAGTTTGACTAGCGCCATAGGTTAACGGAGTGCTCAGGCTGAGAATTCGGACGATCAAAACGAGAAAGGGCGATACCGTTTCCGATATCGCCCTAGTGTACTAGAAACCCCGGTAGACCGGTTAATGAAGCATGGTTAGCCGTTCGTCCATGAACACATCCATCTCTGGCGCCAGGATGTGAACATAGCGGTCGAAATACAAGAACTGCTTGAGCAGCAAGGCGAATTCACGGGGAAAATGCAAACCATGACTTTCGCCAACCTTTACCATGTCCATCAGGATATTATTCACGTCGTCCTCGGCCTGTTCCGCTTGATAGGGCACATCATCCGGAACCATACGATCCATCTGACGATACAGACGCTGAAGATCCGCAGACAGATCGTCCACCCGCACGGTGTGCCGGGTGACGCCAATCCGGATCATGGCGTCGGCCATACCATCAAAATTGCCCACCATAATCGCGGAAATGAAATCACTCACGGCCTGCCAGGTATCCGGTCTGATACGCCCGACAATGCCGAAATCGATAAAACCAACCCGACCATCCTCAAGCACCATCAGGTTACCGGCATGAACGTCTGCGTGAAAAAACTCGCACTGGGTCAGGCTGGCAAACCAGGTGTTCATGGCGGTTATCAATGTCCGCTCCGGATCACGGGAAAAGCCTCGAATACTCTCAAGATCCGTCAATGGGACCCCATGGAAACGCTCCATGGTCAGAATCCGGCGAGTACTGCAATGCTCGTACACCCGCGGCACGGTCGCATCTTCATTGTGAGTATTCTGCAAAAACTCCCAGAAGACTTTCAGGTTGTTGGCCTCTTTGATGAAATCGCATTCTTCCATCATGGTTTTCTGGATTTCATCAACAATGCCGGACATGGAGGTCCAGGACAGTTTCGGGGCCAGCGTCTCGAGCATTCGGGCAGACAGGTAAAGGAAGTTGAGGTCCGTCAGCAGAATGTTTTCCACACCCGGCTTCTGAACCTTGATCACCACTTCTTCACCCGTTAGCAGGCGAGCAGCATGAACCTGGGCAATGGATGCCGAAGCCAGTGCAACCGGATCAATTTCCGAATACACCTGATCAATAGGGCGACCAAGCTCGTCCCGGATGATCTTCTTGATTACGCTGAAGGGAAGGCTCGGGGTCTTGTCGAGGCAGAACTGGAACTCCTCCACATATTCCTTGGGGAAAAAGGTCGGCGAGCTGGCAATAAATTGTCCCAGCTTGATGTAGGTTGCGCCCAGGCTTTCGAAGGTCTGCCTTAACAGTTTCGGGGCAGGGGGCCGATCGCCCCGAACCCAGTTTACCCCGGTGCGGCCAAGCACAGACAGGGTCTGGCCGATCCTGAACGCGCCTTTGATTCCATTCGTTACAGCACCCATAGAGCCCTCCAAACCTGATTACAGTCGCATCGGCATGACAACATACAGGCAACGGTTGTCGTTCTGAGCCTCAATCAGCGCACTGCTGTTGGGATTCGACAACGTAATCTTCACCTGGTCATCATCCAGTGCATTCATGACATCTACCAGATAGCCTACATTAAACCCGATCTGCAGTGATTCGCCCTGATACTCCACCGGCAACGCATCTTCGGCCTGTTCTTGGTCAGGGTTATTGGCGAACACCTGCAACTGGTTGGGAGAAAGGTTCAGGCGCACACCACGGATGTTCTCGTGAGACAGAATGCCCGCCCGCTGCAGGGTACTTTTCAGCGTTGAACGATCAGCCAGTACGGTCTTGTCGCCGCCCCGCGGGATCACCCGGTTGTAATCCGGGAACTTGCCTTCAATCAACTTGGAGGTAAAGGTATAGCTGCCCACCGTCGCCCGCAGATGATTGTCACCGATGACCAGCGTAACCGGCGATTCTTCATCATCCAGAAGCCGGGCCAGCTCCAGCACACCTTTACGAGGCACAATAACCTGCCGCAACTCCGGACACCCGGTATCCAGATCTAACTGGGCCATGGCCAGACGATGACCATCGGTAGCCACAACCCGGGCATGATTCACATCCACTTCCAGCAACAACCCGTTCAGGTAATAACGCACATCCTGCTGGGCCATGGCGAACGCAGTGGCATCCAGCATGCGACCGAGCTCTTTCTGTGGCAATGCCAGGCGGAAGCTTTCCGGCTCATCTTCGACATTGGGAAAGTGCTCCGCCGGCAGCGTCGACAGGGTGAAGTGGGAATTGCCAGAACGCAGATGCAGACGATCGCCTTCCAGTGCCAGATCGATAGGCGCCTCATCCCCCAGGGCCCGGCAGATATCCGCCAACTTCCGCGCCGGAACCGTGATACGACCAGGCTGATCCACATGGACTGGTGCTACCCGAGCCACCAGCTCCACTTCCATATTGGTACCGGTCAGTGTCAGCGTATTGTCTTCCGCTTCCAGCAGGACGTTGGACAACACCGGCATGGTCTGTTTCTTTTCCACAACGCCCGCGATGCTTTGCAGCGGGGTGATCAGTGATTCACGGCTGATGGTCAGTTTCATGGCACTCGGCTTCAGTTATCGGAAGTGAATGTATGTGTTGTTCGTACGGGCCACCACAAATCAGGTGGTCAGCAATCTCATAAAATTCTGATAATCCTCACGGATACCGGGATCGGTTTCCTGCAATTCAACAATCTTTTTACAGGCATGCAGAACGGTGGTGTGGTCACGCCCACCGAACGCGTCGCCAATCTCCGGCAGGCTATGGTTGGTCAGTTCCTTGGCCAGGGACATAGCCACCTGGCGCGGCCGGGTCACTGTGCGAGTGCGGCGTTTGGACAGCAGATCCGCCACCTTGATCTTGTAGTACTCAGCCACCGTTCGCTGGATATTATCGATGCTCACCTGCTTTTCATGCAGGGCCAGAAGATCCTTGAGGCTCTCACGGATAAACGGCGGGGTAATCTCCGAGCCAGTGAAGTGAGCATTCGCTATCACCAGACGCAGCGCCCCTTCAAGCTCACGAACGTTTGATCGGATTTTCTGTGCAATAAAGAACGCGGCCTCGCTGCTGAGTTTCACATTGGCCTGTTCCGCCTTCTTCATCAGGATCGCCACCCGTGTTTCCAGTTCCGGAGGCTCGACCATCACCGTCAGGCCCCAGCCAAAGCGGGATTTCAGCCGCTCCTCCATATCCGAGATTTCTTTCGGGAAACGGTCACAGGTCACGATCACCTGCTGGCCACCTTCAAGCAGCGCGTTAAAGGTGTGGAAAAACTCCTCCTGAGAGCGTTCCTTGCGGGCAAAAAACTGGATATCGTCAATCAGCAGCGCATCCACCGACCGGTAATAGCGTTTGAACTCATTGATGGCATTCAGCTGCAGTGCCTTGACCATGTCGGCCACAAACCGTTCCGAACGCAGATAGGCTACCTTCGCGCGCGGGTTGCGACGCACAATCTCATTGCCAATGGCATGCATCAGGTGAGTTTTACCCAGGCCCACGCCGCCATAAAGAAACAGCGGGTTGTAGGCACCACCGGGGTTTTCCGCCACCTGCATGGAGGCAGCCCGGGCCAGCTGGTTCGATTTACCCTCGACAAAGGTATCGAAGGTAAAGGTTTCGTTAAGAAAACTCTGGTGTTTGATATCACCTTCTACCTGCACCGGACGGCGCTCGGCCTGGGCCTTGGGTGCCGGCGCAGACATCGCTCTTGGTGCTGAATCCGCAACAGTAGCCGCAACACTTCTTTCTTCTTCCGTAACGGTCTGCTCGGTTTCTTCCGAGACCCGGACCGGCGGCGCCACTTCGGAGCGAACCACCGGATCTGTGGGCTTGGGCGCAGAGCCCACTTTCATCATGACTCGTGGCGCCTGACCACCATTCAGATCCTTCAATACTTCTTCTATACGGCGAAGGTATTTTTCGTTGACCCAGTCCATCACAAACCGGTTCGGGGCAAACAGCATGAGCTGCCCTTCCCGGTGATCAGACTGAAGGGGCCTCAACCAGGTATTGAACTGCTGTGCGGGAAACTCATCCCGGAGTACTTCAAGACATTGATGCCACATACTGTTCGGCACGACCGCCTGCTCCCGAAAACCTGACTGATAAGGCACTGTTAAACCAACGCCAACCGGTGCCTGAAGTGACCGGAGATTCTAACCTGCACGAGCCTTCAGTAAAAGGCCGGATACCTTTGTCATAAACACCCTGTGGAAACTTTTCTTTATATTTTTCAGATTGTTTCAGACATATCTACAGCCTTGTGTACAGAAAATGTCTGAAAAAAAGTTATTCACAGAAGCTTGTGCAAACCCAGGGGTCAGTCCTGTGGGAAAGATCTTGACGGATACTTGCATAACTCGGTTCACCATCACCTATCCCACTTGTGCACAATCCGTGATGACGAAATCCACAGGGCTCACCGGTATCTGTCACAAGCTTTGTCATGGTGTTAATTTCATGATTACTAAGATGAAATTTCTCTTATCCACAGAAATCAAGGTGCCTAACAACAGTAATAAATATCTTTGAAAGAATTTTTAAAAGACCTTACAGATTCTATTAGTCGCCATGTCGGTTAGTACCCATGCCAGAATCTTGCCTGACCAAACCATAACCATTGAACTTGCACCCGTATTTGACTAGAATGCCGCTCCAGTTTTGGCTGTCTATTTTCCAGCCACTGATCAATGTCCATCGACGATTTGTGAGAACATCACCATGAAAAGAACATTCCAACCGAGCGTCCTGAAGCGCAAGCGCGTTCACGGTTTCCGTGCCCGTATGGCGACAGCCAATGGTCGCAAGGTACTGTCTCGTCGCCGTGCCAAGGGCCGTGCACGCCTGTCTGCGTAATCTGAAGCCTGCCTCATGAAGGCCTTGACGTTTCCGAAGTCTCACAGACTGTTGAAACCTTCGGATTACAGCAGGGTCTTCAATGACGTAACGCTGAAAGTTCCGCACAGGAATTTTCTGATCCTGGCCTCTGCCAACTCATTGGGACACGCCAGGGTCGGATTGATCTTCTCCAAGAAGAATCTTCGGCTCGCCGTTCAGAGAAACCGGATCAAGCGTCAGGTAAGGGAAACCTTCCGGCTCCAACCAGATCTGCCAGGCCTGGATATCATTGTGCTCGGCCGCCAGGGGCTGGATCGGCTGGATAACGATACGGTCCGTTCCTCACTGAATGATCTTTGGCATCGGGTAAAGAAAAAATACCGGCAGTCCACGCCTGATCAATCCGTCGGCAATCCCAGAGGTACGGAGTAATGCGTCAACTCCTGCTCTTGCCCATCCGGTTCTACCAGTATGCCATCAGTCCGATGATGGCCAGCCATTGCCGTCATTACCCTACCTGTTCACAATACGCCGTCGAGGCCATCCAACATCACGGACCTCTTAAAGGCGGTTACCTGGCAACAGCCCGGCTACTCAGGTGTCATCCCTGGGCAGAAGGCGGTTATGATCCGGTACCGGGAACGGAACTGAATACGGCGCCTCGCTCCGGCCAGGCCTGCAATCCGACAGAAAGCACTCATTCCACTACTCAGACCAGACACTAAGTTTATGGATATTCAACGCATCGTTTTGTTTGCCGGCCTCGCCATTGTCAGTTACCTGATGGTACTTGCCTGGAACGAGGATTATCACCAGCCTCAAACAGAACAGGTTGCCGAGGCGCAATCTTCCTCAGACAGCAGTGCTACCAACAGCACCGATGACATGATCCTGCCTGAGGATAACAACGCAGGCGGCGAAGAGTTTGCAACGCCGGAGACCGGGTCACTGGCGTCAACCTCCGCCAACAGCGATCAGGATCTGGCAGATCGTTTTATTACCGTGACCACGGATGTTTACGAGCTGAAGATCGACCGCGTAGGCGGTAATGTGGTTGACAGTTCCCTGTTGCAATACGACGAGTCTCTGGACAGCGAACAGCCACTGAAACTTCTGACCAATACCAGTACCCGCACCTATCTTCTGGAAAGCGGCCTGATCGGTCGCGATGGCCCGGATGGCAGCCAGGCCGGTGAAGCTCCGGTATTTCAGGCAGAAACCGGCAGTTACCAGCTGGCGGAAGGGGAAGATGAACTTACCATCAACCTGGTGTACACCACTGACAGCGGTGTAGCCATCACCAAACGCTATCATCTGGCCCGCAACAGCTATCAGATTGATGTCAGCTACCTGATCGACAACCGTTCAGAAAGCCCATGGCAAGGTAACTTCACCGGCAAGATCGTGCGTGATCAGGCGCCGGATCCGACCTCCCAGGCCAGCATGGGAATCCGGGCTTATCTGGGCATGGTGATCAGTACCCCGGAAGATCCGTATGAGAAGTACGATTTCGAGGATCTGTCAGAGAAGCGCGTCAATCAGTCGGTCACTAATGGCTGGCTGGCCTTCCTGCAGCATTACTTCCTGACAGCATGGATACCCGAGCGGGACCAGAAAGCCCAGTTCCAGACCACCCGACGGGGCGATCTCCATGTTATGGGCTTTGTTTATCCTGCCACGACGGTAGCACCGGGTGAGACCGCAGAAGTGGGCGCCACTGCTTATGTCGGTCCCAAGATCATTGATCGGCTGGAAGCTCTGGCTCCGAACCTGGATCGCACCGTTGATTTCGGCTGGCTGTTCTTCATTTCCCTGCCGCTGTTCTACATTCTTGAATGGTTCTATGGTCTGGTCGGTAACTGGGGTGTCGCTATCATCCTGCTGACGGTGTTGGTAAAAGCGGTGTTCTTCCACCTCTCCGCCACCAGCTATCGCTCCATGGCAAAAATGCGCGCGGTCGCTCCGCAACTGACCCGGCTGAAAGAGCTCTATGGCGATGATCGCCAGCGCATGTCCCAGGAAATGATGGCGCTGTACAAGCGCGAGAAAATCAATCCGCTCGGGGGCTGTCTGCCAATACTGGTGCAGATGCCGGTGTTCATCTCGCTTTACTGGGTACTGTTTGAAAGTGTCCAGTTGCGTCATGCGCCGTTCATGCTGTGGATTCAGGATCTGTCCCAGATGGACCCGTACTTCATCCTGCCGATCCTGATGGGCGCCAGCATGTTCATCCAGATGAGCCTGAACCCGACGCCCCCGGACCCCATGCAGGCCAAGATCATGAAGCTGATGCCGCTGATCTTCACCGTGTTCTTCCTGTGGTTCCCGGCCGGTCTGGTTCTGTACTGGCTGGTGAACAACATTCTTTCGATCTCCCAGCAGTGGTACATTACCCGCAAGATCGAAGCGGAAACGGCAGGCAAGAAGTACTGATTCAACAGTGCTTCTGACCTGACAAAGGCTCCCTTGTGGAGCCTTTGTCATTTCTATTTCAGGAAAATCAAGATGCAGCCAGCGACTGACACCATTGCCGCCATCGCCACTGCCCCGGGCCAGGCCGGGGTGGGGATTGTCCGGGTGTCCGGACCCAGGGCCATGGCCATTGCCCGCACCATGCTGGGCTTTGAGCCAAAACCCCGATACGCCCACTACGGCCCGTTCCGGGATCGTCAGGGAGAGCTGATTGATGAGGGCATCGGTCTGTACTTTCCCAACCCGCACTCCTTTACCGGCGAGGATGTGTTCGAGCTTCAGGGCCATGGCGGCACGGTGATTCTGGATATCCTGTTACGGGAAGTCTGCAGCCTGGGGGCCCGGCTGGCCCGGCCTGGTGAATTTTCCGAAAGAGCGTTTCTCAATGACAAACTGGACCTGGCCCAGGCTGAGGCCATTGCTGATCTGATTGAAAGCAGTTCGGAACAGGCGGCCCGCTGTGCCGTGCGTTCCATGCAGGGGGTGTTCTCCAAACGTGTGGATAACCTGGTGGAGGCCATCACCCATCTGCGCATCTACGTGGAAGCGGCCATCGATTTTCCGGAGGAAGAGATCGATTTCCTGGCCGATGGCAAAGTTGCTTCTGACTTGCAGGGCCTGCTGGAGCAGGTGCAGCAGATTCTCGGTGAAGCCCAGCAAGGCACCATTCTGCGGGACGGCATGAAAGTGGTTATTGCCGGCCGGCCCAATGCCGGCAAATCCAGCCTGCTGAACGCCCTCGCGGGGCGGGAGGCTGCGATTGTCACCGCCATCGAGGGCACAACCCGGGATGTGTTGCGGGAACATATCCACATCGATGGTATGCCGCTGCACATTATTGATACCGCCGGCCTGCGGGACAGCCCGGACGAAGTGGAACAGATTGGTATTGCCCGGGCCTGGGAAGAAATCCGACAGGCCGATCGTATTTTGCTGATGGTGGATGCCACCACCACCGACAAAACCGAGCCCCATGAAATCTGGCCGGATTTTATTGATCAACTGCCCAGGAGTGCACCGGTGACGGTGATCCGGAACAAGGTGGATCTGTCTGGTGAACCGTTGGGTATCAGCGCCGAGTCGCATCAGACCGCTCCGGTGATTCGTCTGGCAGCAAAAGCTGCGGAGGGTCTGGAGGTTCTGCGTGAGCATCTGAAAGAATGCATCGGCTTTGCCAGCACCACCGAAGGTGGCTTCCTGGCCCGGCGCCGGCACCTGGATGCCCTGGAACGTGCCCGGGATTCCCTGCTGCAAGGCCAGACTCAGCTGGAAGGTTACGGCGCCGGTGAATTGCTGGCCGAAGATCTGCGGGCCGCTCAGGATGCCCTGGGGGAAATCACCGGGCATCTGACCCCGGATGAGCTTCTGGGGAAAATATTCAGCAGTTTCTGCATCGGGAAATAATTCAGGAAGGAGCCCTCAGCCCGCTCTGGGCTCAGACAAACTCTACATCTACACCGAGAACTTTCCTCCGTACAACATGAGTTCCACCGGCCGTGCCTTCGAGCATAACGGCGATGGCATTGATGGACTGTGCACCGAGATGGTGAAAGCGGTGCTGCAGGCGTCCGGGCTCGACTATGTCATCAAGCTCCGGAACTGGGATTACGGCTACAACCGGGCCCTGAACAAAAAGAACCACGGGATCTTCTGCACCACCTATACCGAAAGCCGGGCACCGCAGTTCAAGTGGGTAGGGCCATTGGCGAACAACCTGTGGACCATCTTTGCCCCGGCCGGCACCAACCTGCAGATCGACGATCTGGAAGATACCCGGGGTTTGCTGTATGCCGGCTATCGCGGTGACGTCATGACCGAATACCTGCTGGAGCGCGGCTATAAGGTCTCGGAGATGGAAAGCGACGATCTGAACCCGAAGCGTCTGGAACTGGGGCAGGTTGACCTCTGGATTGCGGACCAGCTGGCCGGGCCCTATTTTGCCTCCCAGCAGGATGTGGAAGGGCTGGTTCCGGTGTATTCGTTCAACAAGACCGAACTGTACCTGGCCATGAACATGGAAACGCCGGACGAGGTGATCCAGAAACTGAATCAGGGCCTGGAAACCATCAAGAACAACGGAATCTACGAGGCTATTGAGACCAAGTACGGTCTCTGATCAGAGTTTTGATCCGTTACAAAAGGGGAAGCCTGTGGCTTCCCCTTTTTCGTTATTGGGCCATCGCTTAACCGGTGCGGCGCAGATCCGGTGAACGAACCGGGCGCAGGGCCTCGGTATGGCTGCGATTACCCAGAAAGTCGGGCCGCGGTTTGTTGCCGCAGAATGGCTGTTCCAGACGGTTTTCCACACTGTTGTAGACGAAGAACAGATTGCTGCGGGGCCAGGGTGACATATTGGCATTGGAGGCATGCAACGTGTTGCACTCGAATATGATCAGAGAGCCCGCTGGCCCGGTAGGCGCCTGGATGCCGTACTGATCGGCCATCTTCTGCAGGTCCTGTTCGTTGGGGACTCCCAGCTTCTGCTTTTTCAGTGAGGACTGGTAGTTGTCCTCGGGCGTGCGGCCGACACAGGGCACAAACGTTTTGTGGGAGCCGGGAATCAGCATCAATGGGCCGTTGAGTGGGGTGTTGTCGGTGAGGGCGATGGAAAAGCTGACGGCCCGCATGCGCGGCATACCGTCCTCGGCGTGCCAGGTCTCGAAATCCGAATGCCAGTCAAAGCCCTTGCCGTGGAAACCGGGTTTGAAATTGATGCGTGACTGGTGGATGTAGGCATCACTGCCCAGTAGCTGGTGCACCATATCCAGCAGGCGGGACTCCCGGGTCAGTCGGTCGAAGCGATCAGACAGTTCGTGGATCCCGAAAATAGAGCGGATTTCCTGCTTGCCTGGCTCGGTAATAGTGCCTTCGGAACGCAGGATGCTGTCGTCATTCTCATAGGCTCGCAGGTCGTCCCGGAAACGTTTGACCGTTTCCTGATCCAGAAAGTTGTTGAATACCAGAAAGCCGTCCCGTTCATACCGGGCCAGTTCAGTTTCGCTCAACGGCCCATTGTGGCGGTCGGTTCCCTGGCTGTGGATAACCGGGTCCTTGCGCTCGAAACTCTCTGCCGGGCGCTCGAGACGGGTGGGATAAAAGTCGTCAGTACGATTGTCCATTTTCGAACCTCCTTCTTTTATGCGCGAGAATGGTGATGTCTCTAAAAGTCGTTAAACCTCAGTGCATTGTGAGAAAAGTGGTAAGGCAGGAGGAGAGTTGAGGTCGTATCAACAGGATTTCAACCCCGGTTTCCGGTTGGTCATGAACAGGAAAAGTGTCCCGGGCAGCGCCCGGGACGGGAAAATACCGGAGCTTAACCGGTAAAGGCCATCTCTTCCGGCGCCACCTGCATGAGGTTGCGGGTCGGGCTCAGCATACTGGTGGCGTGGGCCTGGGCCCGGGGCAGCAAGCGCTCATAATAGAACTCGGCGGTCGCCAGTTTGGTGCGGTAAAAGGCGTCAGATTCATCGCCGCCGTTTTCCAGTTTATCGCTGGCCACCGCCGCCTGGCGTAGCCACATATACGCCATGGTCACGTAGCCGCTGTACATCAGGAAGTCGTTGGCGGCGGCGCTGACCACGTCGCGATCCTTGCGTGCTGCCAACATCACGCGCACGGTCAGCAGGTTCCACTGGGCGGTCAGCTTGAGCAGCTCCACCGCCATTGGCCGCAGTTGTTTGTTGGTCAGGTGCTTGCGGGCAAAATTTGCCACCTTGAGGGTGAATTCCCGCACCGCTCCGCCCTGGGTCATCAGCAAGACCTTGCGCCCGAGCAGGTCCAGGGCCTGGATGCCGGTTGTGCCCTCATACAGGGTGGCAATACGGGTATCCCGGACAATCTGCTCCATGCCGTGTTCGCGGATGTAGCCGTGGCCGCCGAACACCTGCATGCCCAGATTGGTGGCTTCACAGCCCAGCTCGGTCAGGAATCCCTTCAGGATTGGCGTCAGGAAGCCCAGTTTGTCGTCATATTTCTCAACCTTGGCAGTATCGCCGGCGGTATGCGCTTCCACCATATGGTCCGCGATCTTGGCGGCGTAATAGAGCATGGAGCGGCCGCCTTCCGCGATGGCTTTCTGGGTCAGCAGCATACGCCGGACATCGGCATGGTGAATCAGGCTGTCTGCAACTTCATCCGGCTCTTTCTTGCCGGACAGCGCCCGCATGGAACGGCGCTCCTTGGCGTAATCCAGAGCCCACTGGTAGGACAGCTCGGCGGGGCCAACCCCCTGAATTGCCGTACCGATGCGGGCTGTGTTCATAAAGGTGAACATGCACTCCAGGCCCTGATTCTCCGGGCCGATCAGATAGCCGGTGGCGCCATCGAAATTCATCACACAGGTGGCCGAAGCCTTGATGCCCATTTTCTTCTCCAGCGCGCCGCAACTGACGGCGTTGCGCTCACCGACACCGCCCTGGGCATCGGGCAGGAACTTGGGCACGATAAACAGGCTGATGCCTTTGGTGCCTTTCGGGGCATCCGGCAGACGGGCCAGCACGATGTGAACGATGTTTTCGGTCAGATCGTGCTCGCCTGAGGAAATGAAGATCTTGGTGCCTGTGAGTTTGTAGCTGCCGTCGGCCTGGGGTTCGGCCCGGGTTTTGACCTGGCCCAGGTCGGTACCGCACTGGGGCTCGGTCAGGCACATGGTGCCGCCCCAGCGGCCTTCGGTCAGCGGCGCCAGATAAGTCTGTTGCTGCTGCTCATCGCCGTGCAGATAGATGGTGTTCATGGCCCCCAGGGACAGGCCCGGGTACATGGAAAAGGACCAGTTGGCGGTGCCCATCATTTCCTGCTTCAACAGGCCCATGGAGGCCGGCAGGCCCTGGCCCCCGAATTCCTCCGGTGCCGACAGGCCCTGCCAGCCGCCCATCACATATTGCTCGTAGGCTTCTTTATAGCCCTTGGGGGTGATCACTTCACCGTTTTCCAGGTGGCACCCTTCTTCGTCGCCGGACTGATACAGCGGGCTCAGCACCTCTTCGCAGAAACGGCCGCATTCGCTCAGAATGGCGTCGACAATGTCGGGCGTGGCGTTCTCACCGGAGGCCAGTGTCTGGTAGTGCCGCGGGTAATCGAATACGTCATTGAGCAGGAATTTCATGTCCCTCAGGGGCGCTTTATACACAGGCATAGCCAGTCCTCACATGCATTGATCATCCGGAATTGGTTGGGCCAGAAAGGCCACTGTGTGTGCAGTTGTACGGTATTCCCGGCGGGCTGCCATTGACGGAAAGCGCTGGTGCTGATGTCAGAATGGACAATTGGCTGAAATGACGGTTGGGCCCGGGGACTGATCGGGCACGGCCATGGGTCCGTAATGCTGAAAACGTTCTGTTGCTATCCGGTAGTCGCCAAGGAGTGTAAAAGTCATGCAAACGCAGCCTTTCCCCGGTCTTTTCCATGGTCTTCGAAGCGGTGGTCTTATACTGTTAATGACCCTGATGCTGGCAGGGTGTGCCGGGCCGAATCTGGAGGATTATCAGGGCCAGGCACCGGAGCTGGTGCCCTCGGAGTTTTTCCGGGGCGAACTTTCGGCCCGGGGGGTGGTCAAGGACTACGCCGGCCAGGTTATCCGTACCTTCGACGCAGACATTGTGGCCAGTTGGGATGAAAACGGTGTCGGTACGCTGGATGAGGTGTTCCGTTTCAACGACGGCGAGGTCCAGACCCGGATCTGGACGCTGACACCGGACAACGGCAGCTATCACGCCAGCGCCGGCGACGTGGTGGAAGCCGGCACCATGCGCTGGCAGGGCAACGCCATACACATGAATTATGTCCTGCGGGTGGCATACGGCGATGGCACGATCGATGTCCGGATGGACGACTGGATGTACCTGGTTACTCCCGACACCCTGATCAACCAGACCACCATGAGCAAGTGGGGTGTCGATGTGGGTGAAGTGGTGTTGGTGATTCAGAAACATGAAAGCGGGGCTGTCCCGCAGAACTGAACTCGGAAAGGTTTGCGATACCCATGTGGAAGCAATGGCTGATTGCGGTGGTACTGGTTGCAGCGGGTGCCGGAAGTGCGGTGTTCTTTTTGGCGATGGATTCCTCGTCCACAGAACAGGCCGGTGAGGAGCCGAGGGCCAGCAAAGTCAGTGCAGTGGCGCCCAGATTGCAGCAGGTCAGGGATGAGATTCGTTCGGTGGCCAACCTCAAGGCACTGAATGCCGTGGAACTGACCACCGAAGTCACCGGTCGGGTGGTGCAGATCAACCTCGAACCCGGACAGAAAGTATCTCAGGGCGATGTCCTGTTACGTCTCGACGATCGTCAGGCCCGTGCCGATCTCCAGGTGATTGAAGCCCAGCTGGCCGATGCCAGGCGGCAACTGGAGCGGGCCCGGCGTTTGCGCTCCAACAATAGCGTGTCCCAGTCCCAGGTGGATGAACTGGTCACCGCCGTGAGTGTGGCTGAAGCCCAGCGACAGGCTGCCCGGGTGCGGCTGGAAAACCATCGCATTGAAGCGCCGTTCTCCGGTGTGGTGGGCCTGAGCGACATCAGCGTGGGGGCATATCTGCAAGCGGGCACCACCATTACCACGCTGGACACCACCGATCGAATGGAAATGGGTTTTGCGGTTCCAGAACGTTTTGTCGGCCAGGTTCGGGTAGGCCAATCGGTGATTGCCTCCACGCCGGCATTCCCAGACGAGGTCTTCCGGGGAGAGCTGGTGGAACTCGCCACCCGCATCAGCGAATTGAGCCGAACCCTGTCGGTGCGAGCCATTATCGATAATCCGGACGGTCGTCTGCGGCCGGGCCAGTTCATGTCGGCGTCACTGACCCTGCAGGAACGGGAAGGGCTGGTGATTCCGGAGCAGGCAGTGATGATTCGTGGCGACGACAAGTATGTGTTTGTTGCCGAAGACGGCGTGGCACGCCGGGTATCGGTGGCGACCGGTTCGCGCATGCCCGGTCTGGTGGAAATTACCTCTGGCCTGACCCTGGACGATGCCGTGGTAGTAACCGGGCAGGATCGCCTGAGTACCGGCGACCGCATTGAAGTACAGAGTAACGACCAGGCGATTCCGGAAAACCGGTTTGCCCGGACCGTGGAGTCCTGATCCATGGTGCTGTCCGATGTCTCCATCAAACGCCCGGTGTTTGCCACCGTTCTGAGCCTGCTGATTGTCGTATTCGGCGTGGCCGCCTTGCTGGGCTTGCCGGTTCGGGAATATCCGGATATTGATCCGCCGGTGGTTTCGGTGTCCACCGATTACACCGGCGCTGCGGCGGAAGTGGTCGACACCCAGATTACCCAGGTGATTGAAGGGGCCATCAGTGGCATTGAAGGCATTCGCTCCATCGAATCCTCAACCGAACAGGGTGAATCCAGAACCTCAATAGAATTTGATACCTCCCGGGATGTAGACATTGCCGCCAACGACGTACGCGATGCGGTGTCCCGGGTTCTGAACCAGTTGCCGGATGAGGCCGATCCCCCGGTGGTTCAAAAAGCCGATTCCGATGCCCGGCCAATGATGTGGATAACTCTGATCAGTGACGTCTGGGACAGTGCCGAACTCAGTGACTTCGCCGATCGGGTTCTGGCAGACCGGTTATCGGTTCTGGACGGTGTTGCCGATGTCCGGATTGGCGGTGAACGCCGTTACGCCATCCGGGTCTGGCTCGACCGCACCCGCCTGGCGGCCCGGAACATAACCGTTGCCGAGGTGGAGCAGGCACTGCGGCAGAACAACGTGGAGTTACCGGCCGGTTCAGTGGACTCCTCCACCCGCAACTTTACCGTGCGCGCGGAAGGGCGGTTGTCAAATGTGGAAGATTTCCGCAATCTGGTGATCCGCCGGGATGGCAACGACCTGTTGCGCCTGGGCGAGGTTGCCAATGTTCAGGTCGGGGTGGAATCGGATGTTGGTCGTTTGCGGGCCAATGGCGAAACCGCTATCGGGATGGGGGTAATCCGCCAGTCCAAGGCCAACACGGTAGCGGTGTCGGATGCGGTGAAGGCGGAGCTGGTGAAGATTCGCGAGACCTTGCCGCCGGAAGTGCGTATTGCCGAGAGCTATGACGAATCGGTGTTTATTCGGGCTTCGATCAAAGAGGTTCTGACCACGCTGGCGATTGCGGTATCGCTGGTGATACTGGTTATTTTCCTGTTCCTGCGCTCCTGGCGCGCAACCCTGATTCCGGCGGTCACCATTCCGGTGGCGGTGATCGGTGCGTTTATCGGCCTGGGTTTCCTGGGCTTTTCCATCAACGTGCTGACCCTGTTGGCCATCATTCTGGCCATCGGCCTGGTGGTGGACGATGCCATTGTCATGCTGGAGAACATCCAGCGTCGCATTGATGAAGGCGAACCACCGTTGCTGGCGGCCTACCGGGGCGCCAAGCAGGTGGCTTTCGCGGTGATCGCCACCACGCTGACTCTGGTGGCGGTATTTGTGCCCATCTCGTTCATGGGCGGCAACGTGGGCCGGTTGTTTGCGGAATTCGGCTTCACCCTGGCTGCCGCCGTGGTGGTCTCCAGCCTGGTAGCTCTGACCCTGGCGCCGATGCTCTGTTCCAAGTGGCTCCGGCACAGTCCCGAAAGTGCCGAGGGGCATCGGCTCTGGGCCTTCAGTGAGCGCATCCTGAACGGCCTCACCCACGGCTATCAGAGAATGCTGCGGTTTTCCCTGAACCAGCCCGGGCTGTTGCTCGGGCTCGGTATCGTCGGGCTGATTGTGGCGGTGGTGATTTTTCCCCGTTTGCCCCAGGAACTGGCCCCGACCGAAGACCGCGGCGTAATCATCATGCCCGTCAGCGCGCCCCGGGGTTCGACGGTTGAATTCACCGATCACTTTGTCAAACAGGCCGAAGAGCGACTGTTGCCCTACCTGGATGACGGTATCGCCGAGCGTTTCCTGTCCATCGTCGGATTCCGGGATGAAGAAGACAATGCCTTCATGATCATGGGGTTGGTGCCCTGGGAACAGCGGGAGATCAAGCAGCAGCAGGTCACCACCGAGATTCGCGACAAGCTGTCTGACATTTCCGGGGTGCGGATCAGTGTCATTAACCCGCCGGGGCTTGGCCAGCGCGGCTTCAATCAGCCAGTGGAGTTTGTCATTGCCGGCCCCGACTACGAGTCGGTGCAGGCCTGGAGTGAGGAGATCGTTGAACGGGCAAAGGAAAACCCGAATCTGCTGAATGTCGACACAGATTTTGAGCTGACCCGGCCGGAACTGAAGGTCAACATTGACCGCGACCGGGCAGCGGATCTGGATATCACCATCGAAGACGTAGGCCTCACCCTGCAGACCATGCTCGCTTCCCGGCAGGTAACCACCTATCTGGATCGGGGCCGGGAATACGACGTCATTATACAGGCGGACGATGCCGACCGGGCCACGCCCGGTGATATGGAGCAGATCTTCCTGCGGCCTCGGGCAGGTGGGGAACTGATTCCGCTCAAGGCTCTGGTATCTGTGGAAGAGATCGGGGCCAATCCGGATCTGCGCCGGATTGACCGGCTGCCGGCGGTGGTGGTGAGTGCGTCCCTGGCCGAGGGCTATGACCTGGGTTCAGCGCTGACCTACCTGAATAACCTGGCTGTGGATAACCTGCCGCCGGAGGCTCGCCTCAGTTACAAGGGCCTGTCCCAGGAATTCCAGGATTCCTCGGCGGCCATCTACCTGACCTTCGGGCTGGCGTTTATTATCGTGTTCCTGGTGCTGGCGGCCCAGTTCGAGAGCTGGATCCACCCGCTGATTATCATGCTGTCGGTGCCGCTGGCGGTGACCGGTGCGCTGATCGCGCTGGCCTGGTCGGGCATCAGTCTGAACATCTACAGCCAGATTGGCATCATCATGCTGCTGGGACTGATGGCCAAGAACGGAATTTTGATCGTGGAATTTGCCAACCAGCTTCGGGACAAGGGCTACGA
The DNA here is from genome assembly GCF_000475355.1 of Marinobacter sp. C1S70. Taxonomy (NCBI): domain Bacteria; kingdom Pseudomonadati; phylum Pseudomonadota; class Gammaproteobacteria; order Pseudomonadales; family Marinobacteraceae; genus Marinobacter; species Marinobacter sp. C1S70. Next base: position 50,237 of record NZ_AXBW01000041.1, on the reverse strand, counting down.
GGTGAAAGAAGCCATTCTGGAAGGCGCCAGCCTGCGCTTCCGTCCGGTACTGATGACCACCATATCTACGGTGTTCGGGGCGGTTCCGCTGGTGATTGCCACTGGTGCCGGGGCCGAGAGCCGGGCGGCTATCGGCATGGTGATCCTGGGTGGCCTGATTTTCGCCACCACCCTGACTCTGTTCATTATCCCGGTGTTGTACAACCTTCTGGCCCGCTTTGCGAAATCCTCGAACGCGGTGGAGCAGGAGCTGGAACGCCTGGCAGCGGGCCCATCCGGCGGTAGCAGTTCGGCGGCGGTGCCACAGCGCAAGGCGGACGATTTCTGAACCCGACCGGGTGAAATCCCGGTATCAAAGGGTGTCCGGGAACAGAACCTGACCGTCCAGGACCTCATCCGGATGGATATCCACGCAGAAGATCCGGTGGCCCTGGGCCAGTGAGGTGCCGGTGGACAGGGTGACGGTTCGTCGGGCGTCCGGAAGGGCGACGTAGGGACGACTGCAGCTGATGTGTTGCGGTCGCTCCAGGGCGTTGCGGAAATATTCCCGATGGCTCCAGCAGGCGCCAGCGGACTGATACAGCGGGTTGAATGCGGCATTCCGGGAAGCCCCGGATTGGGCCAGACTACCTTGCTGAACCCCTTTTTGATCGAGCAGGAAGCATCGCCGTACGCCCTCCATTTGCAGCAGAGGCCGGCAGACCCGATCAAATTCCTCGCCCCGGGCCAGGGCATGGCAGGCATCCATGATTTCGAATCTCAGCAGCTTGAGATAGGTCTCGCGGGTCCTGAAATCGTTCTGACACCAGCGTTCGGATTCCGACATGACCTGTCGCAACGCGGTTTCGGCGGTCTGTGTCAGTTCTTCGGACCCTTGCCCTGGTCGGGCAAACAGAAAGCCCTGCAGCAGATCCGCTTCGGTGGCCAGCGCAATGTGGGCCTGGGCATTGTTCTCGATGCCTTCAATCAGCACCAGGCTGCCACTCTCCCGGATCATCCGGACCAGGCTGTTCAACAGTAATCGCGCCCGGGTGTGATCCTGGGCGTTCATCAACAGAGACCGGTCAATCTTCACGATCAGCGGGTTGATGCGCCACAGGCGCTCAAAATTGGAATCACCCATGCCAAAGTCGTCGATGGCGATCTGGAACCCCCGGGCCTTGGCTTCCTGGACGAACTCCAGCAGCGTGGCGCTGTCCCGGGAGGCGGTTTCCACCAGTTCCAGAACGATTTTCTCCGGATGCACACCCAGTTGATGGCAATGGTCAGCCAGTACAGACAGGTAGTCGTTATGGTGGAACAGAGTGTCCGGGTTGATATTGATAAACAGCCAGATAGGTAGGTTGGCCTGGGTGAAATTCTCCAGATGCAGGTTCAGCAGGTGCCGGTCCAGTTCCGAGGTGACGCCCTGAATGCTGGCCTGCTCAAAAAGCGAAGGCGGCGCCACTGGCTGATTACCACGGCGAACCCGAACCAGTGCCTCGTAGCCGACCATTTTCTGATGGGTGGGGCTGAGAATGGGTTGATAGACCGACCGGAAATCGTGATGTTCGATAAAGCTGGCGGTTTTGCCAGAGGGGCGGTGCCGGTGCTCGGCAAGTCTGAGAACGCGCTTCATGGTCAGGAACCCTTGTACTGCTTGTTCGAGCCTTCCTGGCCGTGGTTGAGAAACTGCATTCCAGGCTCAAGCGAGTTCTGTGCCAAAACCTCTGGTTGGGCGCCTGACACCGGGGCCAAGCGACCGCGCTGGCGAGCCTGCGTGGAAACTGGCCCTTTGTTGGTGCACTTGCGTTCAGGGGTACCGGTTTTTTGCACCGTATATAGGCATTCGGTAAAAACGCTGTGGATAATTACTGGGATAATTTGCGAATAATGCCAGAGTAATTTAATTAAATTTATATTTAACAAATATTTACCGACGCTTTTGGCTGTAAGTGAAGGCATCAATTGTGTGGATAACTTTTTGAAAAGTTTTTTGAACAATGAATGACAAGGCTATGAAATCCTGAAACTTTCGGTTTTTCCTTATCCTGCACGCACCCTGTCAGAGAGCCGTGGCGCCCAGATAATCGTCTATGGCCAGCTGACAGGGTTTTTATTCCTGTCGTCGCTGGTTAAAATTTGCACATTCTGACTGCAATTTCCCGGGCGAGGCGTTATACTCGCCGCCCTGTTTTTTTCCCCGATTTCCGAGGTGTAGTGTGGAGTTTCCGACCCGTTTCGATGTCATTGTCATTGGTGGTGGCCATGCCGGCACCGAAGCCGCCCTGGCGGCTGCGCGCATGGGTTCGCAAACCCTGCTGCTGACCCACAATATCGAGACCCTGGGGCAGATGTCCTGCAACCCGGCCATCGGTGGCATTGGCAAGAGCCACCTGGTGAAGGAAATCGACGCCCTGGGCGGCGCCATGGCCCGGGCCACCGACCAGGCTGGCATCCAGTTCCGGGTGCTGAACAGCCGTAAAGGCCCGGCGGTGCGCGCTACCCGCGCTCAGGCGGACCGGATTCTGTACAAAGCCGCCATTCGCCATATGCTGGAAAACCAGCCTAATCTGACCCTGTTCCAGCAGGCGGCCGATGACCTGATTGTGGAAAACGACCAGGTGGTCGGCGTGGTGACCCAGACCGGCATCCGCTTTAACGCCAAGACCGTGGTCCTGACCACCGGCACCTTCCTGGGTGGGGTTATCCACATCGGTATGCAGAATCACGCCGGTGGTCGCGCCGGTGATGCGCCGGCCAATGCCCTGGCCAAACGCCTGCGGGAACTGCCGTTCAACGTCGGCCGCCTGAAAACCGGTACGCCGCCGCGCATTGATGCTCGCACCGTGGATTTCTCCGCGATGCAGCAGCAGTGGGGGGACGATCCGACACCGGTGATGTCGTTTATTGGCAGCCGTGACGAGCATCCGGAGCAGATCTGCTGTTACGTGACCCGCACCACCGAAGAAACCCACGACATTATCCGCAGTGGTTTTGACCGCTCGCCCATGTTCGCTGGCAACATTGAAGGCGTGGGCCCGCGCTATTGCCCGTCCATCGAGGACAAGGTCAACCGCTTTGCCGACAAGGATTCGCATCAGATTTTCGTAGAGCCCGAAGGCCTGACCACCAACGAGCTGTACCCGAATGGTATTTCCACCAGCCTGCCGTTTGATATCCAGCTCAAGGCCGTGCGCTCGATACCGGGTTTCGAGAACGCCCACATCCTGCGCCCGGGTTATGCCATCGAGTATGACTACCTGAACCCGCAGGACCTGCGCCACACCCTGGAAACCAAGTATATCCAGGGCCTGTACTTTGCCGGTCAGATCAACGGCACCACAGGTTATGAAGAAGCTGGCGCCCAGGGCTTGCTGGCGGGCATCAACGCCTCGCTGCGGGCCCGGGGCCAAGAAGAGTGGTACCCGCGCCGGGATGAGGCCTATCTGGGCGTACTGGTGGACGACCTGATCACCATGGGCACCCAGGAGCCTTACCGTATGTTTACCAGCCGTGCCGAATACCGGCTGATCCTGCGGGAGGACAACGCCGACCTGCGCCTGACCGAAACCGGCCGCAAGCTGGGCCTGGTGGACGACGAACGCTGGCAGAAGTTCAGCGAGAAGTGCGAAGGCATTGCCAAAGAGCGTAGCCGCCTGGAAAGCACCCGCATCCATCCGAACACCGAGGCGGGTGAGCGAGCCAATGGCTACCTGAAACAGCCGATGACCCGTGACCAGTCTCTGGCAGAGCTGCTGCGCCGTCCGGAGATTGTCTACGATCACATCGCCGAGATCGGGGCCGAACGGGCGGAGGACCCGAACGTTGCCGATCAGGTGGAAATCGAGATCAAATACGAAGGCTATATCTCCCGGCAGGCGGACGAGATCGAGCGCCTGCGCAAGAACGAGAACACCGCGTTGCCGCTGGATCTGGATTACGACGTCATCGGTGGCCTGTCCAACGAAATCAAGCAGAAGCTCAAGGACGTGCGCCCGGAAACGGTGGCTCAGGCGTCCCGTATCCAGGGTGTGACCCCGGCGGCGGTCAGTCAGATTCTGGTGCATCTGAAAAAGCGCGACCTGTTGAAAAAGCAGAGCGCCTGAGATGAGTTATCCACAGTGGCCCGGCCAGCTTCGGGACGGCCTCGCGGCCATGAACCTGTCTTTGTCCGACAGCCAGCAGCAACAGTTGCTGGCTTTTCTGGCTCTGCTGAACAAGTGGAACAAGGCCTACAACCTGACCGCCGTGCGGGATGAGCGGGTCATGGTCTCCCGCCAGTTGCTGGACAGTCTGAGCATCCTGCCCTGGGTGACCACAGACCATTTGCTGGATGTGGGCGCCGGCGGCGGCCTGCCGGGTATTCCGCTGGCCATTGTGTTCCCGGAAAAACGCTTTACCCTGCTGGACAGCAACGGCAAGAAAACCCGATTCCTGAATCAGTGTGTGCTTGAGCTCGGGCTGGACAACGTTGAAGTTATCCACGGCCGGGCGGAAGACTGCCAGCCCGATCAGCCCTTCACCCAGATCAGCAGCCGGGCCTTCACCGCGCTGGAAAACCTGGTGACCTGGTGTGGTGGTCTGCTCGCGAATGACGGCGAGTTCCTTGCCATGAAAGGCCAGTATCCGGATGATGAAGTAGCTGCCCTTCCGGCGGGCTGGCAGGTAGAATCCAGCCATTCCCTGACCGTCCCCGGAGCCGACGGCGAACGGCATTTACTGATCGTCGCCCGGGCTGAACGACATCGGTAACCCTCAACAGCAGGAGGCAAAGCATGGCGCGCGTGATTGCAGTGACCAATCAGAAAGGCGGTGTGGGCAAAACCACCACCTGCGTCAATCTTGCCGCGTCTCTGGCGGCCACCAAGCGCCGGGTGCTGCTGGTGGATATGGATCCCCAGGGCAATGCCACCATGGGCAGCGGTGTGGATAAAAACTCCCTGGAGCTGTCCGGATACGATGTGCTGACCAAACGGGCTACTCCGGCGGACGTGATCGTCCACGCTGAAGTCTCCGGTTTTGACCTGCTGCCCGCCAACGGTGACCTGACCGCCGCCGAAGTGGAGCTGATGAACGAGATTGGCCGGGAACACCGGTTACGGCTGACCCTCAACACCGTTCGGGAAAACTACGACTACATCCTGATTGATTGCCCGCCTTCACTCAGTCTGCTGACCGTGAATGCTCTGTCTGCCGCGGATTCGGTACTGATCCCGATGCAGTGTGAATATTATGCCCTGGAAGGGCTGGCGGCACTGATGAACACCGTCCAGCAGATTCAGGAAACGGTCAATCCCAATTTGGAGATTGAGGGTATCCTGCGCACCATGTACGACCCCCGCAATAGCCTGACTCTGGATGTCTCCGGTCAGCTCAGTGAATATTTCGGTGACAAGGTTTACCGGGCGGTGATTCCCCGTAATGTCCGGCTGGCAGAAGCGCCCAGCTACGGCATGCCGGCACTCAAGTATGATCGGGTGTCCAAAGGTGCGGTGGCTTATCTGGCGTTGGCTGGCGAGATGGTACGCCGGCACGGATCGAAAAAGACATCGCCCGCGGTTGCGGTGTAACATAGATCGCCGTCAGGCAACCATGCACCCACTATTTCAACAGGAAGAATGACAACTACCATGGCGGCGAAGAAGCGAGGCTTGGGCGAACGGGGACTGGGGGCACTGCTCCAGGGCTCGAAGGTGAATCTCAATCAGGAGACCAGTGATCACGATGGTGAACTGCGTGAGATCCCGGTCGACCTGATCCAGCGTGGTCGTTATCAGCCGCGCCGGGATATGGACCCCGCCGCTCTGCAGGAACTGGCAGACTCCATTCGTCAGCAGGGCGTGATGCAGCCGGTCGTGGTGCGTCCGGTGTCGGAAGGCCGTTATGAACTGATTGCCGGTGAGCGCCGCTGGCGTGCCACCCAACTGGCAGAACTGGACCGTATTCCCGCCATTGTCCGCGATGTCCCGGATGAAGCCGCCATTGCGATGGCGCTGATCGAGAACATCCAGCGCGAAAACCTGAACCCCATTGAAGAAGCCTTCGCCCTGCAACGCCTGCAGGACGAGTTCGGCCTGACCCAGGCCCAGGTGGCCGAGGCGGTGGGCAAGTCCCGAACGACGATCACCAACCTGTTGCGGTTGATCGGCCTGACCGAAGACGTAAGGGTAATGCTGGAGCATGGTGATCTGGAAATGGGCCACGGCCGTGCCATGCTCACCCTGCCACCGGAGCAGCAGATGCAGGTGGCCCGTCAGGTGGTCGCCAAATCGCTGTCGGTACGCCAGACCGAAGCCCTGGTGCGCCGGGTTCAGCAGGAAAAACCGGAAGACAAAGACAACACCAAGCCGGCTCTTGATCCTAACATCCGGGCCCTGCAGGACGATCTGTCTGACCGGCTCGGTGCCCGGGTGGCGATCAATCATGGTAAACGCGGCAAAGGCAAGCTGGTGATTGAGTACAGTTCACTGGACGAGCTTGACGGCATTCTGGGCCACATCCGCTAGTCGGCCCGATAAAACCTGAAAATCATCCTAAAGGCCCGTCTGGTGCCGGAAACACCACATGTGGTTGTGGTGATCGATGAGCAACACAACCTGTGTAAAACTTCAGGTTTCGGCGGCAAAATCTGCTCACTTTTTCGCCAATTTTTCCGTGCGGTTATGTTGAACACCTATCGGTTAACACATATAATTCCGCGCGCTTGGAATGACAGCTGGTGATATGAACCGTTCTTCTAGAGCCATCACGTACGTACCACTTGGCAAGTGGTTGATTATAGAGATGGCGGTTCTGCTGATTCTGAGCCTGTTGTGGTTGTTGGAAAGTCGTTTGGCCGGGTATTCCGCCCTCATTGGCGGTCTTATTTTTGTCATACCAAACGCGTACTTTGCTCACCGCGCTTATCGTTATCAGGGTGCCCGACAGATGCACCTGGCAGTGAGCAACATATTCAGGGCAGAGAGCATCAAGCTGGCCCTTACCGCAGTGTTTTTTGCGGCCGTTTTCACTTTAATGGAGCCAGTCCACGTACCGGCTCTGTTATTCACTTTTGCTGTGATGGTTGTGTTGGGTACGGCATTGCGCTGGCTCATCCGGCCGCGACCACAGCGATGACTGGACGAGAGCAGTATGGCAGCTGATACCCCAGTAGAGTATATAAAACACCACCTCACCAACCTTACCTATGGCAAGCTCCCGGAAGGCTATGAGCGCGCGGATGGCAGTGTCGTGCAGGAGGCCACCTGGACCTTCGCGCGAACTGGTCAGGAAGCCACAGATATGGGCTTCATGGCAGTCCACGTCGATACCCTCGGCTGGTCAATCGCCATGGGTATTCTGTTCCTGGGCCTGTTCCGCTTTGTGGCCAACCGGGTCACCGAAGGCACGCCGAGCGGCTTGCAGAACCTGATCGAGATGACCTTTGAATTTGTTCAGGGCATCGTGCGCGACGTTTTCCACGGCAAGAATCCGCTGATTGCGCCCTTGGCGTTGACGATTTTCGTCTGGATTCTGCTGATGAACATCCTGAAGCTGATCCCCATCGACTATATTCCGTCGATCGCTCACGCGCTGGGGCTTGAGTACTTCAAGATTGTTCCGACCACCGATCCGAATGCTACCTTCGGCATGTCGATTGGTGTGTTCCTGCTGATTCTGTTCTACAGCTTCAAGGTGAAAGGCGTCAGTGGCTTCAGCAAAGAGCTGGCCTTTAACCCGTTCAATCATTGGATCATGATCCCGTTCAACCTGCTGCTGGAAATCCTGGCACTGATCATCAAGCCAATCAGTCTGGCGCTGCGTCTGTTCGGTAACATGTACGCTGGTGAAGTTGTGTTTATCCTGATTGCGCTGTTGCCACTGTGGATTCAGTGGACGTTGAACGTTCCCTGGGCGATCTTCCACATTCTGGTTATTCCGCTTCAGGCCTTTATTTTTACGGTGCTTACTGTGGTTTACCTCAGCGCGGCACACGAAGATCACTGATTAACCCTTAAATAAACAAACCCTTAACTATCTGAAAAAACTGAGGAGTCTTCAATGGAAATGGTATTTATCGCAGCTGCGTTGATCATCGGTCTGGGCGCTCTGGGCGCTGGTATCGGTTTCGGTCTGCTGGGCGGCAAACTGCTTGAGTCCACTGCCCGTCAGCCGGAAATGGCCAACCAACTGCAAACCAAAGCCTTCATCATGGCTGGTCTGCTTGACGCGGTTCCCATGATCGGTGTTGGTATCGCGATGTACCTGATCTTCGTTGTTGCTGGTTAATTAAACCGAGAGCTGTGGGCGCCGGCTAAGGCCGCGCCCCTCCTTCCGGAAACCAGGACGCAACGAATAGCAAGAGGTATATCGCCGTGAATATAAACCTTACGTTGATAGGGCAATCGATTGCCTTCGCTATTTTCGTCTGGTTCTGCGTCAAATATGTATGGCCGCCGATTACGGCTGCCATGGAAGCGCGCCAGAAGAAAATTGCAGATGGCCTATCCGCGGCCGATCGGGCATCACTCGATCTCGAACTGGCCCAGGAAAAAGCCACCAAAGAACTGCAAAAGGCGAAAGAAGAAGCTGCAGCCCTGATTGACCAGGCCAACAAGCGTGCCGCCCAGATTGTGGAAGCCTCCAAAGAGGATGCCCGCAAAGAAGGCGAAAAGCTTATTGAGCAGGCCAGGGCGGAAATTCAACAGGAGCGTGTTCAGGCTCGCGACGCACTCAGAGCAGAAGTGGCCACCCTGGCCGTTGCCGGTGCCGAGAAGATTCTGGAAACCTCTGTAGACGCCAAAGCTCACAGCGAGATGCTGGAAAAGCTGGCCGCAGAACTCTAAACGAGGGTCATCATGGCAGAACTTACAACGTTAGCCCGACCCTACGCGAAGGCCGTTTTTGATGCCGCGCAGGACCAGAACGCCGTTGATCAGTGGGATCAGGCTCTGGCTTTTGCCGCTCAGGTTGCGGCTGACCAAGAGGTAAAGAACATCCTGGCCAACCCCGGCCTGTCTGAGCAACGCAAGGCGGAACTCTTCGCAGAGTGTTTTGAAGAGCCGCTGCCTGAAGCACTCAGAAACTTCCTGTTGATTCTTGCTGAAAACAAGCGTCTGGCCCTGCTGCCGGAGATTTCTGCTTTGTTCCGTTTGTACCGTGCAGACCTCGAGAAGTCTGTACACCTGACAATCGATACCGCATTCGACTTGTCTGCAGACGAGCAGCAGAAACTGATCGACGCACTGTCCAAAAAGCTGGAGCGCAAGGTCGAACTCGAGACCACCGTGGATCAGTCCCTGATCGGTGGCGTGATCGTACGAACAGGCGACCTGGTTATCGACGCTTCAGTCCGTGGCAAACTGGCCAGAATGGCCAGGGCTCTGGGCTCCTGATTTCAGCACAAGGTTTGAGGACAAAGGCATGCAGCAACTGAATCCATCCGAGATCAGTGACATCATCAAGAAGAGAATCGAGAAACTCGACATCTCTTCCGAAGCAAAAAACGAAGGTACGATCCTGTCTGTATCTGACGGTATCGTGCTGATCCACGGTCTGGCCGACGTTATGTACGGCGAGATGATTGAATTTGCCAACGGCACATACGGCATGGCGCTGAACCTGGAGCGTGATTCTGTTGGTGCGGTTGTTCTGGGTGACTACGAAGGTCTGGCCGAAGGCCAGAAGGTACGTTGTACTGGTCGTATCCTGGAAGTACCCGTTGGTAACGAACTGCTGGGCCGTGTAGTTGACTCCCTGGGTAACCCCATCGACGGTAAGGGCGAGCTGGGCAACAGCCTGACTTCCCCGGTCGAGAAGGTTGCACCGGGCGTTATCGCCCGTCAGTCTGTTGACGAGCCGGTACAGACTGGTCTGAAAGCCATCGATACCATGGTTCCCATCGGCCGCGGCCAGCGTGAGCTGATCATCGGTGACCGTCAGATCGGTAAGACCGCGGTTGCCATCGACGCGATCATCAACCAGAAGCACACCGGCATCAAGTGTATCTACGTTGCCGTTGGCCAGAAGCAGTCTTCCATTGCCGCCGTTGTGCGCAAGCTGGAAGAGCACGGTGCCATGGACCACACCATCGTGGTTGCTGCTGGTGCCGCCGATCCGGCCGCCATGCAGTTCCTGGCTCCGTACGCCGGTACTTCCATGGGTGAGTTCTTCCGCGACCGCGGTGAAGACGCCCTGATCGTATACGATGACCTGTCCAAACAGGCCGTTGCCTACCGTCAGATCTCCCTGCTGCTGCGTCGTCCGCCAGGACGTGAAGCATTCCCGGGTGACGTTTTCTACCTCCACTCCCGTCTGCTGGAGCGTGCGTCCCGTGTAAATGCTGACTACGTTGAGCAGTTCACCAACGGCGAAGTGAAAGGCAAGACCGGTTCCCTGACCGCGCTGCCGATCATCGAGACTCAGGCTGGTGACGTGTCTGCGTTCGTACCGACCAACGTAATCTCCATTACCGATGGTCAGATCTTCCTGGAAACCAACCTGTTCAACTCCGGTATCCGTCCGGCCATGAACGCCGGTATCTCCGTATCCCGGGTAGGTGGTGCAGCCCAGACCAAGATCATGAAGAAGCTCGGCGGTAACATCCGTCTGGCCCTGGCCCAGTACCGGGAACTGGCGGCGTTTGCCCAGTTCGCTTCTGACCTTGACGAAGCAACCCGTAAGCAGCTGGAGCATGGTCAGCGCGTCACCGAGCTGATGAAGCAGAACCAGTACAGCCCGATGACCGTTGCGGAAATGGGTACCGTACTGTTCGCAGCGAACGAAGGCTTCCTGGACGATGTGGATGTCAACAAGGTTGTGAAGTTCGAAGCCCAACTGCTGGACTGGATGCGGTCCGAGCAGAAGGAACTTCTGGACAAGATCGGCCCTGAAGGTAACTTCAACGACGACATCACTGCCGGCCTCAAAGCTGCTCTGGAGAAATTCAAGACCACTCAGAGCTGGTAAATCCAAAAGGCCCGCCGTTGTGCGGGCCTGCTGGTCCATTTGAGTGTCTAACTTGAAAAGGCAGTGACATATGGCCGTCGGAAAAGAAATACGTAACCAGATCGGAAGCATCAAGAGCACGCAGAAGATCACGTCTGCCATGGAAATGGTAGCCGCGAGCAAGATGCGTAAGGCTCAGGAGCGTATGCAGGCAACCCGCCCGTACGCTGAAAAGATGCGCCAGGTAATCGGACACATTGCGAAGTCCAACAAGGATTACCGCCATCCGTTCATGCAGGAGCGCGAGGTCAAGCGGGTAGGCTACATTGTGGTCTCCTCTGATCGCGGTCTTTGCGGTGGTCTGAACACCAACGCGTTCAAGCTGCTCGTCAGAGAAATGCGTGAATGGAAACAACAAGGTATTGAGACCGATATCTGCGCTATTGGCCAGAAGGGTGCCTCCTTCTTCCGCAACTACGGCGGGAACGTGGTGGCAGCCGTGACGCACCTGGGCGATAGCCCGAGTGCAGATCAGCTGATCGGTAGCGTCAAGGTGATGCTGGATTCGTTCGTGGAAGGCAAGATCGACCGCCTGTTCCTGATCAGCAACGAATTCGTCAACACCATGACCCAGAGCCCGAAGGCGCTGCAGTTGCTGCCGCTGCCGGAAGGCGATGATGAAGAAATCGGTCACCAGTGGGATTACATCTACGAGCCGGATTCCCGTCCGATCCTTGACGGGCTGATGCCACGTTATATCGAATCCCAGGTGTATCAGGGTGTGGTAGAAAATCTGGCCTGTGAGCAGGCTGCCCGGATGATTGCCATGAAGAGCGCGACAGATAACGCTGGCAGCATCATTGACGAGCTTCAACTGGCCTACAACAAGGCCCGTCAGGCAGCGATCACACAAGAGATTTCGGAGATTGTGAGCGGCGCGGCATCTGTTGGTTAACGCTCACAGACCTACTGGTTTTATTGACTATCAAGATAACGAGGAACCGAGCATGAGTAGCGGACACATCGTTCAGATCATTGGCGCGGTTATCGACGTGGAATTTCCACGTGACTCCGTTCCAAGCGTTTACGACGCACTGCTGCTTGAAGGTGGCGAAACAACTCTGGAAGTCCAGCAGCAGCTGGGTGACGGCATTGTTCGTACCATCGCCATGGGCAGCACTGAGGGCCTGAAGCGTGGCCTGAAAGCAGAAAACACCGGCAAGCCGATCTCTGTACCTGTTGGTACACAGACTCTGGGCCGGATCATGGACGTTCTGGGTCGTCCCATCGACGAACAGGGCGACATCGGCGAAGAAGAGCGCTGGGCTATCCACCGCAAAGCACCGGGCTATGCCGATCAGGCAGCGTCTGCCGACCTGCTGGAAACCGGCATCAAGGTTATCGACCTGATCTGCCCGTTCGCCAAGGGTGGTAAGGTTGGTCTGTTCGGTGGTGCCGGCGTAGGCAAGACCGTAAACATGATGGAACTGATCAACAACATCGCGAAAGAGCACTCCGGTCTCTCCGTATTCGCAGGTGTTGGTGAGCGGACCCGGGAAGGTAACGACTTCTACTACGAAATGAAGGAGTCCAACGTTCTCGATAAGGTTGCCATGGTTTACGGCCAGATGAACGAGCCCCCTGGAAACCGTCTGCGTGTGGCCCTGACCGGTCTCACCATGGCTGAGAAGTTCCGTGACGAAGGCCGTGACGTACTGCTGTTCGTTGACAACATCTACCGTTACACCCTGGCCGGTACTGAGGTATCTGCACTGCTGGGTCGTATGCCTTCTGCGGTAGGTTACCAGCCGACCCTGGCGGAAGAGATGGGTCAGCTGCAGGAGCGGATCACCTCTACCAAGACCGGTTCCATCACTTCTATCCAGGCGGTCTATGTACCGGCGGATGACTTGACTGACCCGTCTCCGGCCACCACCTTCTCGCACCTGGACGCGACCGTGGTACTGAGCCGTGACATCGCTTCCAAGGGTATCTACCCGGCGATCGATCCGCTCGACTCCACCTCCCGTCAGCTGGATCCGCTGGTGATTGGTGAGCAGCACTACAACGTTGCCCGTGGTGTTCAGAACGTTCTGCAGCGCTACAAGGAACTGAAAGACATCATCGCGATCCTGGGTATGGACGAGCTGTCTGAAGACGACAAGCTGATCGTATCCCGCGCCCGTAAGATCGAGCGTTTCCTGTCGCAGCCGTTCCACGTTGCTGAAGTATTTACCGGTTCTCCGGGTAAGTACGTGTCTCTGAAAGAGACCATCGCGAGCTTCGAAGGCATTCTCAACGGTGACTACGACGACATGCCGGAGCAGGCGTTCTACATGTGCGGCGGCATCGAAGAAGCGATTGAGAAAGCTAAGGCAATGAAAGAGAAGGAAGGTAAGTAAGACACCTTTTTTCCTTTCAGACCCAAGAGGCGTAAGAAATGGCTATGACCGTACATTGTGACGTCGTAAGTGCCGAGGAAAAAATCTATTCGGGCCTGGTGGAGATGCTGATCGCCACCGGTACCGAAGGTGAGCTTGGCATCCAGTATGGCCATGCTCCGTTACTGTCCGAGCTGAAGCCCGGCGCAGTGCGGATCATCAAGCAGGGTGGCAGTGAGGAGATTCTGTACGTATCCGGTGGTTACCTGGAAGTACAGCCCAATCTGGTTACCCTGATGGCCGACACCGCCGTTCGTGCAAAGGATGTGGACGAAGCAGCGGCCCTGGAAGCCCAGAAGCAAGCCGAGAAGGCACTGGCGAACAAGACAGGCGAGTTCGAGTACTCGCGTGCTGCTGCCGAGCTGGCCGAAGCTGCCGCTCAGCTGCGCACCATCCAGAAGCTGCGCAAGCACCTGCGTTAAGCAGAGCCTGTGTCAGCGCCCGGACTGGCCTGACAGTGAACCGCATCCTCAGGTGGAGGGCCCGGTATTCCGGAAACGGAGTGTCGGCGATTCCACCGGGACGCGGTTTTTTCATTTATGGACGTTTTGAATACCGGAGCTGATTGCCCCATGAGCCCGTTACACGTTGTGATCCTGGCCGCAGGCCAGGGCTCCCGCATGAAATCCTCCCTGCCCAAGGTACTGCATCCGGTGGCGGGTAAAGCCATGCTGCACCATGTGGTTGATACCGCAAAACAACTGGGCGCGGAGAAAATTCACACGGTGATTGGTCACGGAGCCGATCAGGTTCGGGCGTCTCTGGAAGACGACTCGGTGAACTGGGTGTTGCAGACCGAACAGCTGGGCACCGGCCATGCCGTGGCCCAGGCGCTGCCGGCACTGCCGGATGATGCCCGGGTGCTGGTGTTGTACGGTGATGTCCCTCTGACTCGCAAAGATACCCTGGAAACCATGGTCGCGGACCTGGACGAACGGAATCTGGCTTTGCTGACGGTGGATATGGACAACCCCCACGGTTATGGCCGGATCGTTCGCAACGAACAAGGCCTGGTTCAGGCCATCGTTGAGCAGAAAGACGCGACCGCTGAACAGCAGCAGATTCAGGAAGTAAACACCGGCATTCTCGCGGTTTCAGCCAGTCATCTGAAGCAATGGCTGCCCGCTCTGTCCAACAGCAATGCCCAGGGCGAGTATTATCTGACTGACATTATCGCGATGGCGGTCGACCACGGCTTGTCAGTGACGGTTTCCCAGCCGCTGAATCCGTTTGAGGTTCAGGGCGTGAATAACCGCCTGCAACTGGCGGAACTGGAGCGCTGGTACCAGCGTCAGCAAGCCGAGCGTTTGATGACCGAGGGTGCATCCCTGGCGGACCCGGCCCGCATTGAGGTGCGCGGTGAGCTCACCATTGGCAACGACCTGTGGATAGACGTAAACGCGGTCTTTGAAGGCCGGGTGAGCCTCGGCAACAACGTCGTGATCGGACCCAACTGTGTGATCAAAGACGCCACCATCGCCGACGGTGCCGAGATCAAGGCCAACAGCGTGATTGAAGGTGCGGTAGTGGGTTCCAACGCCCAGATCGGGCCATTCGCACGTCTGCGCCCGGGCACTGAACTGGCCGCCAACACCAAGGTTGGCAATTTTGTCGAAACGAAGAAGGCCGTGGTGGGTGAGGGCAGCAAGATCAATCACCTCAGTTACGTTGGTGATGCCTCACTGGGCCGTAATGTGAATGTGGGTGCAGGTACCATCACCTGCAATTATGATGGTGTGAACAAACACCAGACGGTATTGGGTGACGGGGTATTTGTCGGCTCCAATACCTCACTGGTCGCTCCGGTGAACGTAGCGGAACAGGCCACCATTGGTGCCGGCTCCACCATTACCCGCGATATCAGCGAAGGGGAACTGGCGGTGGCCCGTGGCAAGCAGCGCAACATCGCCGGCTGGGAACGGCCGAAAAAAGCGTAACCAACGATTAACGAACAGGTGATAACAGCATGTGTGGGATTGTAGGAGCGGTATCTGAACGGGATGTCCAGGGTATTCTGCTGGAGGGCCTGCGCCGCCTGGAATACCGGGGGTACGACTCCGCCGGCATGGCCGTCATCAATGGCCAGCACCTGGTGCAGCGAGCCCGGGAAGTTGGCAAGGTGGCGGCCCTGGCTGATGCCATTGAAGCAAACCCCCTGGCTGGTCACCTGGGTATCGCCCACACTCGCTGGGCCACCCACGGCGAGCCCTCTCAGGTAAACGCCCATCCCCATATGTCCGGCGAGCGGCTGGCCATCGTCCATAACGGCATCATCGAGAACTACCAGGAACTACGGGATGAACTCAGGGCCGAGGGTTTTGAGTTCACCTCCCAGACCGATACCGAGGTGGTCGCGCATCTGATCGAGAAATACTTCCGTGAACAGGGCAAACTCTACGAGGCGGTAAAGTCGGCCATTCAGCGTCTGCGCGGTGCCTACGCCCTGGCCGTTGTTCATGCCGATGAGCCGGATCACCTGGTGGTCTGTCGCGAGGGCAGCCCTCTGGTGGTTGGCGTCGGTATTGGCGAGAATTTCATCGCGTCTGACCAGCTGGCCCTGTTGCCGGTGACCGACCGCTTCATGTTCCTGGAAGAGGGCGATATCGCCGATATCCGCAAGGACAACATCCGCATCCACGATCGCAGTGGTCAGCCGGTGGAGCGGACCATTACCCGTTTTGAACACGGTGCTGACTCTGCGGACAAAGGTGAATACCGCCACTTCATGCTCAAGGAAATCTACGAGCAACCGAAAGTGATCAAGGCCACCATGGAAGGCCGGATCACCGACAGCCGGGTCCTGGAGCAAGCCTTGGGAACCGATGCGGCCAACCTGCTGGATAACGTCCGTCACGTGCAGATCATCGCCTGTGGCACTTCGTACCATGCCGGCATGGTGGCCCGCTACTGGATTGAGGAACTGGCCGGCGTGCCTTGTTCGGTGGAAGTCGCTTCCGAGTTCCGCTACCGCAAACACGTGATTCAGCCCGACACCCTGTTCCTGTGCATTTCCCAGTCCGGTGAAACCGCCGACACTCTGGCGGCATTGCGTCAGGCCAAACAGGCTGGCTTCCGCGCGGCTCTGGCCATCTGCAACGTGCCGGGCAGCTCGCTGGTGCGGGAATCCGATCTGGTCATCATGACCCAGGCCGGTCCGGAAATTGGTGTGGCGTCGACCAAGGCGTTCACCACCCAGCTGACCGCCTTGCTGATCTTCACCCTGGCGCTGGCGCGCCATAATGGCCTGAGTGAAGAGAAAGAGGCAGACATCGTTGCCGCCATTCATCAGTTGCCCAAGCAGGTGAGTGATATCCTCGCCCTGGATGCCGACATTGAAGAGATGTCCAAGGCGTTTATGGACAAGAACCACAGCCTGTTCCTGGGCCGCGGTTCCCAGTTCCCGGTGGCGATGGAAGGGGCCCTCAAGCTCAAGGAAATCTCTTACATCCACGCCGAGGCCTATCCCGCCGGCGAGCTCAAACACGGTCCGCTAGCCTTGGTGGACAGTGAAATGCCGGTAGTCACGGTGGCACCGAACAACGACCTGGTGGAAAAGCTGAAATCCAATCTGGAGGAAGTTCGCGCCCGTGGCGGTGAGCTGTTCGTGTTTGCCGACAAGGCGGCGGACGTGAAGCCGGAAGAAGGCATCCACGTGATGCAACTGCCGTCCGTGCACGAGATCACCGCGCCCATCGTGTACACCGTACCGCTGCAGTTGCTGTCTTATCACGTGGCGGTGTTGAAGGGTACGGATGTGGACCAGCCGCGGAACCTGGCCAAGAGTGTGACGGTGGAATAACCGGTCTTTCCCTTCCAGGTGTTTGTGTGGGATTCAAATAAAGTAGGTTACTTATAAATATAGTTGGTAACTTGCAAATAAAGCTGGTAACTTAATCCGTATACTTTATGTGCAATGTCGGAGGTACGGAACTTGACCAGCTTATCCCTTGACTCTCGTTCACTTAAATGGGTTAAACAAGGTCGCGGAAAGGGGTCAGGAAAAGACTACCAACCCTGGTTGACCGTCAGAGACCTGCCTTCTGCTGGACGATCTCACCGCATCTGGGGATTCCAGACTCAACGAACCCACCATCTGTTGTCAGACCTAGAGCTGGCGGCGTTCTTTCTGTTTGATTGGAATCCATCTGTCACTGATATCCGGGAGCAATACCCTCTCCGATTAGAGGATACCATTGAGCTTGCAGCGCAAGCGCGTATCCGTCATCCCGAAGTACGAGGACAAATTCAAGTCATGTCCACGGATTTTCTAGTGGACACTAATAAGCCTGAGCTTCCCAGAATGGCTATTCAGGTAAAAACCTCTTCAGATCTTTCTAATTCTAGAACCATCGAAAAACTGGAGCTTGAACGGCGTTATTGGGCGTTAAAGGAAGTTCCATGGTATTTGCTGACAGAAAAACAAATCCCCAAAACGGTTACAATGAATATTGCCTGGCTTTATCCCGCGCAGCTTGTTCTGGATGTACTCGAAAATACGCTGAATCTGGCAACACTCTATTTAAATTTCTTCTTACAGCACCCGACACTACAAATTTCTCAAGTCGCGATGATGCTTGATCAGGCTTATTCACTTGCGCCAGGAGAATCCCTGCAAAAAATTCGTTCACTATTGGCTCTGAGGGTTTTCTTGTTCGATATCAGAAAACCTTGGTCAGCCCTGACCGTGGGGGAGCTACGAGCGTCATCAGATATTTATTCATTGAGGGAACGTTATGCTGCGAATCAATGATGTTGTAATGTTTGAGGGAATTCGGTATCGCATTCTTGATGTTTCGGATATTCGATATACCTGGATTAATATTGATTCTGATAAAGCCTTTCCTGAGCGGATTCAAGTATCTGAGATTGAGGAAGCCATTCTCTCCGAGACCTTAAAAATAGTAGAGGATCCCTTCTCACATCTGGCTACACAACTTCCAGAACAAGGTTCGGTAACACAGCAAATCCGGGACAAGCGTATGGCCGTTATTGAGCCTTTAATACACCAACTGGATATCTATTATCGCAGCGGTCGAGGCGCACTGGTTCAGCAGGTTGTTACTGAATCTGGAACGGCCAAAAAAACAATATATGCCTATCTTCGCCAATATTGGCAGCGAGGTTGCACACCGAACGCGCTTTTGCCGGACTACGATAAATCAGGCGGGCGAGGAAAGAAACGTACAGCTTCAGGAAAAAAATTAGGGCGTCCGAGGAGTATAGCTCCAGGTACGGGCGCCATTGTAGATACTGGCGTTGAACGCATGTTTCGCATTGTACTTGATCGCCACTACCTGACGGAGAAGAATCATTCTCTACCCTATGCTCATCGACGCTTCGAAGACATGTTTGAAGCGGCTCATCCCGATGTACCGAAAGAGAACTTCCCGACAGTTGCTCAACTACGCTATTTCTACGAGCGGGAATATGTCCGGCCTGAACGTATCCGGCTGAGAGCCAATAAAATTGAATATCAAAAGGACATCAGACCGTTACAAGGAACAGCCACAACTGGGGTTCACGGTCCTGGTGCACGGTACGAGATCGACGCGACTATTGCCGATATCTATCTGCTTTCCGCTGACAGACAAAAAATTATTGGCCGACCAACTTTGTACGTGGTTGTCGATGTCTATAGCAGATTGATTGCAGGTTTCTATGTGGGATTTGAAAACCCCTCCTATGTGACGGCTATGTTGGCACTGGTCAACGCCATGATCGATAAATCTCAGATATGCCAGTCTTTCGGTTATGACATCGAGCCAGAGGATTGGCCGTCGATTGGACTGCCGGACGTCATTTTGGCTGATCGTGGTGAGTTGCTGGGCCATCAAATTGAATATCTGGAGCAGGCCTTTGGTGTTCGGATTGAAAATACACCACCTTATCGTGGGGATGCGAAGGGTATCGTTGAGCGGCATTTTCGTACTATTCAAGCAGACTTCAAGCCGTTTGCACCAGGAGTGGTTGCTGGAACCACCATCAAAAAGCGCGGCGGGAAAGATTATCGGTTGGATGCAACACTTACATTGGACGAATTCACTAAAATAATTATCGGCTCTATCCTGCATCGCAACCAGAGTTCGGTATTGGTCAAGTATGACCGCGATCCGGATATGCCGGATACACTCGCACCTGTACCAATTAATATCTGGCAATGGGGTATTCAAAATCGTAGCGGACGGCTACGTAACACATCGGAGTCGGCGCTGAAGCTGGCATTGTTGCCTCGTCAAAAAGTAACGCTTTCCGATTACGGTATTCAATGCTTCGGTGCGTTTTATACCTGTAGGGAGCTGCTGGCGTCTGGCTGGCTCCATAGAACCGGGCAACAGCGACCTGGCCCCTTTATGGCGGCGTATGACCCCGCGGTAACCGACATCATTTATGTCTTCCCAGATGCAACAAAATCAGATTATTGGGAGTGCTCGCTAACAGACCGCTCAAGGGAATTTAGGGGCCGGTCGATGTGGGAGTTATGGGACAGCCAGCAGCAACAACGAAAATCAACAGCAGCAGCTAAATTGAAAGAGAGGGAAAGCAAAAGATCGCTGGAAAATGTGATTCAGGAAACCATCCAAAACGCGGAAAAGTTACGTCCTTCCTACTTTGGTGAATCAAAAACAGGAACTTTGGCTGGCATCAATCAAAACCGACGGGAAGCCCGTGATCAGGAACGCCAGAAACGTCGAGCGGATAACAAGGCTACTGAGCCGAAACCCAAAGCAGATGTCAGGTATTTGACTGATCAGCCCGAAGATGGGGCTTTCCCAGATTTTCTGGATGACCTGTTTGGAGATGATGAATGACGTTACCCAAAGGCATGGTGCAGGCAATTTATAATGATACCGGGATCAGTCAGTACCAAGGAAACCCGCTCATTGAAGCTTTGCCGCCGATTCTGGACCGGCGTCAGCTAAAGGACGGGTTATCGGGTCAAATTACGTTTCGCCCAACCGACGTTTATCTTGATGGCCAGACCCGTATTCATGTCATATCTCAATTACTTGATAATTTTTTCCAGCCGCTATCCCGTCACATTGAACTGGAGTCAAAATTATCAGTCATGCTTCGACAAGGGTATGTTGGCAGAAATCTGGCGACAGGCGAACTGAATGCCCACATCCAGAATGGTTATGAGCGTGTCATGCAGGGGGATTTGGCTGTTTTCCGGTTCGAGCATGTGGAATCCACCGCTAAGAGTCTGGCTTTCATCGGTTGTTCTGGTTCAGGCAAGACAAGCTCATTGAACCGTATTCTGGCAACCTATCCCCAGTTGATATATCACGAAGCCTACAACTTCACGCAGATCGTTTTCCTTAAAATTGACTGCCCGCATGACGGTTCGTTGAAAAGCCTGTGTCATAACTTCTTTCGGGAAATTGACGCGGTACTCGCCACGAATTACGTACGTCGCTACGTGGAAAAACGACATAGCGTAGAAACCTTGATTGCGGTAATGGCACACATTGCCAACACCCACGCAATTGGACTGTTAGTGATTGATGAAATCCAGCATCTGAGTGTTAAGAACTCAGGAGGTGCCGAGCGCATGCTCAATTTCTTTGTCACACTGGTTAATGAAATTTCGGTCCCGGTTGTCATGGTGGGGACACCAAAGGCCAGATCTGTCTTTGAACTGGATTTGCGGTCCGCTCGCCGTGGTGCAGGTTTTGGTTCAATACTATGGGAGCCTTTAAGCAAGCCCTCAGGCGAGCAGGAGGTATCCCGTACCGAGTGGGGAGCCTTCACTGGCCGTTTGTGGAAGTATCAATGGCTGACTAAAGCATCCCCTGAAGTGACCGATGAGATTAGAGATACTTGGTACGAGCTTTCACAAGGCATTATGGATGTCGTCATCAAGTTGTTTGTTCTGTCACAGATCCGGGCTGTTGTCACCGGAATTGAGCGCATTACCCCCACCTTGATGCGAAAGGTATATCAGGATGAGCTAAAACCTATCCACCCCATGATTGATGCGTTACGGTCGGGTGATGTAACAAAAATAGCGCGTTACTCAGATCTGACTATCCCCGACGTAGATAGAAAAATACTGGAGCTGGGACACCTGCTGCGCTCTAACCAGGAAAGCATTGATACCGTAGTCAAGTATGGGGGTAATGAACAAGCTGTTCGTTTGCACAATATGCTGGTTGATATGGGGTATGCCTCTGAGCTGCTTGAACCTCTGATCAACAGAGCGTTTGAGGATCACCCGGGCCTTGTGATGAAGGACCTTATGCCGCTGATCCTCTCTTGGTATCAGAATGCAGAGATAGAAGAACCAGCGTCAACCACACCCAAACTTAAGGCTGTGAGGAAAGCTGACTGGCATACCCTGGATTCAGAAGACTTGCGCTTCCTATTCTCTCAGTCCGCAAACGAAGAAACCTTCCAGGAATCACTTGGCCGCAACGGCCTGTTTTTTGATGCCCAGGACTGGGTTAATTCCTTTGGGTGATGGCTGTGTTAAATTTTCCTATACCTTACACAGAGGAGTTGATGTATAGCACCGTGGCCAGAGCAGGTGTCCGGCAAGGGCTGACCAGCCCAAAGCAACTGTTGGATGATGTCTTCGAATCTCGCAGTATTATCGCAACGATAGACTTACCCAACCATCTTGCAACGCTCTCTCGCTGGCTTCCAGAGGAGTTTACACCTGATAGGTTGATCTATAGTCATAGCTTATTTCCGCTTTACGCACCTTTTGTACCAGAGGCTCGACGGCTTCAGTGCATGAATTGGTTGTACCAGGGTACTCAGGGTGCCGCTCATCTGGCATTAGGGGTTGCCGCCTCTCGCATTAAATCCCCGCGTTTTGTCAGGTACTGTCCCGGTTGCATAGCCGCTCAACGTGAACAATATGGTGAGTATTTTTGGCGACGAGAATGGCAGGTTGCCGGGGTGGAATCGTGCCCTGAACACGGTGTGCTGATGGATACGCGGATTGCTCGCCCCTTGATTGAACGTCATCGCTTTATCGCTGCGGCACCTGAACACTGTCATGTGAGTAAACAGCAAAAGGGAATGGGAATATCTGACTGGATAACCACTCAGGTGCGACGGTTGTTAGTTCGGCCTGCTCAAGCATCACCCAGCTTTGAGCAATGGACAGAGCATTATCGCAGCCTTGCTTATCGACTGGGTTTTTACCGGGGAAAAGCTCAAGTTGACCACTCGGCGATAAAAAATAAGGTATTAAAGGTGTGGCCTGCCGCTTGGTTAATCCTAAACCGTCTGATGCCTCTCAGTTCCGATATTGATGACTCAGACTGGCTGAAAGCAATCTTCCGCAAGCATCGAAAAAGTTTCAATTATCTTCAGCATATTGTTGTTCATCAGGCATTGCTGGATAGCCGCTGGCAGATAGACGATGTACTTGATGAAGTAAGCCGGAAACCAACACGTAAAACGCCACAACAAGTTAAGGTTGTGATGCAACAGTCGAGCAGTCAAACGCCAGATCAGGAAGCTTGGCTCGAATTGTTGTCATCTCGTCAACCCCTTCAAGCCAGAAAAACATCACCAGCCTTGTATGCCAGACTTTATCGAAGTCATCGCGACTGGCTGTTGGACGTTAACCATCGTTATGCACAAGACAAGGCAAACCATAACGTACCACGTATTGATTGGGACAAACGGGATCGGGAATATCTGCAAGCACTTCGACAACTGGCTACGTTTTTGAATGCAAATCAACAAGGACCCAGGCGCTCAAGAACCAACTACCTTAAGTTGCTTGGCAATCTCTCAACCCTTGAGAAAAACCTCCATCAACTGCCACGGACTTCGGCATTTTTGGTGGCTAATTCGGAAAGTGTCCCCCAGTACCAGATCCGACGTTTGCAAAATGCCTATGACGATTTACGGGTTCTCTTTGACTCTCCGCCAAGGTGGCGATTGTTGCGAAACGCCGGATTGAGTGAAGAACGAATGATGGAGCCTGCCAGGCAGTATTTGGAAAATTTAGTGGATACGGAACATGAAGTTCAAAGGTGTAGAAAATAACAGTGTTATCCGAGAGATTGGCTCTTTATTTCGCCGCCATGATGGCCCTGATTGGCACATTAATGTCAAATTGGCACCAGGCCAAAAGAAACAATATTTTGGTGTCTCTCAAATTCCGGTCTTAGCAAGACGCAGGGTGGTCAATGCAAGCGAACAACCACGCCCTGCCGGATTCCAGTCCCGTATTGTGATAGAAAATACTCGTCATTGGCGTACTGAACCTATCGAAGCCTGTCCAATTCCGGTGGTAAATCGGCAGGATGATGGACAGCAATGGTGCTTTAATTTTGAATTTGGTGGAACGCAGTATTATCTTCCTCAGCTCGAATTAGCGCGAGTGCTGTTCTTCCACCACGCCTATATAACGCGTTTAGCTTTGATCCCCAACGGACTCTCTCAGGAGTTTGATGTCCAGCGCTTAGATAAGTTGAGCAAAGCGCTCATCAATATTCTACCAATCTGCACGCTACCGCTGTACGTCAGAGGTGACTATGCATTAAGACGTTTGTTAGCTTGGATCTTATTGGATGATGATGTGCGGCAATCTTTTGAAAGTATTGTCCGTTACCAACTTCAGAACGGTTATGACACAGACAAATACCGTCTGTGGCGTTTTCAGTTTGAACCACCGAAGCTCTCAGGTGCTGAGCTGACACTTCGAGGTCATTTCGATCAGGAGCGAAAAGCGTTTTTTGTGTATGAGATTTATGGTGTTTCTAATCTAACCGGTGATTGTCCCGCCTATGTCGATTTTATCGATCCCCGATTCGCTGAGAGGCGAGCAGGCCAGGGGTATGCTGTTCGACCGGGCCCGCAATCCGGCCCAGAATTGGAAATTGATGACGAACAAGAGCCAGATACTGATCAAACAGAAATCCGGATTGAAACGCCAGCCGTCGCATTTGAGTTTGCTAATCCCATTCGGACAACTCGCATAGGTAAGGGAAAAGGACAGACTGGCTGTTTGGGCCAGGAGGGCGACTCGTCAGACTCTCCAGAAAATACTGGCTTTGAAGTAAGTACGGATGAGGCCAGTACTCACGGTACATTACCTTCAGCAGATTATGATGGCATGGAAGACAAGAGCGACGACGCACATCTCTATGCGGATAAATTTGAAGCCTTTAACGCTATGGTGCTGCAATTGGTTGGCATGTCGGGTTACCGCCACATCCACAGGGAAATCCGAAAGCTTCCCACTATTGATGGTTACTCCAAACACTTGCTTGCAGATGGTAACCCACGTTGTCTGGCTTTTCATCGAATTGAAAAGGATGGTCAAGAGTACGCATTGATAGAAGTGGATACTTCCGATAATAAGAACAGACTATCGACACTCCTGTTGAAGCCGCATGTCCAATTTGATTGGGAACGCACTCTTCGAGAGTTGGAAATCAGGTTATTAAAAAAATCACTGGCATGGCCTACAGCGCTAATCAAAAAGCTCTTTAGTGATAGATATAAGCGTGTGCCTCATCCAAAATCATCATCTGAAAATAAAGGATTCCTTGAAAATGAGTCAATTAAACATTGGGCTGAGCGAGTTTATAAGGAGATTAGATTATCGTAACATAACTGTTTTAACAATATAGCAATCGAGAAGCTTATTATCCTAGACTATGATACTAGCCTAAGTTAATAGTGTAGCCGATATAGTTGAGATAGATATGGGGATGAGCCTGAATTTGGCGAGGAGTGAAGTTACCCATTATGAGCATCGGTAACTTTTAAGTAACGCTAGCCAGCCTTGGGCTGGCTAGCGGAAAAGCTTCTGTTTGTGCCACTACATAAAGGGAAGCTGTTTTTCTTCTCCTATTTGAGTGATCCCCAATGACGCCAAAAATCCAAATAGTAACGAACAGACCAGCAGTGACAAGGTAAACCAAAACATAACAACCTTTCTGTTAGCCCCAATGGCAATTGCAAATGCACCAGCGGCATGGATACCAATCAAAAATGGCCCCAGAAAAGCCAAGCCTGGAACACCAAATTTTTCCATAATTACATGTTTACGATCCATTATGTCGGGGGCAGCTTGCTCAGTTTCGGGTTTATTTCGCCAACGCTTCATAAATAACTTAACTTTTTCACTGGCATAAATTATGGGTAACAGCGAAAGCAAATTTCCGAAAAAGCCTGCAAGTGCAGACGGAAACCATGGTAACCCAGCAATAACACCCAATGGGACGGCAATCCAAACTTCGAGCACCGGAATTGCCGCCCCCACAAAGACACTGATATAGAGTAATAAGTCATTCATTTAGATTGCCCTTGCTGCTTTTTTTGTGAAGAACAAAACATATAAGCTTGGCACAACGATAAAGGATGCAATGGTGCCTGAAATAAGGCCGCCCAATATCACAACGTTAAACGAGCGCCATAGCGGATCATTGGCGATAAGCAAAGGAAGCAGCCCTAAAATAGTGGTTATTTGTGTCAACATAATAGGGCGAAACCGTTGCATTAAAGCTGATTTGAGTGATTCAAGTTCAGATTTTCCTGCGTCTTTCTCGATATCAATTTGTTCGATAATTAGCATCGCATTCGACACAATAATGCCTATCAGGGCGAATATCGCTAAATTCGCCATAAAATCGAAAGGCAGCCTGAAAATGATCAGTGCTAAAAGTAACCCAATGGCACAGAAGGGTATACTTAGTACAATGATCGCCACCTTACGAAACGAGTTGTACTTGTGGATGAATAAAATGATCATCATAAGTACACAAAGTGGTAGGAAAGCAAAAATAGCTTCTGCGGTGACCTCGCTCTCCTCAATCTCTCCGCCAAACTCGATTTGCACTTTGCCGGTATTGCGAACCTGCTCCAACGTTTCTGCTATGTTGGAAACCAACTCTTTAGAGGTCATCGCCGGATTAAGCGCTGTCACCGTCAGAGTTGGCCGCAAGTTTCTTTTCTTCACAATCGACGGATGAAACTCTGTGTCAGCGCGAGCAATTTCTGATAAATAAACGGTTTTATCAGAAGATTGTGAGAAAATCTGAATATTATTTAACTGCGACAGTGACGCGTTATCTGTTGGCATTGCCAGCATAATAGGCAGCAAGAACTCTCCTTCCCGAAGCTCAGATGTACTCTCTCCGAGAGTATTTTTCCTAAGAGCGGAAAAAATGTCTCCTCGTGTGACTCCGGCATAGCTTGCTGCGGCTTGGTCTACATTTACCACCAAGCTGGGGATAGGTTGTTCCCAGTCCTGCTTGATGTTAATGGTTCCATCTACTTTGCTAAGCGCCTCTTGAATCGTTGCAGCAGCCTGTAATAAATTACTATGGTTGTTGCCGATGATTCTAATGGCTGCTTCGCCTGGAGGCGTGGAGCCCATGAAAAACGGGTTAATCCCGAGCTTGGCATAGGGGAAAACAGGAGGCATCTCAGCCCTAAGTTGGCTTACAAAAGCCGCAACATTGGTTTCTTTACTAAGATTGATAACAAAGTAAGCGGTATGCGGAGCCGGATCTGGCGGATTCAGGCCTAGGATAAAGCGTGGCCCCCCTTCACTAACATACGCAGTAGCGCCTGTAATCTGCGGAAAACGTTGTTCCTCTGCAAGCCATCGCGTCATTTCTTGTGCAACTTCAGCTGTGCGGTTTGCAGGCGTACCTGCTGGGAGCTCAAGGGATATTTGCATTTGTGAGCGTTCCGACGGTGGAAAGAATGCCTCTGGAATAGTCGCAGATAAAAATAACGATAGGATCAGGCTTGCTGTCGCACCTGCTAAAAATGCTTTTGGCCAGCTAATGACTTTGTCCCAAAAGCGAGACATGATCATCATTAAGCGCGAGAGCTCACTTTGCTCAGAAGTGTTTTTACCTTTTCTTATAGACCACTGCGCCAAAATCGGCACCAGCATAATGGCAACAAACCAGGAAATGATCAGCATGACGCCAATAACGATGGTTAGCGTCTGCATATAAATCGCAGTGATATTATCGGTGAACATAGGTGGGGCGAATGCCAGGATAACCGTTAGGCTAGCAATCAGCATTGGCGTACCCAGTGTCTTTCCGGCGTGTAAGGCTGCTGATTTACCAGACTCACCTTGATTAATACGTTTTGAGATATCCTCAACAATCACCATCGGGTTATCAACCAAGATCCCAAGTGCAATGATAAACGAGGCGATACTCACCTCATTAAGCTCAACACCAAGCACTCGTAAAACGACTAATGTCATAATCCCTGTAATGGGCACGGCTAATCCCACCAGTGAACCAGCGCGTAAACCCAAGGCGATAACAGTGACTACAGTCACGACTAGGATCGTCTCCAAAAGAGTTGAAATCATTTTAGATATGACTTGATTAACAACTTCACCTTGGTCGGTGATGATTTTCAATTGAAAGCCAGCAGGTAAATCATGTTCCCATTTTGCTATTTGTGTACGAAGGCGATCATTGAAATCGACCATATTTACGCCGGGCGTCATATAGCCAGCAAGAACAATCGCCTGTCCCCCGTTTAAATAGGCGGCGGTATTAAGCGGTTGTGCTGTCGTCCTTATCACATCAGCTAGCGTGTCAAGTGGTAACTGACTGCCATCTTGCAGCACAATAGGTATCGCTTTAATATCTTCAATAGAGTTATAGCTCCCTCTGACATAAATACGACTCTCTTGGTCGCTAAAATTCACTCTGGCAATATCATCAAACGTATTGTTTTTATGTAATTGCAGGTAGATATCATTAGGCTTTATCGAAAATTTCGACGCAGCAAACGGTTTAAGATTGATGTTCACTTGCTCCTCAGTAACGCCATGCAAGGTGACTTTATCCATACCTGGGATATCGTAAAGAAAATCCCGCAACTCACTGGCTTTATTTCTAAGTTGTTCAAACGTGTGATTGGGGGCACTGAGTGCAACAGTCATTACGGCAACAGCATCATAACTATCGT
The DNA here is from genome assembly GCF_000475355.1 of Marinobacter sp. C1S70. Classification (NCBI taxonomy): domain Bacteria; kingdom Pseudomonadati; phylum Pseudomonadota; class Gammaproteobacteria; order Pseudomonadales; family Marinobacteraceae; genus Marinobacter; species Marinobacter sp. C1S70. The sequence goes on along the minus strand of NZ_AXBW01000041.1, from coordinate 21,966 downwards.
TAACAAAAGGCCCAGATACACCCTCGGGAAGTGAGTTCTGCACATCCTGCATTTTCGCTCTGACTCTAAGCCATGATTGCGCGTAGTCTGGTGTTCCGTCCTTAATTTCCAAAGAGATATGGATCTCTCCAGCACGAATAGACGTGGTGATATTTTTAGTTTCTTCCAGTTCACGCAAAGCACGTTCAACCGGGCGCGCCAATAGCGATTCCGTTTGATAAATATCTAAACCAGGGTGATAAGCGGTAATCACAGTGACATTTATCGGGAGTGTGGGCTCCTCTTGTGACGGGTAATTCGGGTATAACGCCAACCCTATGCTCGTAAGCATAAAAAACAGAAAGAGCACTAAACGGCTGTTAGCAAGTGAGAAGTTGGTAATGGACATTAACGCGTCTCCCCTAAAACACGAACCTGTTGCCCATCACTGATAAAGGCTGCTCCGGCTGCTACGTATCTCTCTCCGAGTTCCAACTCAGCATTAATAATGTAGCCTGACGGTTGAATATCGACAATTTGTACAGGTTTTTTACTAACGGTATTGGACTCACCGTTAAAGGAGTAGAGGAAAGCGCTGTTACTTGTTGCTTCAATATAAACTGCGCCGTGAGGAACCAAGAGAACGTTTTCACTATTTTTCAGACGATAGTTCACTGCAACCACGAGACCTGGCGGTAAAAAATTTCCCTCTGGCACTTGTATACGCAGTTTAACAGGCAAGCTCAAGCCATTACTTGCGCGCTCTGCAATATGAGACAACTCAGCCTCAAAAGACGCCCCTTGATGACTAATACTGATAATCTGTTCATTTGTAGAACGTAGAGCATTTGCCAAAGGTACGGGGATTGATGATTCAACAATAAGTTGCGCTGAACTGTCGAAAGTAAATATGACCTGATTCTGAGCCACCTCTTCAAAGGGTTCCACTTGTCTGGTAGAGACAACACCATCATAGGGGGCTTTTATTACTGCTTGAGAAAGTTCTCTTTCTGTGAGTCTGACTCGGCTTTGTGCTTCACGCACAGAGGCTTGAGCTGTTAAGAAAAGTGTTCTTGCCGCCTCTAAATCTTGCTGGGAAACTGCGTTATTTGATTTGAGATGATTAAGCCGTTCATAGTTTGCTTGGTGTTCTTCAAGCGCGATCTGCGCTTTTGAGGCTTCAGAGCGGGCGTTATCAACTGCTAGTTGATAAGGCTCCAAATCCAGTGTTGCCATGATATCGCCCGCTTTTAACCGGCTACCAATATCCACCTGCACCTTTTGCACTTTGCCAGGAACGCCAAACGAGAGCTGCGCTCTGCTCTCTGTTTGTGTTATTCCAGAAAAGCGAGATTCTTGGTAATGCGCGTTTGCACCCACTTCGTTGAGTGTTACCACTCGAATGTTCTGTTCAGTGGGCTCAGGTATACTTTCACTGCTACAACCCTGTAATAAGACAAGTAGGCAAACTAATGCATATTTACTAAATTTCCTTAATAATATAACTGATCGTTCGAGTATATAAAATGGCGAACTCATAACAAACCCTCTTGAGGTATGGCTTAAATATTAATTACTTTTTTGGTGTAAGAAGGGTCTGAACAAGCTGACGTAAAAGTTCACGCGAATACTCGATATCCGCAGTCGCTATCTGGCAGGACAAACCATCAATGTAGGCAAAGATATAGTGTGTTATTTGCTCGGGTGTGAGCAAATAACTTGTCTCATCTTTATCCTGTAATTTCTTGATCATGGTACAACAGGTGTCAAAGAGCTCTTGACCTGAATCCTGTACCGCTTTCTTAATTTCTGGGTTTCTGGATGACTCTGCGAGGATCTCCAGATACATAATAGTTCCTATTTTATCGCCTGTGAGATAGGCCTCTTGCTCCAAAGCATCCATGAAATCACTAGCGCTCTCAATTCTTCTCAAAGCATCGAGATCTCTGGAAGAATAGCGCTTGGCGATTTCCAGAATGAGTTCATTTTTTGAGGCAAAGTATTGATAGAAACTTGCCTGGCTGACTTTTGCAGCACGGGATATTTCTGCCATGCCTGCACCATGAAAGCCCTTTTTAACAAAGCATTGGACGGCAGCATCAAGGATAGCTTCGATTTTGGCCTCTCGAGCCGCGTAATTCACTGGACGACCTAAATTAGACATAAAAGCACCATTTACTTTAGTGATCGGTCAATTATATAAATAGAAGTGATTCGTGTCAACTGATATCGGGTGACGTAGAAGTGGATTTTTCTGAATGTTACTATCTTTATTATTTTTATAAAAATAGCTTTAGGGTTTTACGGGCAATCTGTTACCAACTTTATTAATTTGCAAAGGCTATTATCTTATTGATTAATAGGCTTCGGAGAGCAGTAAGTTTCTAACTTTATTTGATTACCACAGTTTGAAAAGCCCGTTGCGCGCATCAGCCAGCGGGCTTTTTTCGTTCTCTCGGTGTTTTAAACGATTTCACAAATTAGATGCACTGTGTAACCAAGTGGTACTGGCTGAAAATCGCGCCCGCCACTATGATGCCTGTCCAAATTATGATCAACAGGATGGGTGTTTCCGATGAATGATCGTCTCCGATCAATGTTAGGCCTGGCCATTCTCCTCCTCATTACCTTCGGCTCGGCCTCTGCCCAGACGCTCGAAATTACCGATGGAAAGGAGACTCTGGTGCTGGATCGGGCACTGTTGGAGAGTTTTCCACAGTCAGTCATCGAGACCACCAGTCCTTACTACGACGGTACCGCCGAGTTCTCCGGCCCAACGCTGGCAAGGGTCATCGAGCATTTTGGCAGCACCGGGGCCAACGAGGTCACTCTGGTGGCTCTGAATGGCTACAAGGTGTCAGGGTCCATGAAGGAACTGATGAGCCTGGACGCCATTGTGTCCACCCGCCAGAACGGCGAGCCGATGAGCATCCGCCAGCGTGGTCCCTACTGGATCATGTTGCCGTTATCGGAGCGGCCTGAGCTGGACAGTGAGGATTTCCACCGTTACATGGTCTGGCAGCTCAACCGGATTGAACTCACGCAGGAATGAACAGCCAATCTGTTCTGGCGGGACTCTTCTCCCGCATCACCGTGGTCCTGTTGTTCTCCGTGGTGGGTGTCTTGCTGTCCGCCAGTTTTTACACCTATCTCCAGGATCGCAAACTGCAGAGTGTCTCGCTCAGTGCCCTGAGAATGGCGTCGTGGAACCTGGTTCGTCTCGGCAGCGAAGCAAGCGCCCTGGATAGGGAGTTGTCGCTGCTTGATCGCGGTGTCGGCGAGCCTGCTCAGGTTACCCTGAGGTACGACGTTCTCTGGAGCCGCTACGATTACCTCCTGACCAGCAAGGAGTCTGCGCCCACCCGAGAACACGACAACAATGCGGCTCGCCTGCAGGATCTGTTCACCCGTTTGCAGGCGCTGGAGGACCCTCTTACCCGACGCCTCGCCGGAGACCCTACCGGCTGGTCTGACGCCATGGCGGCATGGCATCGGCAGTGGCAGGACGTTATGCAGCTGGTTACCGATAACTTTGTGGGCGATGAAACCAGTCGGTTGATGAGCAGCGTGGAAGCCTCCCGGGACAGGCTGGCCAAGCTCCGGATACTGACACTGGTCGCCTTGGCGGTAGTTTTCGGCTATCTGGCGCTGGGAATGGCATTCCTGCGTAAGCAGTCAAAGACCGATCCGGTCACCGGGTTGCCCAACAGCCATTATTTGCATTCCCTCGGAGGCGTGGACCCTCGCGTCAGCATCATTACCTGCGCCATTCAGAAATACACGCTGGTGCTCAGTGAATATGGCCAGGAGGGCGCAACTTCGCTTACCCAGGCATTTGCTCGTAAACTCCAGCGCGAATTGTCGTCTGATGATCAGCTCATCCAGGTGTCGGCCAGTGAGTTTGTGATTCTACTGGCGCCCCTGGAGCCCGAGTTCGTTGAGTCTTCGGTCTACCAGCTGGTGTCTGCGACCCGCTTTGACTGGCGGATTGGCGATTCCGTCTGGCATGCCTCAGCCGTTTTCGGCGTGGCGCCGCCCTGCGCCGGAAAAGCAGGTGACTGGCAGATCCGCTATCAGCAGGCGCATCGTGCATTGGTCCAGGCCTCGGAGGAAAACCAGTCCTATTTCATTGACGGAGAAGCTCTGCGCCGGCGGATACTGGAAGAACGCCAGATTCACGCAGGTCTGCTCAGCCTGTTTAATGAGGAACCTGGTACGTTGATACTCCGGCTGGTCTATCAGCCCATCGTCAGTGCGTCCGACGTGAACCTTGTAACCGGGGCCGAAGTCCTGTTGCGCTGCGAACACGACAGCCTGGGATTCATCCCGCCCAATCGCGTGGTAGAGCTCTGCGAGCGCTATGGTCTGGGGGAACAGCTGGGTTGTTGGCTGTTCCGCAGGGTTGCCGCGGAAACCCGGCAGCTGTATTCCGGGCTCCGGTATACCGGCAACCTCTCGATCAACCTCAACCCAGCCATGTTGTCCATGAAGCTGATCGGAAACGTTGAACGGCTACTGCTCGAGCCCGGTATCCCCGCGGCGGCCTTATGCATGGAGATTACCGAGGACAACGCGGCTCTGGAGTTTGGCAACATCAATGATGTGATTGAAGCGTTGCATGGTCTCGGCATTACCTTTGCCCTGGACGATTTCGGCACCGGCCACTCGTCCCTGGAATACGTCCGGGAGCTCAAGGTCGACAGGCTGAAGATCGACCGTTGCTTCGTTGAGGGCATTGAGCTGGATGCCAACAAAGCCAGGTTCCTGGCATCCATTGTGTCGATGGCCAACCAGGCGTTCATGAAGAGCGTGATTGAGGGGGTGGAGAACGAGTCCCAATGGCAGCAAGTGGAGTCATTCGGGGATGTTCTGGTGCAGGGCTACTACGCTCACAAGCCGATGTCATTCAACGACTATCTGGGTTTGCTTCTGGATGCCAAAACGCGCTGGCCCACCCCGGATTCCGCTCGGGCAATTGCGGAGGTCCGGGTATGAAGCTGTCACTGCGAGTCCAGGCGGTCATTGGTATCGGCACCATTGAAGTAGCGATACTGGTGGTTCTGTTGTACTCCGTATTCCACTTCATGGATGGCTCTATCCACCAGGAGGTGGATCGCCGTGCTCAATCCATCGCCCGGGTATTGGCAGCCAATGCCGTTGATAACCTGCTGCTTGGCAATCGAGTGGGACTGCAGGATCTGGTCAGCGCCACTGCGCGTGCTGATGGCATCGAATTCGCCCGTATTCTGGATTACGAGGGCCGGCTGTTGGTGGAAGCGGGCTCTCCCGAGAGCTTGAAGCAGCCGTTCGAGCGTTCCCGCAGAGCCGAAGCACTTCCGGACCTTTACATGGCGAAGGCGGTGATTACCCAGGCGGGACTGGGTTATGGGTCGGTGGAAATCGGACTGGATTTATCCGGCCAGAAACGGGCCATGGCCGGAGCTAAGCGGAACAGCGTGATGATCGCCGGGCTTGAGGTGCTGACGGCCGCGCTGTTCTCCATGCTTGCCGGTCATTACCTGGTCCGGCGCCTACGCCGGATTCGTCGTTTTCTGAAGTCCGTGAACCAGGGGGATTACCTGCAACGCCTGGATGACCACGGAACCGATGAGGTATCCGACATTGCTGCCGAGATTGATCAGCTTGCGGATCGGTTGGTCTGGGAGAGAAGTACGCGGGACGCGCGCATTCATGAGCTTGAAGTACAGAACGAGCTGCTGCAGACCAAGCTGGCAGAACAGCTCCGAAAAGGTTGAAGGCAGAGCTATTCCTGATCTCCGGCCGGCACAGCTTTGGTGTCGTCTGTGTGGTCCAGACCGTTGAAGAACCGCACCTGATTCTTGCCTCTTTGTTTGGCCTGGTACATGGCGATGTCGGCTTGCCTTAGCAGTACTTCGGCATCAATATCCGGCACCTGTGGATAAAAACTGACGCCAAGGCTGGCAGAGACCTGAACGGTTCGTTCGAGCAGTTCGACCGGCTCCGACAATGCCGACAGCAGTCGGGACAGGATGGTTTTGCAGTCAGGCCCGGACGAAAGCTCCGGCAGCAATACCACAAACTCATCCCCACCCAGTCGTGCAACGGTGTCGCATTCCCTCAGGATGCCTTTCATTCGCCTGGCCAGCGTGACCAGGAGTTCGTCGCCGGTGGCATGGCCATAGGTGTCATTAACGGCCTTGAAGCCATCCAGATCCAGGAACACCACAGCCAGTACATCCCCGTGCCGTCGGGTAGAGGCGACTGCGTGCTGAAGCCGCTCCCCCAGCAGCAGCCGGTTGGGAAGGCCGGTCAGGGGATCGTAGTGGGCAATATGACGAAGCTGTTCTTCGGTCTGTTTGAGGTGGGAAATATCCGCGAACAGCGTGACATAATGCTCCACCTCTCCCTCCCGGCTGCGCACCGCCGCGATGGTCATCAGTGAGGGCAGCAACGAGCCATTCTGGCAACGTATCCAGTACTCACCACTCCATACTCCCTTGGCATCAAGCGATGCCAGCACCTGATGCCGAAAATCCCGGGAGTACTGGTCAGAGGCCAGGATATCCTCGTAATACTGCTCCAGAACGTGTTCCCGGGCGTATCCTGTCAGCGCGCTGAAGGCGGCGTTTACGTCCAGAATTCGTCCCTGTGCACTGGTCAGTACAATGCCTTCCCGGGCATGGCGAAACACACCCGCTGCCATCGACAGGCTGGCCTCCGCCCGCTTGCGTTCCGTAATGTCCTGATGGGTGCCGTACATAAGCAAGGGCTGGCCCTGGTCATCCCAGGATTGCACCTGGCCGCGGTCGAGAACCCAGACCCAGTGACCGTCCTTGTGTCGCATCCGGGCCTCACATTCGTAATAGGCCAGCTCGCCGCGGAAATGCCGCTCCAGCAGATCGGCGCTGCGCTGCAGATCATCCGGATGCGCCAGGTTCATCCAGGTGTCGATCGATACCGGCGCCAGTTCCTCCAGGGTATAGCCTGCGATCTCGGCCCAGCGATTATTAAAGACCGTTTCTCCCGTCTGGACGTTCCACGTCCAGGTTCCTGATCGGGTGCCGCTGATAATGTTTTCCAGCCGACTCCGTTCCAGTTTCAGTTGCTCGCGAGAGGCCTTGATGGCGTCCAGCATGGTGTTGATGCCATCACTCAGCACGGCCAGCTCCCGATACTGGAACGGAGGCACAGGCTGAAGCGGAATACCCTCGGCATCCTTGTTCCTGAGAGCATCATCGATGGCGACAATCGAACGGAAAACCGAGCGGTGAAGCACCGTGCCGAGTAAAGCCGACAGGGTGAGCGCAAGGGCCAGTACCGTCAGCAGTTCCTCAAGCACTACCCGCTCCAACTTTGCCACCAGCAGGTCATCGGAGGCGTAGATCCGGATTTTACCCAGTAATTCCTCGTTGCCGCCCACTATGGGCGCACTGGCTTGGTAAAACGCCTGGGCAAGCTCATTCTGAACCGGTGGTGTGCGCTCCTGGAACAATCTGTATTGGCCGTTCTGTTGTCGCAGTTGGCCATACAGGTAGTAGGGCTGGCCGAGAATCCGGCCCATCTCATAGTCTTCGAGTATCACCGCGAAGTGTTGTTTCAGGGCCATCTCGGTGGCAATCAGGCTTTCGTATTCGTGCACCGAGTAGGCTTCGATAAATGGGGCAATGCTCCGGCTCAGGCGTTCAAGAGTCTCGTGGACATCCTGTTCGATGCCCGCCGTAATCTCTGCCCGGGCGGTGCTGTAAACATAGACCGCATGCAACAGAAATACGCCCGCGATAACGGCCACTACCAGAGACGTAGTGCGGCCCAGTAACGAGGGGTAACCAGAGGTGTTTGCGGCCACTTGTTTCATCATGGTTGCGACCGGTTACCCAGAACGTTGCGCTGAATGGTCGGCAGGAGTTGCTCCAGATTACTTCGGTGTACCGGTAACACCGGCAGCCGCTGGACCTTTTCAACCGGTGCACCCGACAGGTGCCGATGCATTGCCTCCACGGCGGTTTCGCCCATCAGGAATGGCTGCTGCATCCCGGCCGCCACGAGGTCGCCAGAACGGATCATGGCCAGAAACTCGGGCTCGGCGTCAAAGCAGATCAGCAGGATCTGGCCGGTTTTGCCGGATTCCCAAATGGCATCCAGCGCGCCCCGGTATTGATTGGAGCCCTGTAACCAGATGGCTCGGAGCTGCGGATTGTCCTGAATCAGACGTCGACTGAATTCGTAGGTCTCGTGGTAGGAAAAGTCCGCTTGCTGGTAGATGCCGGCGGTGCTGACACCATGCTCCTCCAGGGCCCGCATAAAACCTTCGGTCCGGGCCTTGCCGTTGGCTCGCTTCTGGGGAATGGCGACAATCCCCACCGTCCCGTCCATCCAGCCTTTCTCGTCCAGAGCGGCAACCAGCAGTTCGCCCAGATCGTAGGCGCCCTGGTCATTGTCGGATTCGATATAGCTCACATAGTTGTCCGACTTGGCGCCAATATCTGAAATCACCACTGGAATACCGGCTTGTTCTGCAAGCTTGAGAACCGTGACGGCGGCGGAGGATTGGGTCGGGGAGAGGATGATGCCGTCAACGCCGGAGTCAATCGCGGCAACGGTCGCTTCCAGTTCTCGTCGGGACAGGTTGTCAGCGCTGTGTACCGATAACTCATAGCCCAGTTCAGTAGCCTTCTGGTGAATGCCCCGGGCCATGATGTCCCAGAACGGGATACGAATGTCGGGAACCAGATAGGCCAGCGTGCGTTCCTGAGCCGCAGCGTCGGATGCCGGGTTGAGCATCAGGATCAGAACAACGGGAAGTGCCCGGAATACCCGGACCAGAGAGTGTTTCATGCCGACATCGTATTGCTGGAAAGCGGCCTATTTTACTATGTGTAACTTGGCGACATATAGTTCTTTGGGATGATCTTTATCAAATTGTTGGTGAATACTTGCTTCCCGCAAGGTCGCTGGCAAAGGCGGAGGGCCGCCGCTGGATAACTCGCGTCGTTGACCAATTCCCGGTAAACTAGGCGCCCTGCCAGGGGTACGCCCCGCCTACACCTGAATGTGGGCCTTTCTACCACCTTCGGGCCATTACCCCGGGCACAAATATCAAGGAAGATAACGGCTTCATGCCGCATACTTCTCCGGCAGTCATCTTCAGAAGAATTGTGTAATGCCCAACACCGTAATTGCTGGCTTCACCCATAATTTTCTTGGCAAGGCACCCGTCTGGTACAAGCAGGTTATTCTGCTATTCCTGATTGCCAATCCCGTCGTGATGTACGTGCTTGGACCGGGCGTTGCAGGCTGGCTGCTGATCGGCGAGTTCATTTTTACCCTGGCAATGGCGCTGAAATGCTACCCACTGCTCCCGGGGGGCTTGCTGGCGGTGGAGGCCCTGCTGATCGGGCTGACGTCCGCGGATGCGGTGTACCATGAGGTTCTGACCAATTTCCCGGTCATCCTGCTGCTGATGTTCATGGTGGCGGGCATTTACTTCATGAAAGAGCTGCTGCTGGTGACCTTCACCCAGATTCTGGTGGGGGTGCGGTCCAAGTCGGCGTTGTCGCTGCTGTTCTGTAGCGCTGCGGCAGTGTTGTCTGCGTTTCTCGATGCCCTGACCGTCACCGCCGTCATCATCAGCGTTGCGGTAGGTTTCTTCTCGGTCTATCACAAGGTGGCATCCGGCAAGGGCTACCAGCAGAAAGACCACAACACCAACAGCGACGACGAAGTGATTGAGCTGCACCGGGAAGATCTGGAAAACTTCCGGGCCTTTCTGCGCAGTCTGCTGATGCACGGGGCGATCGGTACCGCCCTGGGTGGCGTCGCCACCATGGTGGGTGAGCCCCAGAACCTGCTGATTGCCAAGGTGGTTGGCTGGGATTTCGCCGGCTTTTTCCTGCACATGGCACCGGTGAGTATTCCGGTTTTGTTCGCCGGTCTGGCCACGTGCTGGGCGCTGGAGAAACTACGCTGGTTTGGCTATGGCGGTCGACTGCCCAAGCCGGTGCGACGGGTGTTGGAAGAGTTCGCTGACAATGAAAAGGCTCGGCGCACCAAGTCTGATCAGGCGGCGCTCTGGATTCAGGCGGTGGCCGCGGTCATTCTGGTGTTTGGTCTGGCATTCCACATCGCCGAAGTAGGATTGATTGGCCTGCTGGTGATTATCCTGATTACCTCCTTTACCGGCGTGACGGACGAACACCAGATTGGCAAGGCGTTCCAGGAATCCCTGCCCTTTACCTCATTGCTGGTGGTGTTTTTCGCCGTGGTGGCGGTGATTCACGAGCAGCACCTGTTCAAACCGATCATTGATTACGTACTGGCGCTGCCTGAAGGCCAGCAGCCGGGCATGTTCTTCATTGCCAACGGGCTGTTGTCGATGATCAGCGACAACGTGTTTGTGGCGACCGTCTACATCAGCGAAGTGAAACAGGCGCTGGACGCCGGCAGCATCAGCTACGAGCACTTCCAGACCCTGGCCGTAGCCATCAATACCGGTACCAACCTGCCGAGCGTAGCCACACCCAATGGCCAGGCGGCGTTCCTGTTCCTGCTGACCTCAGCCATTGCGCCCCTGGTGCGATTGTCCTACGGGCGCATGGTGATCATGGCGTTGCCTTACACCATCGTGATGGGGGGCGTCGGTCTGTACATGGTCACCCACGCGTTCTGAGTCATGGTTTTGCATATTTTACCGCACAGTTTTGGGTGTATCTGTTAACCTTCAGGTAAACAGATAACGAAAAGCGGTATTCATGCGCAGTTGCCAACAATCTATTTGGTGTTTGTCCCGACTGCCCCTGGCTTTTGTGGCCCTGGTCTTCATCGGGATGAGCCTGTTCCATTCACCGTTGAGCGCCTCAGAGACATCGGCTGAAGCATCCTCAACCGTTCGTGTTGCCTATGTTGAATTCCCGCCCATCAGCTATCGAAACGAGCAGGGAGAGCCCGCCGGCGAGTTTGTGGATATCACCCGCAAGGTGGCGGCAGAGGCGGGTTACCAACTGGAATTCATCTATCTGCCCGTCGCACGTACCTACCTCTATCTGACCAATGGCACCATCGATCTGTGGATGGGCATGACCGACATTCCTGCACTGAAAGACGATGTTCTGGAGAGCTGGATCAGCCCAATTCCGGTGGAACTCAGTGCCTGGTATCTGGAGGGCGCGCCACCGGTGGATCACATGGATCGCCTGCGCAACAAAACCGTGATTCTGATCGGCGGCTATACCTATGCCGGCCTCAGAGACTGGTTGACGGCCCAACCCGATATCCGAATTACCGAAGCACCGAACCATCGCTCCGGGCTCAACATGCTCAAACGTCAGCGTGGCGATTATCTGCTGGACTACCGGCAACCGGTGCAGGAAAGCCTGAGCCGGAACGAAGATAACGAGATTCGCGAATCGGAAATGCGCAGCCGCAATGGCGCCTGGCTGTTTTCCCTGGCCAATCCGCGTGCGGCCATTCTGCGTGAGGCCTTTGACGACGCTTACCTGCGCCTGGCCGAAAAGGGCGAAGTACCGCCGGTGCGACGGTTTCAGCAAACCTATGTGGTGCCGGGGTTTCCGGAGCAGTACCGGTAAATCCGGTGGTCGGAGTACTCCCGCAGTCAGTTTTGCTGGGAGGCTATTTCACAAGAGTCAGATCACCATACCAGGCCGTGGCCTGCACGCCGGTGTTGTCGGCGTCGGTCATTATGGCCACGCCCACAATGGCGGGCGGTTCTTCGCCGAAGGCCTGCCGGTAATCTGCCACCAGGTCCCGGGTAACGGTCACCCATTCGCCCACCTGCGACGGCCCCGAGTTGACGGCAATCATCATGGTTTTGTCGGTGTAGGCGTTGGCGACCATGCTCTGCTCTGGTAGCTGATTGGCCCAGATGTAGTTCAGGGCGTTGCCGGGCAGGGTCTCGCCGAACAGCACTTCCACGGTCTTGCGCTTGGCCCGTTCAAAAAAGCCGGCCTTGTCCGGCTGAAACTCAAAGGCGACGTAGATGCGGGCAGGGTAGTCATCACCGGACTTTTCGCGGGCGTTGCCGGCTTCGTAGATGTTCGACACCTTCCAGCGCCATGACAGCGTAAGCGAGTCGCCGGGCACCAGCTCAACACGGGCAATCAGCCCGGAGGCGCTCGCGTCTGCGTCGGCACGGACCACCTGCTGGCCGTCCTCCGTTTCCAGGGTGTAGCGGGTATGTGTCTCAATGTTCGGAAAGGTCAGAGGTTCCCAGCCGTCTTCCAGTGAGGCCATGGTGGAGAACCGGGTTAGCCGGTCTGTTTCTGCCCACACCGGGCTGGCGGCGAGACCGAGCGTCAGGGTACTGGCCCAAAGCAGCGAAATTCTCACATTCATTCCTCAAATCCGGTGGTCTGGAGATGGACAGGCTCTGTTGCAAAAAGTGCCTTGTCTTGGCGCATTCGGCCCTATATAGTGACCGTGTCCTTGGTTAACTACCATATATTGTGATCAAAGCTTGATCATTGAGGTAGTCGGGAATCCGGTGAGAATCCGGAACTGACGCGCAGCGGTATTGGGGAACGAGCGTGGCAAGATGACACTGGCGCAAGCCGGGAAGTCGCCACGTTAGGCAGAGCTGAAAGGTTCACGCCCCTGAGTCCGAAGACCTGCCAGGGATCAGAAGCCCCCCATGGGTTTCTGGACTGCACCTTCGCGATTCAAGGGTGAGCAGATTGGTCAGGCCTGCCCGTATTCGGGGCAAGGTGTGCCACTGCGTTCGCGAGGGTGAAACGGAACCAACGCGAATTCAGGAGAGCACCATGACAGCCACTGCCATTGCCGAACCCCCGGCCCCCGCGACCGATACCCAATCCCTGCAAGTTATCAAACGAAACGGCACCCTGGTGAGTTTCAACCCGGCCAAAATCAGTGTGGCGGTGACCAAAGCCTTCCTGGCGGTGGAAGGGGACCAGGCAGCCGGTTCCGCCCGCATCAACGACGCCGTGCACCGGGTTACCGAACAGGTAGTGCAGGCCATCAGCCGCCGCCTCAAGGCCGGTGGCAAGGTGCACATCGAAGACATCCAGGACCAGGTGGAACTGGCCCTGATGCGGGCCGAAGAGCAGAAAGTGGCCCGGGCCTACGTGCTGTACCGTGAAGAACACGCCCGCCAGCGCGCCGTGGACGAGCCGCTGGAAGCGCACCCGCATCTGACCGTGAAAAAAGCCGATGGCAGCATCGCCCCGCTGGACCTGGGCCTGATGAAGCAGCAGGTGGAACAGGCCGCCACCGGCCTGGACGGCATCAACGGCGATTCGCTGGTGGAAGACGCCCTGCGCAACCTCTACGACGGCATCGAAGAGACCGAAGTCCTGTCTGCCCTGATCATGACCGCCCGGGGCCGCATTGAACGGGAACCCGACTACAGCGCCGTAACCGCCCGCCTGCTGCTGGAACAGCTCCGGCTGGAAACAGCGGAAGCCCTGGACCTGCCCCACAGTTTTCCGCTGGCAGAGATTTATCCACAGGCCCTGAGCGCCTTTGTTCACGCCGGTATTCGCTACGAACTGCTGGACGAAGCCCTGGCGGCCTTTGACCTGGAACGCCTTGGCAACGCCCTGAAACCGGAGCGCGATCTCCAGTTCGGCTTCCTGGGCCTGCAAACCCTGTACGACCGTTACTTCCTGCACTGGAACAAGGCCCGCCTGGAACTGCCCCAGGTGTTCTTCATGCGGGTGGCCATGGGCCTGGCACTGCGTGAGGACGACCCCAACGCCCGCGCCATCGAATTCTATGAGCTGCTGTCCAGTTTCGATTACATGGCCAGCACGCCCACCCTGTTCAACAGCGGCACCCGGCATTCCCAGCTGTCGTCCTGCTACCTGACCACGGTGGGCGACGACCTGGAAGGCATTTACGGGGCCATTCGCGATAACGCCCTGCTGTCGAAATGGGCAGGTGGTCTGGGCAACGACTGGACCCCGGTGCGGGCCCTGGGTTCCCACATCAAGGGCACCAACGGCCAGAGCCAGGGCGTGGTGCCGTTCCTGAAAGTGGTCAACGACACCGCCGTGGCCGTGAACCAGGGCGGCAAGCGCAAGGGCGCGGTCTGTGCCTATCTGGAAAGCTGGCACCTGGATATCGAAGAGTTCCTGGAACTGCGCAAGAACACCGGCGATGAGCGCCGCCGTACCCACGACATGAACACCGCCAACTGGGTGCCGGATCTGCTGATCGAACGCATGCGCGAAGACCGCGACTGGACCCTGTTCTCCCCCAGCGATGTGCCAGATCTGCACGACCTGTACGGCAACGCCTTCCGCGAGCGTTACCAGCACTATGAAGCCCTGGCCGAGCAGGGCAAGATCAAGCTGTTCAAGAAAATTCCGGCCAAACAGCTGTGGCGCAAGATGCTGACCGTGCTGTTCGAGACCGGTCACCCCTGGATCACTTTCAAGGACCCGTGCAACCTGCGCTCCCCGCAGCAGCATCAGGGCGTGGTGCACAGCTCCAACCTGTGTACCGAAATCACCCTGAACACCAGCGCCGATGAGATTGCGGTGTGCAACCTGGGCTCGGTGAACCTGGCTGCCCACATCAAGGATGGCGAGCTGGACGTCACGCGCCTGGAACGCACCGTGAACACCGCCGTGCGCATGCTCGATAACGTCATCGACATTAACTTCTACGCCGTGCCGCAGGCGCGCAATTCCAACCTGAAGCATCGCCCGGTGGGCCTGGGCCTGATGGGCTTCCAGGACGCCCTGTACCAGCTGGGCCTGCCGTACTCCAGCCCGGAAGCGGTGGAATTTGCCGACGCTGCCATGGAGCAACTCAGCTACTTCGCGTTGCGTGCCTCCGCCACGCTGGCGGGTGAGCGGGGCGCCTACGACACCTACGACGGCTCGCTGTGGAGCCAGGGCATCCTGCCGATGGATTCGGTGGGCCTGCTGAAGGACAACCGCCGGGACGGCGACCTGTCGCTCAATACCAACAGCCGCCTCGACTGGACCCCGGTGCGGGAGCTGATTGCCAAAAACGGCATGCGCAACAGCAACGTGATGGCCATTGCCCCGACCGCGACCATTTCCAACATCGTGGGCGTGTCCCAGTCCATCGAACCGGCGTACCAGAACCTGTTCGTGAAATCGAACCTGTCCGGCGAGTTCACCGTGGTAAATCCCTCGCTGGTGCGTGATCTCAAGGCCGAAGGCCTGTGGGACAACGTGATGGTGAACGACCTGAAATACTTCGATGGCAGCGTGCAGCAGATCGACCGCATCCCCGCCGAGCTCAAGGCCCGCTACGCCACCGCATTCGAGATTGACCCGCGCTGGCTGGTGGAAGCGGCGGCCCGGCGCCAGAAATGGCTGGACCAGGCCCAGAGCCTGAACCTGTACATGGCCGAGCCCAGCGGCAAGAAGCTGGATGCCCTGTATCAGCTGGCCTGGGAGCGTGGCCTCAAAACCACCTACTACCTGCGCTCCCTGGGGGCCACTGGCGCCGAGAAGACCGCGCCGGTGTCGGCGCCACAGCCGCAGGTGTGCAGCATCGACAATCCCGACTGCGAAGCTTGTCAGTAACCATTTACTTATTTGGGAGGCACCCACATGCTGGACTGGGACGACGAACCAAAAGCGCAAACCACTGCCGCCGCCACCGGCGGCCCGGCGCCCGTGAATGTCGACGACAAGCGGGTGATTAACGGCGAGACCGACATCAACCAGTTGGCTCCGTTCAAGTACCCCTGGGCCTGGGAGTACTTCATGAACGCCAACAAGAACCACTGGACGCCGCTGGACGTGAACATGGCGCAGGACGTTCACGACTACCACCACCGGCTGACGCCGGCGGAAAAACACGTGTACGAGAACGTGCTGGCGTACCTGACCACCTCCGACATCCTCGCCATGCGCAATATCGGCCTGGCGGTGATGGAGAAGATGAGCGCGCCGGAACTGCAGATCTACCAGGCCCGCCAGGTGTACGAGGAAGCGCTGCACACCTGGACCTACCAGCACTGCATCGAAACCCTGAACCTGGACCAGAGCGAGATCTACAACCGCTACCGCGTGGTGCCGGAGATCAACGGCAAAATCCAGCTGGCCAACCGCCGGCTGGACGCCGCCATGCGCTCCGACATGAACCTGCGCAACCCGGACGAGCTGCAGGACTTCGTGATGTCCTACCTGTTCTTCGCCGCCGTGTTCGAAGGCTGCTGGTTCTACAACGGCTTCAGCCCCATCTTCGCCCTGCAGCGCCGGGGCCTGATGCGGGGCACGGGCGAACAGTTGCAGTACATCCTGCGGGACGAAGCCATGCACTTCTCCTTCGGCCTGAAAGTGGTGAACCAGATTCTCGAGGAAGAGAAAATCACCCTGGACCCGAAAGCGGTGCGTGAGATGTGGGACGAATCCGAAGCCGCGGAAATGGCCTACGCCAACTACGTGCTGCGGGACCCGATTCTGGGTTACTCGGCGGAATACCACAGCGAACAGTTCCGCTTTGTCGCCAACCGCCGGGCCCGCACCGTGGGCCTGGAAGAACCGTTCCCGGGGGCGAAGAACGTGTCGCCCTGGCTGGACGAGCAGGCCACCCTGCGCAAGGAGAAGAATTTCTTCGAAACCCGGGTGATTGAGTATCAGACCGGCGCGCAGCTGGAGTGGTAAGTTTCTGCTAGGCTAGTGCCATACGCACCGGCCTGGCCGATTCGCTTTGAGGCAACCACCATGACCGACCCTCGCACACCCATCTTCTGGCGCGACGCCCGCATGCCCCATGTGGAACTGCGCAAAGTCGCGGATGGGCGCGAGGTCTGTTATGCCCTGCACACGCATCGGCACTGGTCGATCGGCGCCATAACCGGCGGTGAAAGCACGTTCCTGTACCGCACCGACCAGCACCACGTGAGCGCCGGCACGCTGGTGTTGATGAACCCGGAATGGCCCCACGCCTGCAACCCCATTGATAACCAGCCCTGGGCGTATCTGATGCTGTATGTGGATACCGCCTGGCTGACCCGGCTCAGATTTGAGGCGGGCCTGCTGCCCAGCGAACACTGGCAGGACCTGGACACGGCAGTGATCACCGACCCCCGCCAGTACCAGGATTACTGCACCATAGCCGATTGCCTGCTGGACCCGGGCCGGGATCTGCTGGAAAAGCAGAGCCGGGTTGCCGAGTATCTGCTGGACCTGATGCAGAGCCTGGCGGAAGCGCCGGCCCGGGGCATTCCGCGCCCCTCGGGCACCCTGGCCGCGGTGGCTGAGTACCTGGACAGCCATTGTACCGACGAGGTATCGCTGGACGACCTGTGCCGGCTCAGTGGCTACAGCCCGGGGCATCTGGTGCGGGCGTTTCGGCAAAGCTACGGGTTAACGCCCCACGCCTACCTGATCAACCGCCGCATACAGCATGGGCAGAGCGAACTGAAACGTGGCGTGAGTATTGCCGACGCGGCCCTCAACGCCGGCTTTGCCGACCAGGCGCATTTCCAGAGAACCTTCAAACGCGTGGTGGCGGCCACCCCGAACCAGTATCGCCAGCCCTCAGTCCAGCAACAGGAACACGCAACTTCCGGCAAGTAACAGCGCCAGAACCCGGTTGAACCCGCGCAGGATTCGCGGCTGCTGCACCAGCCGGCGAAGCCCGACCCCGACATACACCCAACTGGCCAGCGACAGCCAGCAAATGGGCAGATACAGCCCCGCAAACAGCCAGAGCAGGGTGCTGTCGCCGCCCTCGGTAAACGCGCTGATACCCGCCACCGAAGCAAGCCAGGCCTTGGGGTTCAGCCATTGCATCAGGGCGCCGGTGACAAAGCCGGGGGCCGGGCGTGCCTCATCCTCACTGAGATGGCCATCAGCGGTGGCCAGTTGGTAGCTCAAGTACAGCAGGAAGGCGACGCCAGCCCAGCTCAACCAGCGCTCAAACCCGGGCGCGTGTTCCAACAGCGAATTCAGGCCCATGCCCACCGCGATAAACAGCGCGATAAAGCCAAGAGTGGCCCCGGTGACAAACACCAGGCCCTGAGATACCGGATAGCGTGTGCCACTGCTCAGGCACACCAGATTGACCGGCCCCGGCGATACCGAAGCCACCAGGGCAAAGGCCGACATCGGCAGGATAATAGACAGACTCATAGCATCAGCACTCTGTGAACCAACGGAGGCGCCCAGTGTGCACGGGGCTCTATTACCGGTATTGAACAAAATTGCGGTGGCTCGCCGCCGGGCATTTGATTTATGTTTGAAGAACCCCGTACCCACCCAGACCGGATGAGGCCAATCCCATGAAAGTGGCGGTTTTCAGCACCAAACCCTACGACGAACAGTTCCTGTCACAGGCGAACCAGGCCAGCCACCAGCATGAACTGGTGTTCCTGGAGCCACGCCTGAATGCGGCCACCGCGGCACTGGCCAAAGGCTTCGACGCGGTATGCGTGTTCGTGAACGACCTGGTGGACGCCAACGTACTGGAACAGCTGGCCGCCGGTGGCACCCGGGCCGTGGCCCTGCGTTGCGCCGGGTTCAATAACGTCGACCTGAAAGCCGCCGAACGCCTGGGCATCGCCGTGGTGCGGGTACCGGCGTATTCCCCCTATGCGGTGGCCGAACACACCGTGGCCCTGATTCTCACCCTGAACCGGCAGATCCACCGGGCCTACCACCGCATTCGTGATGGCAACTTTGCCCTCGACGGCCTGCTGGGGTTCGATCTGCGGGGCCGCACCGTGGGTGTGGTGGGCACCGGCCAGATTGGTGTGGAAGTGGTGCGCATCATGCGCGGGTTCGGCTGCCGCGTGCTGTGTTACGACCTGCACGCCAACCCGGAGGCGCAAACGCTGGGCGCGGAATATGTGAGCCTGGACGAACTGTTTCGGGAAGCCGACATTGTGACCCTGCATTGCCCGCTCACCCCGGACACCCATCACCTGATTGATGCCGCGGCCGTGGCCAAAATGAAAAAAGGCGTGATGCTGATCAACACCAGCCGGGGCGCCATGGTGGACACCGCCGCCATCATCGAAGGCCTGAAATCCGGCCAGGTGGGCTACCTGGGGCTGGATGTGTATGAGGAAGAAAGCGACCTGTTCTTCGAAGATCTCTCCAATATCGTGCTGAAAGACGACGTGTTCGCCCGTTTGCTCACATTCCCGAATGTGGTCATCACCGGCCACCAGGCGTTTTTCACCCGCAACGCCCTGGAAAGCATTGCACACACCACACTCAGCAACCTGACGGACCTGGAAACCGGCGGCGAATGCGCCAACCGGGTGCTGGCCGCCAACGGCAGCACCTGAACTGAGACAAGCCGCCCGCGCCTTCGTACAATGCCGCCATGCCCAGACCCTTCTACAGAACCGGCCCCGACCACCGCGCCGGGGCACCGGTCAGCTTTTTAGACGTGCGCCGGCGGTTCCAGTTTCGATCCGTCGAGATTGGCCGCTGGGTAACCGAGCCTGAAAAACAGCGCAGCGCTGCGCTTTTCTACGACGCTCTGTGCGACCTGATGACCATCCTCGGCGGCACAGAAAGCCTGATCTCCCTGCGCGGTACCCTGGCTTTGCAATACGGCATTGGCGGCCGCCCCGGGGTGTCTGCCCATTACACCCCCGCCACCCGCAGCTTCGCCCTGGCCAAAAACGCCGGCCCCGGCAGCATCGCCCACGAATGGTTTCATGCCTTCGACCACTACATCGGCGACAAACTGTTTTCCAACATACCCCGGGGCCAGTTCGCCTCCCGCCAATGGCTCACCTGCCAGGACGCCATCCAGCACCCGCTGAACCAGCGCCTGCAAGCCTGCTACCAGGTCATCCTGCTGGACGATACCGGCCAAAACCCCAGCCCCCTGTTCCAGAACTCCGCAATAGCCGACAAGGCCGCCGGCGTGCACTACTACAGCCAGCCAGAAGAACTCTGTGCCCGAGCCTTCGAAGCCTTTATTCAGGACGCTGCAGTGAAGAATGCCTTTCTTGTGAAAGGCACCAAAGAGAGCGAAGAAGCCCGCCTGGGGCTATATCCACAGGGCGAACAGCGCGACCGGATAAACGCCGCCTTCCGAACCTATTTCCATTCCCTGGGCCGCGCGTTGCAGCAAAAACCGGCCTAAAAACCGGAGTTATACGAACGCGTTCGCAAAACCCCGGGCAGGCTCCGGAAATTGTTGCTAACCTTCTGATAAGTTTGAAAAGGAAAAACAGGGCGGGCGGAGTTATACGCCCCCAACATGGAGCAGGGGTGGCTCGAACACGGGCGTATAACTCCGGCGGTAGCCGTGGTGGGTTCAGGTAATCTGCTGATTTTATAGGTGAAGCTGGGGTTTGAGCGGGCCGAGAGTTTTGGAGTTATACGAATGCGTGTTATACGAACGAGTTCGTATAATTAGCTGTTAAAGGCCTGGCTGTCGTGTTCTTGGGTATGGTGTTTGGCTCCGGTTTCAATGGTTGCCCGCAGGCAAAAAACAGCCCTCAGTCGGGCAACGGTTTTGGCCGGTAATCTGTTTACAGGTCGCGGGGCAATCCGTCGAATCCGCTGGGCAAATCCGGTCATACGGTGCTCTGGTTCCTGGCGCAATGGGTCGAGTTGCTGCAAGGTATCGGGAGTAGGCACTCGGAATCGTGTGCCAAAACAAAACCACGGGTAACCGGCCCTTAACCAGGCGGTCAACCGGACACCAAAAGCGTACCGCTTTTGGTTCCCTCCGCTGTCGCTCCGGTGCCGGTTACCGCTAGCGTTATGTTTTCTGAGGAAGTATGGACGATTACCTACTGACATTCGAAACTGACGAGGAAGGTGAGCAGGTCTTTGTTCATGGAGATCCAGCGGGCCTTGAGTATTTTGCAAAGCAGCTTCTCGAGATTGCTGGAAAAGCGAAAGCTGGGGATTTTCCCCATGAGCACTATTTCACCAACGAGTGGGGTGGCAACGAGTTGTCATCCGAACAGCAGTCGGAAAAAGGCAGGCTTATAAATCATGTCAAAGTATATGGTTGGCCTACGGTGGACGGTGGCAAGCCGTATTCAAAAACATAACCAATGCAGGCACGGCGACGCCCATTACATTGCGCCTTCGGCTCCATTTCATGGGCGCGCATGCTGCAGGCGTTAGAGGCAACATGGAACCAAAGCGGTTCGTAGCGGCCCTTGAAAGAGAATGCAGGGATTCAGCAGTTGAAGGATGCCTGGAAGACTTCGAGTCTCCACCGGGACGGCGACCGGATCCAACGCTTGTTCAGATCTCTAATTGGTTCAATTCATTGGCGCCCGACGACCGCGAGATGGTAGCAAGAGCAATGCGAGAGGCAGCGGACGCGACATTATTTGGGGTTTTATGTGTGCTGGACGGCGTTCGGCCGATTGAAGACGGGGCTGAGAAGTCGTGCTTCAAGCTAATAGCGGAGAAAGACAACAAGCAATCAGTAATCTGTCCAGGGACCGTGGACCTGCATGACCTCAAGCAGAGCCTCTAACAAGGCAGTCAACCGGACGCCAAAAGCATGGTGCTTTTGGTGCCCTCCGCTGCGCTTCGGCGCCGGTTACTTTCAGCGTTAAATTTGAGGGAGCCTATGCAAAACACTAGTTCGGGACTCGTCAGCACGCTGGAGTCGCTTGCCCAAGCTTTTGTTGTGGCTTCAGTGTTGTGGATACTATTTCTGCTTGTGGCTTGGCCCTTCATTGCAGTATCAAGACTTGTGTTTTACGCGGTTTCCCTTGGAGCTATCAAACCGACGTATCGACAATCCCTAGAGCATCAGGGGATCGTTGGTTTAGCGTTACTCTTTTTTGTTCCGCTTCTTTTCTATTTGCACATCGTTTACGGGGCCAGGCTCTATGGCAATCAGTCAGGCTGAATTTAACAAGTGCAGGCACGGCGACGCCCATTACATTGCGCCTTCAGCTCCATTTCATGGGCGCGCATGCTGCAAGCGTTAAGAATCTATTTAGACTATTGAAAGTAATTGGATCAAAGATATAGGAATAATTAAATCCTGAATCCGTGACTTCAACGAGCTGAACTCACGGATTCAGGATTTAATTATTCCTATATC
>NZ_AXBW01000040.1:0-186348 GCF_000475355.1 Marinobacter sp. C1S70 | reverse complement strand
GGATCGCCATGATCTGGCTGTTGCATATTCCGGCCCATCGTGAACACCCATTCCGGACGAACATGAACACCTATTCTGGTTCAACGTGAACAGTCATTCCGGTCGAAGATGAACACTTTCTGGTGATTTTCCGGAATCGGTGTTCACCATGCCGGAATCCGTGTTCACGTTCCCGGAATCGGTGTTCACGTTCAACCAGAATCTTTCTTAACGCATTGTTTATTCAACCGTTTGCTACTCTGGTTCCTTTTTTTGGGGATCAGGGTCATGGCAGCAAAGAGAATTCCAATGCGCAAAATCAGAGAATTGCTTCGCCTGAGGCTGGACGCCGGGCTCTCGATCCGGCAGATCAGCGCCAGCACCAAGACCAGTGTCGGAGCCATCCAGAAGCTCCTGGCCCGGGCCGATACCCTGGAAATCACCTGGCCATTGCCAAAGGACTTGGACGACGGCCGCCTTGCGGCCATGTTCTATCCCGGCTCCGATCCCACCTCGTCCGTCCGCTATCAGCAGCCGGACTGGGCGACAGTCCATCAGGAACTCAAACGCAAAGGCGTGACCAAGCAGTTGCTGTGGGAGGAATACACGGCTGTCAATGGCCATTGACACCGCCCATTACCACTGGCGTTAAATGCCGGTGATAGCCAAGTCCAAAGCTCCAACAATCTGGTCTCTGAAATGTGAGAGAGAGCCAATAGGGCTCTTGAGATGTTTTTCAGGCACGGAGGAAATTTGCGGAGTTAACAGCAACAGCTCCTCATCGGCAAAGCTGATTTCGGGAGTGAGCCCTTGCATGGCTTCGCCACCGAAGGCAGAACGTTTGCCCAAAGGGATAACAATGCGAGTTGCCAAATCGCTCAGAAGGCTGCTTTGAATATCCACCAGGTAAGGATAGTGAGCCTTGCTGATTTTGCTCGGGTTGGGGTACACATCGAACTGTGCCATCAGAACTCCCTGAATTCGTCGCCGAAGCATCCATGTTGTTCGACGAAATCGTTGTAGCTTTTTATCGCAGCGCGATTATCTTCAACCCATTGAGCGGCTTCGCGTTTCGAAAGCTCTTCTTTCAGAGCTCGTTCCAGGGTGGCAGACAAGTTAATGTTCAGTTCCCGGGTTTTACGCAGAAGATCGCTGTTGATTGAGAGGTTCGCTGCTTTTTTGGGGGCGGCTGAGTTATAGAGTTCGGCCATGAGGGCCTCCCAGAAGATATAGAATACAAAGTTTGATCTTATGCGCATAGCTATGCGCATGCAAGCATTTAACCAATGGCTGTTGTCGGACGTGCCTACGCTGGCGCTCCGTCACGCCGCAAAGCCAAGGCGTTAGCACCATATGAAATTTGAACACCTTGTCGGAAAAAGAGCTTTGGGTAGTGCACATGCTGGGGATTACACCACCTGGGCAGAGTCTTTGCTGTACGAGGGTGTTGACGCTGAGAATGTCGCCATCCTAGCAAGCATTGGACTAGAGCGAGATCCGGACTCGGAAGAGGTTGAATTATATTTTCAAAAATCGCTAAGAGATCTTGGTCTATCGTTGCCCCCAGATAAAGATGCTTTAAGGGGTTATGCGAAAGCTCTGTGTGAGCAAATCGTATCGGGTAATTTGGAACCAGAAGTTGGAGCAGACATTCTAGCTGCTTTCTATTCAAGGTCTGATTACGAACCTATCTATAGCATCTGGGATGAACTGAGCGAAGATCTCTGGATGGTGCACGATCAAGATGGTTGCATTTTCAATACTGGGCTGACCAAAGACAACACGCGGGAATACATCAAGCGCGTGGCATCTCAGTTTATTGTGCTTCTTGAGACTGATTTGCCAGAAGGCTTCTTCTCCCTTAGCGCTTGCCCGGAATGCGGGTACATCGGGAAAAGTGGGCTTGAAGTCATAGATATGCCTTGGATGCCAGAAAAGCTGTACAGGCTAATCTATAAGCGTGGCCAGTCACAGAGGGCCATTTGTCCAAGGTGTAAAAGGCCTTTCCCGAACAACATGAGTGACTACGAAGGGCGAAGGCAGTACCTTGGCCGCAAGTGCTAACAAATCAATCAAACCGACCTGCACTGCTGCGCAGCGCACGCGGTTTATTTCCGCGTTAAATCAGTAGTGATACCGGAGTTGGGCGATAAGCAAAGCGTCATTCGTGACTTTGTAAACTATTCGGTGTTCTTCATTGATTCGGCGAGACCAGTACCCGGCGAGGCTGTGTTTGAGGGGCTCTGGTTTGCCAACACCTTCGAACGGTTCTCGCTTGGTCTCTTTGATCAGCTTGTTGATTCGGTTAAGAATCTTTTTGTCGGTTTTCTGCCAGTACAGATAGTCTTCCCATGCGTTCTCAGAGAAGATGAGTTTCATTCAAGAAGTTCCTTTTCTTGACCACCGCCTTGCTCTAGTTCGGCAACAGATTCCAGCAAACGCCGTGCGTTTTTCGGTGCGCGCAGAAGGTATGCCGTTTCTTGCAGCGCCTCGTAGTCCTCCAAGGAGATCATAACCACTGACTGGGACTTGCTCCGGGTAATGATCACAGGGGAATGGTCTTCACAGACCTGCTTCATGGTTTTTGCTAGATTGGTTCTAGCGGCTGTGTAGCTGATGGCATCCATAAGGTTGCTCCTGTACAGGATGTTGATCATGGTCAGGATACCGTACGTAAGAGGGTTTAACAATCGGCTGCACAGCGACCGATTTTCCGCTGCTTCGCGGCTCCAAACCCGCGCGTTAGCTGTGATTGCCTCACCTGAAAAGTGATACTATAGTGTCACTACTAGTCTGATTCAGGGTGAGCCCATGAAAGTTGAGCTTGTTACGAACCTCAAGCGCCAAGCCACAAAGATTCTGGCCGACCTGCACTTGTCTAAAGAGCCAATACTGATCACGGAACATGGTCAGCCATCGGCATACCTTGTCGATGTGCAGGATTACGAGTTTATGCAGCGCCGACTTGAGCTGCTTGAGGGGCTCTCACGGGGGGAGCGTGCTGTACTTGAGGGAAGAACGTACAGCCAGAGTGAGGCCAGGGAGAAAATGAGTAAATGGCTGAAGTAATCTGGACAGAGCCCGCCCTTCAAGAACTGGATGCTATCGCTGAGTACATTGCTCTGGACAATCCTGCTGCCGCAAGTGAGCTGGTCCAGGAAGTTTTCGATAAGATCGAACGTTTGGAAAATTTTCCCCAATCCGGGCGGATTCCTCCTGAGCTCCCTGATTCGGTATACAGGGAGGCAGTGGTTTCACCGTGTCGCATTTTGTATCGTGAGTATGAGAAACGGGTTCTCATCCTCTATGTCATGCGGGAGGAACGGCAGCTTCGTGCGTACATGCTTGGCAGCAGCTAACCAGGCGTGTTGAGGTATACAAACCCCGAAATCCCCCCTACCGCACCCGAATCCGATCACCATCCTCCAGCCCCCGGTCGGGGTGCCGAACCACCTGATCTCCTTCCGTTAAGCCGTTTGTCACCTGAGTCATCAACCCATTGGATGGACCCGTAGCCAACGCTCGTAGTTTGGCTACCTCATCTTCAACCACAAACACCGCAGGCTGACCTTCATACTCAAAAATCGCGGAGGCGGGTACCTGAAGAACATCCTCGGCTTGCCGGAGAATGAAATCCGCATCCACCCGGTAGCCATCCCCCAGCTGTTGCCAGTGTTCCCGTGGGCTCACCATATCGGCAATGACTTGCACCCGTTGTTCCTCCACGCCGAGCGCTGATAGGTCCTCAAAGCCAATGGGTTCTATACGCCGGACGGCAGCCTCCAGCTCCGGCCCGCCCCAGCCACTCAGGCGGACACGTAAACCCGGCTCCAGTTTGACGGCGTCGAAGCTGAGCACGTCGACCACCACTTCCAGAGCGCCAGGGTCTCCGACCTCCAGTATCGGCTCGCCGGCCTGGATGACGCCCTCGCTCTGACGCACCAGAGCCAGAACCGCACCGTTAACCGGAGAGCGCACGGCTACCCGCTCGGCAGGTTTTTGGCCATTAATGGACGCGGTTGAAATCTGCAGCCGGGTTTGAGCGGCGGCCAGTTCATGGGCGGCCACCTCTTCATCAAAGCGGGCGGAACGCAGGATTGCCTGTGCCCGGGCTGCCGTGGATTTCGCCTGTTGTAACTGTTCGGTGGAGACAAAGCGGGATTCTTCCAGAGCGAGCAGGCGCTGGTATTCATTCTGAGCGAACTCAGCATCAGCCTCGGCCGCCTGAACCTTTTGTTGGATGGACTGAAGTGCCGCCTGGGCGGCGGCTGCCCGGGCCTCGGCTTCGGCACGGGTTCGGGCGTCCAGGATGCTGGCGGGTGTCGGGTCCACGAAGGTCAGTAGCTCACCGGGAATCACGGTGTCGCCAACGTCCAGCTGAACCCGGTGAACGTAGCCAGCCTCGGGGGAGGAAATCAGGTAGCGGTCTTTTACCCGGGTTTTGCCTTCCTCCAGAATGGTCACTTCCATGGGGCCGCGCTCGACACTGGCCAGGTCTACCCAAACCGGCTCTGGCCGCAGGATGAGGGCGAACACGATGGCTGCCACCAGGGCCATCAATAGCCAAAAGGCCCATTTTCCTTTGGAGATGCGTTGTGTCGCCATGTTGGGTCCCATGTGAGTGTGTATGAATTATTCGCGGGTTTTAAGAACCGCGACAAGGTCCAGTTTACGAAGTCGCCACCAGGTGATGAAGCCGGAAATCAATGCCGACAAAATGACCACGTTGGCCGCCAATGCCAGGGTTTGGCCGGTCAGGACCAGGGGAACGCGATAGAGTTCGGTCTGCATCGCGGTAACCACAAAACTTGCCAATCCAAAACCAACCGCCCAACCCAGAGGAATTCCCAGTAACAGCAGTATGGCCAGTTCTCCGAGCAGAATGTGGGCGACTTCGTTGTGGCTGTACCCCAGTACTCTCAAGCTCGCCAGGTCTCGCCCTCGTTCGGCCAGGGAAATCCGCGCGGTATTGTAGATCACACCAAAAGCAATAATGCCGCCGAGCAGGCTGATGATGAAGGTGTAGGTCAGGAAGGTGCGCGCGAGAGTCTCGAAGAAGCTGTCGAGCATTGCCTGCCGCAGATTGGTGGCCATCACTCCCGGCGTATCCCGGAGTTCCTGGTAGACGGTGTTGGTTTGCTCCGGCGCCAGATTCATCAGCATCTGGTTCACTCTCGGGCCTTCACGCAGCGCCTTGTTCATGGCGGTCAGATTCATGTAGGCGCCCACACCGAGGAACTCGCTGGTAACGCCAGCCACCGTGAGGTCCAGTTCCGGGCGTCGGCCTTCCAGCACTCGCACCCGAACTGTGTCTCCGGTCTCAACATTCAGGGCCTTGGCCAGAAAGTCGGTTACCAACAGGCCGGCAGAAGGAATGGCCACGTTCTCCAGATCCTGGTTAACCACAAATTGCAGTTTGGCGTCCCGGGGCAAGCCGGTGAGCACCGTGCGCCATCTGCGGTGCTCGTTAACCAGCTCTACCGTAACGGCCCGGCGTCCTTCGACGTAACGCACACCGGATTGGCGCGCCATTCCGTACAGTGCGGTCGGGTTGACCGGGTCGGTGAGTGTGGCGGTCAGGTCCTGCTTCTGCACCCGGGCGAATTGGGTGTGCACCATCAGCGAAACAGAGCTGAACTGGAAATTGCCCACCACCACGATGGCCGTTGCCATGGCAATGCCGAATACCGAGAGGGCGGTTCGGCCAGGCTTGCGGGCAAGCTGCCTGACGATCATGCGTGAAGGCTGATGAAAGCGCACCCAGCCCAGCAGCCGTTCGGTAACGGTAACCCGGTATCGGGCGGGGCTCTCGGGCTGCATGGCTTCCGCCGGGGGCAGGGCGGCCGCCGCGCGGATGGAGCGCCAGCCGCCGAGCAGTGCAACTGCCATACTGATCAGGGCCAGTAACGCCAGCCACCAGGGATTGATTCGGAACAGTAGCGAAGGGAAGCGGTAGTAATCCATATACAGCTCTCCCAACCGATGCCCCAGCCAGAGGCCACTGGCGCAGCCGATGGCAAGCCCGGTAAACGCAATGGCCAGCACCAGTTGGCTGTAGTGCCAGCCGATCTGGCCATTGCTGTAGCCGAAGGCTTTGAGAATGGCGACGATTTCCCGCTGGGTACTGATCAGGCGTGTCACCACCACATTGAGCAGAAACATGGCGACGCCCATAAAAATGGACGGAAAGATAATCGCCATGGCCTTCAGCTGCTCGAGCTCGTCACTGAGAAAACGGTGTGAGAACTGGTCAGCCCGGGCGAACGCACCGGTACTGCCGTAGCGCGCCAGCAACCGGTCCAGTGGGTCGATCACATCTTCCACAGGATGCCGCGGGTCGATCTGCAGCACCAGACTGTTGAAGGCACCCCGCATGTCCATGGCGGCGGCCAGTGCTTCCTGATTCAGCCAGAGCACGCCAAAGCGCTGATAATCCGGAAGCATGCCCCCCGGAGGTATCACGTAGATGAATTCCGGCGACTCGACAATGCCCACGATTTTCAGGGTTTGTTGTCGGCCATTGATGATGGCGTTGAAACTGTCGTCCAGAGTGAGCTGGTGCGCATCCGCGAAGCTGCCAATGATTGCGACTTCATTGGCGTGGGTGGCGCTTGGCAGTCGACCTTGCCGGACATACAGCTGGTTTACCTCGGGTTGGCCGGCCGGAGGAACAGACACCAGGTGGGCCGACACAGGTTCATCGTAATCGGGGAGACTGAGCTTTGCGGCGCCTTCCACCCGGCCGCTCAGGCGGGTCACACCCGGTAGCTTGGAAACCGTTTGCAGCACATGGCGGGGGGGCCGTTTTACCGAAACGAAAACATCAGCAAACTGGTGCTCCTGATAGTACTGATCCCGGGTGGCCGTCAGGGAGGAGTAATTGACCAGGGACATCAGGCAAACCGCGATCCCGCCCGCAATCACCAGCGCGATCGCCAGCAGCTGGCCGCGCATCTGCCAGATTTCCCGTCTCAGTTTGGTGTGCAGTACGCTCGGCCCGAAAATCATGGCATCACCAGCTCAGGGTGTTCGGGTCCTGGCGTTCTGAGTTGCGGTGCTCACCGCTGATCACGCCATCCGAAAGGGTGATTACTCTGTCCGCCATGTTCGCGATTGAAGCATTGTGGGTGATGATCACTGTGGTGGTGCCGGTTTCCCGGTTGGCCCGTTCCAATGCCGCGAGGACCAGTATACCGGTGGCCGAGTCCAGGGCTCCGGTAGGCTCATCGCACAGCATCACTACCAGCTCCCCCGGATAAAGGCTGATATCGACCCCCCGCAGGGCATGTACTTCCACATCGCCCTGACGGTAGGTTTTGGTCAGGCCTTTCGTTTGAAAGACAGGAGCGGTCCGGTCGGCGTGACACGCCATGGCAGGTTCCATTGCAGTCCAGTTGATCCAGAGCCGAGTATAGCCCAATACCGATGACCGATTATTGATCCCGCGCAGACGTATTCCACGTGCGTACCCGTGCCGGATTCGGTTACAGTTATGCCACTAACCCTGTAAAGCCAATGGGAGAAAACGGAATGAGTGACCCAACTTACACACCTCCGAAAGTCTGGAAATGGGATCCGAACAACGGCGGCAAGTTCTCTAACATCAACCGCCCCATCGCCGGCCCTACCCATGAAAAAGAGCTGCCGGTGGGGGAGCATCCGTTCCAGCTTTATTCCCTGGCAACGCCCAACGGTGTGAAAGCAACGGTCATGTTTGAGGAGCTGCTGGAAAAAGGCATCAAGGAGGCGGAATACGATGCCTGGCTGATTCGCATCACCGAAGGGGATCAGTTCAGCAGCGGGTTCGTGAAGGTGAATCCCAACTCCAAGATCCCTGCCATGCTGGATCGCAGTGTGGACCCGGCCATCCGGGTTTTTGAGTCTGGTTCCATTCTGTTCTACCTGGCGGAGAAGTTTGATGCGTTTCTGCCCAGGGACCCGGCCAAACGCACCGAAACCATGAACTGGCTGTTCTGGCAGATGGGCAGTGCGCCTTTCCTGGGAGGCGGCTTTGGTCACTTTTATGCCTACGCGCCAGAAAAGTACGAGTACCCCATCAACCGCTACACTATGGAAGTGAAGCGCCAGTTGGACGTGCTCGATCGTCAGCTGGCGGATAACCAGTACATTGCCGGTGATGAATACACCATCGCCGACATGGCCATCTGGCCCTGGTACGGAGCCCTGGTGAAAAACATGGTGTACGAGGCGGCCGAATTCCTGGAAGCCCACACCTATACCAACGTGGTTCGCTGGACCGACGAGGTGGCCAAACGCCCGGCAGTAAAGCGTGGCCGTATGGTGAACAAGGCTTGGGGCGATCTTGCCTCCCAGCTGCACGAGCGGCACGATGCCAGCGATTTTGATTTGCGCACCCAGGACAAACTGGAAGGCAACGCCTAAGCCATAAGGAGGACGGATGGCTCTGCCCGACGCTCTGACCGAAGCACAGATCTACCATCGGTGCCCGCTGGACAAACTGGATTTTGAAACCACGGAAAGTCTGCAAGATCTGGCTCTGCCCTTCGGTCAGGACCGGGCACTGCGTGCCCTGGAATTCGGGGCCAGCATGAAGGCCCAGGGGTTTAACCTGTTCGTGTTGGGGCCCTCCGGTGCCGGCAAGCATGAGCTGGTACGGCGGGTATTGGCCAGCCATGCCGCGGAAAAACCGGTGCCGTCGGACTGGTGTCATGTGTTCAATTTTCAGCAGTCGGACAAACCCGGGGCCATTGAGCTGCCGCCGGGGGAGGGTCGCTTGTTCAAGGCCGATATGAGCGAACTGGCCAACGAACTGAAGACCACCATACCGGCCACCTTTGAAAGCGAGGAATACCAGGCCCGTATTCAGGAATTGCAGGAAGAGGTTACCCGGCGCCAGCAGCAAGGCCTGTCTGAGATTCAGGAAGAGGCAAACGCCAACAATATAGCCATGCTCACCACCCCGGCAGGTTTTACCTTTGCGCCCATGCGCAACGGCGAGGTGATTGAACCTGAGGAATACAAGACCTTCTCCGATGAGGAAAAGGAGTTGGTCGAATCCAAGGTGGAAGACCTCCAGAAAAAGCTGCAGCAGGCCATCCAGCAGGTGCCCCGGCTGCGCAAGGAAGTCCGGGAGCGGGTCCATGCCCTGAATGAAGAAATGGTTCAGCTTACCCTGGGCGGCCCCATGGGGGAGCTGCGCGAGAAGTGGGGGCACGTGCCGGCCGTGATGGCTCACCTCGACGCGGTGCGAGAGGATGTGGTGGAGCATGCCGAGGCGTTTCAGGATACTGAAAACGGCGCACCGGCAGGGTTGTTGAACCGCTATCGGGTGAACCTGCTGGTGGATAATGCCGAGACCCGTGGGGCCCCCGTCATCTATGAAGATCTTCCCAACCACCAACACCTGGCAGGTCAGATCGAACACCGGGCCCACCAGGGTAACCTGTACACGGATTTCACCCTGATTCGGGCCGGGGCTCTGCATCGGGCCAACGGTGGCTACCTGATCCTCGACGCCCGGCGGGTACTGTCGCAGCCCATGGCCTGGGAAAGCCTCAAACGCATACTCTTTTCCGGCGAGATCCGCATCGAATCCCTGGAGCGCCTGTATGGCCTCGCCACCACGGTAAGCCAACAACCGGAGCCGATTCCGCTTTCGGTAAAGGTGGTGCTGCTTGGCGACCGGATGCTGTATTACCTGCTGTCCCACTACGATCCGGACTTTCTGGACCTGTTCAAGGTGGAAGCGGATTTTGAGGACGACATGGAGCGGGATGAGGCCAGCTACTTACTCTACGCCCGGATGATTGCCACTATGGCCCGGTCGGCTGGCGTAAGAACCCTGGACAGGGAGGCGGTTGCCAGGTTGATTGAACACGCGAGCCGTCTGGCCAGCGATCAGAACAAGCTGACGGCCCACGATCGTGTACTGAAAGATCTGCTCACTGAGTCGGACCACTGGGCTGGTGTGGCCAACAGCCCGCAGGTGTGCGCCAGCCATGTGCAGCAGGCCATTGACGAGCGGGACTACCGGGCGAGCCGGGTCCGTGAGCGCAGTCTGGAGCAGATTCGCCGGGGTGTGGTGATGATTGCCACTCAGGGCGAGCAGGTGGGGCAGGTGAATGGTCTATCGGTACTGCAGCTAGGCGCCACCCGCTTTGGTCAGCCCACCCGAATTACCGCCACGGCGCGCCCTGGCAAGGGCCAGGTGGTGGATATCGAGCGGGAAGCCAAGCTTGGTGGGCCGATCCACAGCAAGGCGGTGATGATTCTGTCCCGGTTCCTGGCCAATCGTTATGCGCCGATGAATGAGCTTTCACTGTCGGCCAGTCTGGCCTTTGAACAATCCTACGGTGGCGTGGAAGGGGATTCTGCCTCGGTGGCGGAAACCTGTGTGTTGTTGTCCGCCATCGCCGGCGTTCCGCTCAAGCAGTCCCTGGCGGTTACCGGCTCCATGAACCAGCATGGTGAGGTGCAGGCGGTGGGTGGCGTCAACGAAAAGATTGAAGGCTTCTTCAATGTCTGCCGGCAGGACGGCGGCGTAAACAGCCAGGGTGCCTTGTTGCCGGCCAGCAATGTGGAGCATCTGATGTTGAATGAATCGGTGCGGGAAGCGGTGCAGGACGGAAGGTTCTCCATTTATCCCGTTACCCATATCGACCAGGCCATTGAGTTGTTGACGGGCCTGGAGCCGGGGCAACCGGATGCTGATGGCGTGTTCCCTGAGGGCAGCTTTAACCGACGCGTGGCAGACAGGCTGGCCGCATTTGCCGAGGTTGGCAAAAGCAAGGACAAAGACACGGGGCAGGATAATGGCAATGGCGGACACAACGGTCAGTCATAAAACTCCGGAACCAGACCCCGCCGTGGTCCGGCGGATACTGGTGTTGCTGGATGGTTCCAGGCGGAGTCTGGCAGCCCTGGAGGCTGCGGCAGACATTGCACGTGCGCAGCAAGCCGAAGTTCTGGGTATCTTTGTGGAGGAAGTAAGCCTGCTGCGTAGCGCCGGTTACGGTTTTGCCCGGGAAGTGGGCCGGAGTTCCGGCGTGGCGAGGCCCATGGATGTCGACGCTCTGGAAGTCCGTATGCAGGCAACTGCAGAGAAGCTTCGCCGTACTCTCGAGCGAACCCTGGCGCCCTGGGGTGTGGCCCAGGCACTGAGATTATGCCGGGGTGAAGTGGTAGAGCAGGTATTGGGGCTGGTACAGCCTGATGATTTGTTGGTGCTCGGCGGGGCTGGCTGGTCCGGTATTTCATCTTTCAAGCTGGGCTCAACCGCCCGGGGCCTGTTACGGCAGGCACCGGGAGATGTGCTGTTGTGGCCGGAATCG
Source organism: Marinobacter sp. C1S70 (assembly GCF_000475355.1). Lineage (NCBI taxonomy): Bacteria > Pseudomonadati > Pseudomonadota > Gammaproteobacteria > Pseudomonadales > Marinobacteraceae > Marinobacter > Marinobacter sp. C1S70. The sequence goes on along the minus strand of NZ_AXBW01000040.1, from coordinate 175,057 downwards.
CGCTCATTACCACCGGGCAGGGTGGTGGTGTTGCTGAACCACGATCAGGGCGCGAATCATCGGGCTGTGCGGGTAGGCGTGGAGCTGGCCAGGCGTGGGCAGCGGGCGCTGACGGTTCTGGTGCGCTCAGACGCCGCTGATGATCCCGAATTGCTTGAGGAGCTTGCAGCCATGCTTGAAGCCGGGGGCATTGCTGCCCGGGTCAGGTGTTTGCCCAAAGCCGGTGCTGCTGCCATGGCGAGGGCCGTGCGGGAGGAGGGAGCAGCACAGCTGGTGATCAGCCGTCAGTGCAGCCTGTTTGAACAGCAAGGCGCGGAGTCCCTGCTTTGCCAGCTGAATCTACCGGTCACCATCACGCCCTGAGCAAACCGCTGTTGTGCCGGCAGTTGTTCAGGCGGTCTCCCGGCTGCGAGCTTCCTCCAGCACCTCGGTTATTTCCCCGGCTGACAGGGTTTCCCTTTTCATGACGGCTCTGGCAAGGGCATCCAGTTCCTGCCGGTGTTCGGTCAGGAAGCTCACGGTAAAGGCTTCAAAGGCCAGTAATTGCGACTGGATTTCCGAGTCGATCATTTCCGCGAGTTTTTCGCTGTACTCCCGGGGCGCGCCCATTTCCCGGCCAAGGAACACATGTTCTTCGCCGATGCCCAGGCCCAGCGGGCCGATCTTTTCGCTCATGCCCCACTGGCCGACCATTCGTCTCAATAGTTTGGTGGCTTCTTTCAGGTCATTCTGGGCGCCGGTGCTGACCTCTCCGTAGATGATCTTTTCGGCAGAACGCCCGCCCAGCATCACCTTGATGCGGTCCTCCAGGTAACTTTCGGTGTAATTGTATTTGTCTTCTTTCGGGGTCTGTTCGGTCACTCCCATGGCCATGCCGTGGGGAATAATGGTGATCTTGGTGAGAGGATCTGCCTTGGGCATGTAATAGGCCATAATGGCATGCCCGCATTCGTGGTAGGCCACGGCTTCACGCTCTTCCGGTGTTAACTGGGCGTCCCTTTCCTCACCCAGAATCAGGCGATCGTGGGCCACTTCAAAACAGTGGTTGTTTACCTCAACGAGGTTGTCTCGGGCGGCTGTAAGGGCCGCTTCGTTCACCAGGTTTTTCAGGTCGGCGCCGGAGAAGCCGGTCGTGCGCGCGGCCACCTGCGTCAGGTCCACATCCGCAGCCAGCGGCACCTTGCGCACATGTACCTTCAGAATAGCTTCCCGGGCCTCCCGGTGAGGGCGGTCGGGGTGATTTTCCGGTCAAACCGGCCCGGGCGCAGCAGAGCGGTGTCCAATACATCCGGGCGGTTGGTGGCGGCCAGCACAAGAACGTTCTCATGGGCCTCGAAACCGTCCATTTCCGTGAGGATCTGGTTCAGGGTCTGTTCGCGCTCGTCGTGGCCGCCCCCCAGGCCAGCTCCCCGTGAGCGTCCGACGGCGTCCAGCTCATCGATAAAGATCAGTGCCGGGGCTTCCTTGCGAGCCGTCTGGAACATGTCCCGAACCCGTGCCGCGCCAACGCCCACGAACATTTCGATAAACTCCGAGGCGCTGATGCTGAAGAAGGGGACTTCCGCCTCGCCGGCAATGGCCCGCGCCAACAGAGTCTTGCCGGTGCCCGGCGGGCCAACCAGGAGAACCCCTTTAGGCATCACGGCGCCCAGGCGACGATACTTATCCGGCGACTTCAGGAAGTCGATAATTTCCGAAATGTCCCGTTTTGCGGACTCAATGCCCGCTACATCGTCCAGTGTCGTGGTGGAGGTTTCTCTGCGGGCGCGGCGGGCCCTGGACTTGCCATAGTCAAAGGGGCCGCCGCCCTGAGTCATGCGTTTCTGGGCGGCACCCCAGAACCAGAACATCAGCGCCAATAACAGGATCCAGGGCAGGAAGCCCAGGATCAGCTCCTGCCACCAGGGGCGGCCGGAGCGGGAGCCTCGAACCAGTACTTCCTGTCTTTCCAGTAGTGGTAGTAGCTCCGGGTCTTCCACCTGTGGCCTGAGCGTTATGAAACTGCTCGACGGTGGCCGGCTGTCGTTGGCAAACCGGCTGGCACCGGAATCCGTAAAGCGTCCGCTGATCTCTTCGGTGCGCAGGGTAACTTCGGCAACCTGGCCGCTTATGACGGCCTGTTTGAACTCGGAATAGGCCAGTTCCTGTTGTTGCTGATGGTTGTTCCCCTGTAGCCACAAGAACATCAGGAAAATGGCCGCGCTCAACCACAGAAACGAGTACTGGTTTGGTATCGTCGGTTGCGGCTGCGGTGTCTGGTCCTGCTTTCCGGGTTCGTTGCTGGGTGTCATTTCGGCCTCCGGTCACCCTCCATGATTTTTGCTACAAACACCGATTTGCCGTAGGTCTCGAAAGACCATTTCATGGTGTCTGAGAGCACCTTCATCACTTCGTCATACTCGCCGAAGACCTCGGTACTCATGCGACCAGGGTGGACCTCAAGGCTGGTCTGTTCCAGGCGTGCAATCAGATCCCAGATCGGTTGTTTGTAATCGTCCTTGAGCGGATAGCAGCTCAGTTGTACGGAAAGATACATCAGTTACCTCCTGTCCGGTATGCGCCCGGTCAATATTGAATGGCTCAGAATCCCATGGCAGACGAGGTGCTGCGCCGGGGATCGGCTCCGCCGTAAAGCGTGCCGTCTTCGCCAATCAGGATGCTCTGGATGGCACCCATGGCCGAGCCGGTGTTGATGGTGTGCCCTCGCGCCCGGAGCAGATCCAGAGTGTCCGGGCTGATACCCTGTTCCACCCGAATCTCGTCCGGTAACCACTGGTGGTGGATGCGCGGCGCACTGACGGCTGTCTGTATGTTCATATTATGGTCGATCACATTCATGATCACCTGCAAGGTGGTGGTGATGATCCGGGAGCCGCCCGGGCTGCCGGTTACCAGGAAATTGCGGTCGTCCTTTCGTACGATGGTCGGCGACATGGAGCTGAGCATGCGTTTACCTGGCTCCACTTTGTTGGCTTCGCCGCCGATCAGGCCATAGGCATTGGGAACCCCCGGTTTGGCGCTGAAATCGTCCATCTCGTTATTGAGCAGAAAGCCGGCACCGGCCACGGTAATGCCCGAGCCATAGCTGAAATTGATGGTGTAGGTGTTTGATACCGCGTTGCCCCAGCGGTCCACCACCGAGAAGTGTGTGGTCTCCGGGCTTTCCCGGGGCCCAGGTTTTCCAGGCGCGATCTCGCCGGCGGGCCGGGCCTTGTCTGCCTTGATGGATGCGCGAAGTTGGTCGGCGTAGCCCTTGCTGGTCAGCCCTTGCAGCGGCACAGCTACGAAGTCTGTATCCCCCAGGTATTCCGAGCGATCTGCGTATGCCAGTTTCATGGCCTCGGCCATGTGGTGGATGGTGTTTGCGGAGTTGTGCCCCCAGTCGCCGATGGGGTAGTCCTCCAGAATGTTGAGGATCTGCACGATGTGAGTGCCGCCAGAGGAGGGCGGCGACATGGAGTAGATATCAAATCCCCGATAGGTGCCGTGGACCGGCTGGCGAACGGCGGGTTCATAGTTGCGCAGGTCTTCCAGAGTAATCAGACCCTCGCCCCGTTGCATTTCCGCCACAATCAACTGTGCGGTTTCACCTTCATAGAAGCCTTTTACGCCCTGCTCGGCAATGCGCTGGAGGGTGTCGGCCAGTTCCGGCTGGCGAAACACTTCGCCAGGTTGTGGGGCCGATCCATCTTTTATATAGAAGGTAGCGCGGGTGGCTGGCCAGCGTTCAAGGCGGTCCCGGGCCTGCTCCAGGCCTTCGGTGAATCGGTGGGGCACCACAAAGCCCTCCCGGGCCAGTCGAATCGCCGGGGCCAGGGCTTGGCTCAGGCTCAGGGTGCCGTGCCGCTCCAGTGCCAGCGCCAGCCCGGCTACGGTGCCGGGTACCCCGGCGGCCTTATGGCTGAACCGGCTGCGTTCGCTCACGACATTGCCGTCCTGATCCTGAAACATGGTTTCGGTGGCTGCAGCCGGTGCGGTTTCGCGATAATCAATGGCTTCCGGGGCATCGCCGTTACCGGGCGAGTAGACCAGAAAGCCGCCACCGCCAATATTGCCGGAACGGGGTTGGGTGACGGCCAGGGCGAAGCCGGCGGTAACAGCGGCATCAATGGCGTTGCCTCCGTCTTTCAATACCTTCAGGGCAACCTCTGTGGCCAGGGTGTGGCTGGTGGCAACCATACCCTGGGTGCCCTGAACCGGATGGAAACGTTCCCCTTCCAGAATGGCCTGTTCGTTGGCGCTTGTGTTGAAGGCGAGCAGGAAAAGCATCAGCCCGGCTGTCGCTCTCCAGAGCGGTCTGTGGCTGATTTTCGAAGCGGGGCTGTAGATCACTCTGTCCATGGTTGGATTCCTCGTTTCTGGCTGTCAGATAGGCTATCATAGCCGGTCATTTTTACCGGTGCGTACCGACCATCGCCGTGAATGTCCGGTTTGTGGTTTCCTGTCGCGCCCGCTTTCCCCGGATTCAAGTTAAGGAAAGGCTTCATGGAGCATACCTATCGTCTTGTTATTTCCTGCCCGGACAGGGTCGGGATTGTTGCCAAGGTGAGTAATTTTCTGTCCACCTATAACGGCTGGATTACCGAGGCGAGCCACCACTCCGATACCCAGGCCGGCTGGTTTTTCATGCGGCATGAAATTAAGGCCGAATCGATACCGTTCGGGCTGGATCAGTTCCGTGCCGCCTTTGAGCCGATTGCCCGCGAGTTCAACATGAACTGGCACATTGCTGATTCCGCGCGCCCCAAGCGGGTTATCCTGATGTGCAGCAAGGAATCACACTGCCTCGCCGATCTGTTGCACCGCTGGCACAGCAAAGAGCTCAACTGCGAGATCGTTGCGGTGATTTCCAACCACGATGATCTGCGCCGCATGGTGGAGTGGCACGAGATTCCTTACCACCATGTGCCGGTGAGCAAAGAGAACAAGGCTGAGGCCTTCGCCCATATCGACGAGCTGTTCCAGCAATACGAAACCGACGTGGTGGTGCTGGCCCGTTACATGCAGATTCTGCCTGCCGAGCTGTGCGGAAAGTACTCCGGCAAGGTGATCAATATTCATCACAGCTTCCTGCCATCGTTCGCCGGTGCCCGTCCCTACCATCAGGCATACAGCCGGGGTGTGAAGCTGATTGGTGCCACCTGCCACTATGTCACCCAGGATCTGGACGAGGGCCCGATCATCGAGCAGGACGTCATCCGGATCAGTCACAGTGACTCCATCGAAGACATGGTTCGCCTGGGTAAGGATGTGGAAAAGAACGTGCTGGCCCGCGGCTTGAGGTCCCACATTGAAGACCGCGTGATTACCTACGAAAACAAGACCGTGGTGTTTGATTAAGGCTTTACCACAGTTGCCCCCGGTGGGGGCGGTCTGTGGTATGCTTGGCGGTTTGTTGAAGAATAAAGACGGGGCCCGGAAACGGCCCCGGAACGACTTCCAGATAACGCAAAGGAACCTTTCTCGATGGGTGAGTTAGCCAAAGAGATCCTGCCGGTCAATATTGAAGACGAATTGAAACAGTCCTACCTCGATTACGCCATGAGCGTTATCGTTGGCCGGGCATTACCCGATGTCCGGGACGGCCTGAAGCCGGTACACCGCCGGGTGCTGTTCGCCATGTCCGAGTTGGGTAACGACTGGAACAAGGCCTACAAGAAGTCCGCCCGTGTGGTGGGTGACGTTATCGGTAAATATCACCCCCACGGTGACTCTGCGGTATACGACACCATCGTTCGAATGGCCCAGCCATTCTCCCTGCGCTACCCGCTGGTAGACGGCCAGGGTAACTTCGGTTCCATCGACGGCGACAATGCCGCCGCCATGCGTTACACCGAAATCCGCATGGAGAAGATCGCCCATTCGCTGCTGGCGGATCTCGACAAGGAAACCGTCGATTACGTAGACAACTACGACGGCACCGAACGTATTCCGGAAGTCCTGCCGACCCGTGTGCCTAACCTGCTAGTGAACGGCTCATCCGGTATTGCCGTGGGTATGGCGACCAATATTCCACCCCACAACCTGACGGAAGTGGTGAACGGCTGCCTGGCACTGATCGATAACCCGGATCTCACGGTCGATGAGCTGATGGAATTCATCCCGGGCCCGGACTTCCCCACCCAGGGCATCATCAATGGCCGTGCCGGTATCGTGGAAGCCTACCGCACAGGACGTGGCCGCATTTATATCCGTGCCCGCCACGAGATTGAGCAGGACAAGAAGACCGGCCGCGAATCCATCATCATCACCGAGCTGCCTTACCAGCTGAACAAGGCCCGTCTGATCGAGAAGATCGCGGAACTGGTGAAGGAAAAGCGCCTGGAAGGTATCTCTGAGCTGCGTGATGAATCGAACAAGGAAGGTATCCGGGTTGTGATCGAATTGCGTCGGGGCGAGAACCCGGATGTGATCATCAACAATCTGTTCGCCCAGACTCAGCTGGAAACCGTGTTCGGTATCAACATGGTGGCGCTGATCAACGGCGAGCCCAAGACCCTGAACCTGAAAGAAATGCTCGATGCGTTTGTGCGTCATCGTCGGGAGGTGGTCACCCGCCGCACCATTTATGAGCTGCGCAAGGCTCGTGAGCGGGGCCATATTCTGGAAGGTCTCACCGTTGCCCTGGCCAACATTGATGAAATCATCGAGTTGATCAAACAGTCGCCCTCCGCCGCAGAAGCGAAAGAAAAGCTGATGGACAAGGGCTGGGCACCTGGTGACGTACTGGCCATGCTGGAGCGTGCCGGTGAGGATGCTTGTCGTCCGGACGACCTGCCCGAGATCTATGGCCTGCGAGACGGCCTGTACCACCTGTCGCCGGAGCAGGCCCAGGCGATTCTGGATCTGCGACTGCACCGCCTGACCGGTCTGGAAACCGAAAAGCTCCAGAACGAGTACAAGGAAATCCTGGAGAAGATTGCCGATCTGCTGGATATCCTGGGTGATCCCGAGCGTCTGATGCAGGTGATTCGTGACGAACTGGCAGAGATTGTCAGCCAGTATGGCGATGAGCGCCGCACTGAGATCACCAGCTCCCGTCGCGACCTGACCATTGCAGACCTGATCGACGAAGAAGATCTGGTGGTGACTATTTCCCACAGTGGCTATGCCAAGACCCAGGCCGTTGAGGATTACCAGGCCCAGCGCCGTGGTGGCCGGGGTAAAGCGGCAACGTCGATGAAGGACGAAGACTTTATCGAGAAGCTGCTGGTGGCGAATTCCCACGACACCATTCTGTGCTTCTCCAACAAGGGTAAAGTGTACTGGCTGCGGGTATTCGAGATTCCCCGTGGCAGCCGCGGGTCCCGTGGCCGGCCCATGGTGAACATCCTGCCGCTGGACGAAGGAGAGCGTATTACCACCTTCCTGCCGGTGCGGGATTACCCGGAAGACCAGTTTGTGTTGATGGCCACCTCGGCTGGTGTGGTCAAGAAGACACCGCTGCCGAACTTCTCGCGCCCGCGCAGCAGTGGCCTGATTGCCCTGAATCTCGATGAGGGTGACACCCTGATTGGTGCCGCCATTACCGATGGTTCTGCCGAAGTGATGCTGTTTTCCAGTGCCGGTAAAGCGGTGCGCTTCCAGGAAGAGCAGGTTCGCCCGATGAGCAGGACGGCTCGTGGTGTCCGCGGTATCAAGATGCCGGAAGGCCACCATGTGGTGTCCCTGATCATTCCGCAGGAAGGCGGTGTGATTCTGACGGCCAGTGAGCATGGTTATGGCAAGCGCACGGCCATTGATGAATTCCCGGCCTACAGCCGTGGCAGTCAGGGCGTTATCGCCATGCAGTGCTCCGAGCGAAACGGTAATCTGGTGACTGCGCTGCAACTGTTTGATGGCGACCAGATGATGCTGATCTCCGACAAGGGCACACTGGTGCGTACCCGCACTGATGAGGTGTCGGTACTGAGCCGGAATACCCAGGGCGTGCGTCTGATCCGTCTGGCCCAGGAAGATGAGCGCCTGGTGGGTGTGGAGCGGATTGCAGAATCCGATGATGAAGAAGAAGTGGAAGGCGAGGAAACCGAAGAATGAGCAGGGCGTTCAATTTCTGTGCTGGTCCGGCCACCTTGCCGGAAGCTGTGCTGAAGCAGGCCCAGAGCGAAATGCTCGATTGGCGCGGCACCGGCATGTCGGTGATGGAGATGAGTCATCGCAGCGATGAGTTTGTTGCCATTGCAGAAGCGGCTGAGAAGGATCTCCGTGAATTGGCCGGTATTTCAGATGATTACGCCGTACTCTTCATGCAGGGTGGAGCTTCCAGCCAGTTTTCGACCATTCCGCTGAATCTGCTTGGCGACAAAACCTCGGCCGATTATGTGAACACCGGTATCTGGTCGAAAAAGGCCATTGCCGAAGCCAAGCGCTACGGCAATGTGAATGTCGTCGCCAGCTCTGAAGACAGCGGGTTTACCACCATTCCGGATCAGTCCGGCTGGAATACCAGCGCCGATGCCGCTTACCTGCATTACACGCCGAATGAAACCATTGGTGGTCTGGAATACGACTTTATTCCAGACAGCGGCGATGTACCGCTGGTGGCGGATATGTCTTCCACTATGCTGTCCCGGCCGCTGGATATCAGCAAATTCGGCCTGATCTATGCCGGTGCCCAGAAGAACATCGGCCCCTCGGGCCTGGTGGTGGTGATTATCCGTAAGGATCTCCTGGGTAAGGCCCGGAAAGAGACACCGACCATGATGAATTATCAGGTCATTGCCGATAACGGCTCCATGTACAACACCCCGGCGACCTATTCCTGGTACCTGTCCGGGCTGGTGTTCAAGTGGCTGAAAGAGCAGGGCGGTGTCCAGGCCATGGGTGAGATGAACGCCCGGAAAGCGAAGAAACTGTATGGTTTTATCGATGCCAATGATTTCTACGCCAACCCCATTGAGCCACGCTTCCGCTCCTGGATGAACGTGCCGTTTACACTGGCCGACGATGCGCTTAATGGCGAGTTTCTAAAAGGCGCAGAAGCCCGGCATCTGCTCAACCTGCAGGGGCATCGCTCCGTCGGTGGTATGCGTGCCAGCATCTACAACGCTATGCCCGAAGAAGGCGTCGACGCCCTGATCGACTACATGGCGGAATTTGCGAAGGAGCGTGGCTGATCATGACGGATGAGAAGACCCGCCTGGGGGAGCTAAGGGAAGAGATTGACGCCCTCGATCAGCAGATCATGGAGCTGATCAGTGCCCGGGCGAAATGTGCGCAGGAAGTGGCCCATGTCAAAATGGCGGCCAATCCCGGTGAGGATGTATTCTTTTACCGGCCTGAGCGCGAAGCTCAGGTGCTGCGCCGGATCAAGGAAAAGAACCCGGGGCCTTTGCCCGCTGAAGAAATGGCGCGGCTGTTCCGTGAGATCATGTCGGCTTGCCTGGCGCTGGAAAAGCCCATGCATATTGCTTTCCTGGGCCCGGTAGGCACCTTCACCCAGGCGGCGGCGCTCAAACACTTCGGCCACTCTGTCGTCAGCGTGCCGCTGCCTGCGATTGATGCGGTATTCCGCGAGGTGGAGTCCGGTGCGGCGCATTACGGTGTGGTGCCGGTGGAGAATTCCACTGAGGGTATGATCAATCACACCCTGGATATGTTCATGTCTTCGCCGTTGAAAATCTGCGGTGAGGTGCAGCTTCGCATTCATCATCATCTGCTGGTATCGCCGAAGCACAAGGATGAGGAAATTACCCGCATCTATTCCCATCAACAGTCGTTCGCCCAGTGCCGGCAGTGGCTGGATACACATCGCTACGGTATTGAGCGTATTACCGTTTCCAGCAATGCCGAGGCGGCGCGCCGCGCGGCTGAAGAGCCCGGTGCGGCGGCGATTGCCGGAGATATGGCGGCGGAGCTGTACGGTCTGGAAAAGCTGGCTAACAGCATTGAGGATCGCCCGGACAATACCACCCGCTTCCTGATCATTGGGCGGGAAGAGGTGCCGGCCAGTGGCCAGGACAAGTCCTCGATTCTGGTCTCCATGCGCAACAAGCCGGGCGCTTTGTACCAGCTGCTTGAGCCGTTCCATCGTCACGGCATCAGCCTGACACGGATTGAAACGCGGCCTTCGCCCAGTGGTACCTGGGCTTATGTTTTCTACATTGATTTCGAAGGTCACATGCAGGATGACAGGATCAGCAAGGTACTGGCTGAAATTGATGAAGAAGCCGTGGAGCTGAAGCGCCTGGGGTCCTATCCCATCGGCGTACTTTGATTTCGAATGTCGATCCTGAGGAGAGTTCAATGTCAGTGGATTACCAGAGTCTTGCGGTAAAAGGTGTTCAGGCTCTGTCTCCGTACCAGCCCGGCAAGCCGATTGAAGAACTGGCCCGGGAGCTGGGATTGAATCCGTCGGAGATCATCAAGCTGGCCAGCAATGAGAACCCGCTTGGGCCGAGTGAGAAAGCGTTATCGGCCGCCCGAAATGCCCTCGACGAAATGTGCCTGTACCCGGACGGCAATGGCTTTGATCTGAAGCAGGCTCTGGCCCGTCGCTTCGGCGTGGAAATGAGTCAGATCACCCTCGGGAATGGTTCCAACGATGTGCTGGAAGTCATTGCCCGGTGTTTCGCCGACTCTGATAGCGAAGTGGTGTTTTCCCAGTATGCCTTCGCGGTTTACCCGCTGGTAACCCAGGCGATTGGCGCCCGAGGTGTGGCGGTGCCTGCAAAAGACTGGGGGCACGATCTGGATGCCATGGCCGATGCGGTGACCGAGCGCACCAAACTGGTATTTGTCGCCAACCCGAATAATCCCACCGGTACCGTACACACGGCCGATGCGATTGAAGCGTTTCTGGATCGTATCCCTGAACAGGTTCTGGTTGTTCTGGATGAAGCCTACTGCGAATACCTCGTTGGTGACGAGTATCCGGATGGTATTCGCCTGCTGGATAAATACCCGAACCTGATTGTCTGCCGTACCTTTTCCAAGGCGTGGGGGCTGGCAGCGTTGCGAGTGGGCTACAGCATCAGTTCTCCGGCCATTGCTGACATCCTGAACCGGGTTCGCCAGCCATTCAATGTTGATACCGTTGCCCTGGCGGCGGCCACAGCTGTTCTTGAGGATGAAGCCTATCTGCAGAAATCCCGTGAGGTGAACGAAGCCGGCCTGCGACAACTGGCGGAAGGCTTTGATCGCATGGGGCTTTCCTACATCCCTTCGGCTGGTAACTTCATAGCCGTCGAGGTGGGAGAGCCCGCCGCCGGTATCTATCAGGCCTTGTTAGCCCATGGCGTGATTGTTCGGCCCGTCGCTGGTTATGGCATGCCCCGGCACCTGCGTGTATCGGTCGGCCTTCCGCAGGAAAATGAACGTTTTCTTGATGCGCTGGCTGTGGCATCGGCGTCAGCAGGGCTGGGGGCATGAAGTGACAGTTCCGAGTGCGCCTTTTCGTCGGGTTGCGGTTATCGGCTTGGGGCTGATTGGCGGTTCTCTGGCCAGCGCCATACGCACGCAACAGCTTGCGGGAATGGTGACCGGTTTCGATACCCGTCAGGATGAACTGGCTCTCGGCGTTGAACTGGGTGTAATTGACGAGGCTGCGGATTCCATCGAGCAGGCCGTAAAGGGCAGTGATCTGGTGGTGTTGGCCGTTCCGGTGCGAGCCACCCGTGCGGTGCTGGAACAAATCCGGCCCGTCATCGAAGAGGGCGCCATTCTTTCTGATGTGGGTAGCACCAAGTCCAGTTTTGTTGCCGATGTGGAGGCGGTATTCGGAGAACTGCCGCCCTGGGTGATACCCGGCCATCCCATTGCCGGTTCCGAGAAGAGCGGTATCCGTGCGGCCCGGCCCGATCTCTTTGCCAATCACAAGGTGATCCTGACGCCGTCGCAAAATGCCGACCAAGATGGCCTGAATCGTTTGCGGACCGTCTGGGAAGGTGCCGGTGCGACCGTGCTTACCATGTCGGTGGGGTATCACGATGAGGTGCTCGCGGCCACCAGCCATTTACCCCACCTGATCGCTTTTTCGCTGGTAGACACTCTGGCGGGCGAAGATGAGAATATGGATATCTTCCGCTATGCCGCAGGTGGGTTCCGTGATTTTACCCGGATTGCCGCGAGCGATCCGATAATGTGGCACGACATTTTTCTCTCCAATCGGGATGCCGTGCTCCGGGTAATTGATCATTTTACCGAAGATCTGGATCAACTCCGTACTGCCATTGCCAATAGTGATGGTCCTACGTTGCTCCGGGTTTTCAGCCGCGCCAAGGCGGCGCGGGAACATTTTTCCAAAATGCTTTCAGGACAGGCGTACGTGACTAACAACAGCGATAAACAGGTGACTTTCCAAATGCAGCCGGGCGGCACCGTGAAAGGTGACATCCGGGTTCCGGGCGACAAATCCATGTCTCACCGTTCCATCATGCTCGGTGCCCTGGCTGAGGGGACAACCGAAGTGAAGGGCTTCCTGGAGGGGGAGGACAGTCTTGCCACCCTGCAGGCGTTCCGGGATATGGGTGTAACCATTGAGGGTCCGGATGACGGTTTTGTGCGCATTCACGGCGTAGGTATCAAAGGCCTGCAGGCGCCCCGTGGCCCGTTGTATCTGGGCAACTCGGGCACGGCCATGCGTCTTTTTGCGGGATTGCTGGCCGCCCAGCCTTTCGATTCCGAACTGACGGGCGATGCCAGTTTGTCGAAGCGGCCCATGGGGCGCGTGGCAGATCCGCTGCGTGCCATGGGAGCGGTTATCGACACCGGTGAAGGTGGCCGGCCGCCGTTGAAGATTCGGGGTGGTCACGCACTCACGGGCATTCATTACGAAATGCCGGTGGCCAGTGCCCAGGTAAAATCCTGCCTGCTGTTGGCGGGGCTCTACGCTGAGGGTGTTACCTCGGTGACCGAGCCAGCGCCCACCCGGGATCATACCGAGCGGATGCTGGAAGGCTTCGGCTACCACGTTCATCGGGACGGAGCGACCGCCAGTGTCACCGGTGGTGGCAAGTTGTCCGCCTGCGCCATTGATGTGCCGGCTGATATTTCCTCCGCGGCGTTTTTCCTGGTGGCGGCCAGTATTGCTGAAGGTTCCGATCTGACGCTTCGCCATGTGGGCATGAACCCCACCCGTGTGGGCGTGATCAATATTTTGAAACAGATGGGCGCCAACATTGAAGTGCTCAATGAGAAGGTCATCGGTGGAGAGCCGGTAGCCGATCTTCGGGTGCAGTCAGCCCGTCTGAAGGGCATCGACATTCCGGAAGAGCAGGTACCACTGGCCATTGATGAGTTCCCTGTATTGTTCATCGCTGCTGCCTGCGCCGAAGGGCGCACCGTATTGCGCGGCGCCGAGGAGCTTCGGGTGAAAGAGAGTGACCGGATTCAGGTAATGGCGGACGGTCTCGCGGCTCTGGGTGTCGAGACCACCGTGACACCCGACGGCATCATTATAGATGGCGGCCAGGAAATAGGCGGCGGTACCGTGGAAAGCCATGGTGATCATCGCATTTCCATGTCGTTTGCGGTGGCATCATTGCGCGCAACCGGACCTATCCGGATCAACGATTGCGCCAACGTGGCTACATCGTTCCCGGGTTTTGTTGATCTGGCATTGCAGACAGGAATTCGAATTAACGCAGAAGGTAGTGATTGATGAGTAATAGCAAGGCACCGGTAATTACGGTTGACGGCCCTGGCGGTTCTGGCAAGGGTACCGTTACCCAGATGTTGGCCCGCAAACTGGGCTGGCATCTGCTCGACAGTGGTGCCTTGTATCGGCTGACGGCCCTGGCGGCTGCCCGCCAGGGGGTTGCGCTGGAAGACGAGCCGGCACTGGTTCGGGTTGCCGCAGGGCTCGATGTTGCGTTCATGCCGACGCCTCCGGGTGAGCCTGCGAAGGTTCTGTTGGCCGGGGAAGACGTTACCTCCGAAATCCGCACCGAGACCTGCGGTGATAACGCGTCAAAAGTCGCCGTCATGCAACCGGTGCGCGATGCCTTGTTGCAACGCCAGCGGGATTTCCGGGTGGCGCCCGGGCTGGTGGCCGATGGCCGCGATATGGGTACGGTGGTCTTTCCGGATGCACCGGTCAAAATCTTCCTGACCGCCAGTGCCGAGGAGCGGGCCCGCAGGCGCTACAATCAGTTGAAGGAAGCAGGTGTCGATGTTAACATTGACGCCCTTTTAGAGGAGATACGGGTACGTGACGAGCGGGATATGAACCGTTCTGCGGCCCCCCTCAAGCCTGCAGATGATGCGCAAGTCATTGATTCTACGGGTTTGAGTATCGAAGAGGTGTTAGACAGGTGTATGGCCGCAGCAGGTCAGGCCTGACTACACCTTTTTGTCGTTGAAATGCCGGAACAGCGTACTCTGCCAGCCGCTGGCTGATTCCGGACATCGTTAACAGACCGTGTTGCTGGTGACACGGAGCACACTTGCGTTGATCATATAGGGCACATAATGAGCGAGAGCTTTGCGGATCTTTTTGAAGAAAGTCTAAAAGAAATTGACATGCAACCGGGTTCCATCGTCCAGGGAACCGTAGTTGACGTCGACAACGACTGGGTCACCGTTAACGCCGGACTGAAGTCCGAAGGCGTTATCCCCGCCTCCCAGTTCCTGAACGAAAAAGGCGAGTTGGAAGTAGCTGTCGGCGATATTGTCGATGTGGCTCTCGATGCAGTTGAAGACGGTTTCGGTGAAACCCGTCTGTCCCGTGAAAAGGCCAAGCGCGCTGAAGCGTGGAAGGTTCTCGAGAAGTCCTTCGAAGCTGAAGAAGTGGTCAAGGGTATTATCAATGGCAAGGTCAAAGGTGGTTTCACTGTTGATCTGGCCGGCATCCGTGCCTTCCTGCCGGGTTCCCTGGTAGACGTTCGTCCGGTTCGCGACACTGCGCACCTGGAGAACAAAGAGCTTGAATTCAAGGTTATCAAGCTGGACCAGAAGCGTAACAACGTGGTTGTTTCCCGCCGCGCCGTTCTGGAAGCTGAAAACAGCGAGCAGCGTGAAGCTCTGCTGGAAACCCTGACCGAAGGTCTGGAAATCAAGGGTATCGTCAAGAACCTGACCGACTACGGTGCATTCGTAGACCTGGGCGGTGTTGACGGCCTGCTGCACATCACTGATATGGCCTGGAAGCGCATCAAGCATCCGAGCGAAATCGTGAATGTGGGCGACGAAATCAATGTTAAAGTCCTGAAGTTTGACCGTGAGCGCAACCGTGTGTCTCTGGGTCTGAAGCAGCTGGGCGAAGATCCCTGGGTCGACATCAAAGGTCGTTACCCGGAAGGTTCCAAGGTTACTGCTCGCGTAACCAACCTGACCGACTACGGCTGCTTTGCCGAGCTGGAAGAGGGTGTTGAGGGTCTGGTTCACGTATCCGAAATGGATTGGACCAACAAGAACATCCATCCGTCCAAGGTTGTTCAGGTAGGTGACGAAGTAGAAGTGATGATCCTGGATATCGACGAAGAGCGTCGTCGTATCTCCCTGGGCATCAAGCAGTGCGTTGCCAACCCGTGGGAAGATTTCTCCAGCAACTTCAACAAGGGCGACCGTATCTCCGGCAAGATCAAGTCCATCACGGACTTCGGTATCTTCATCGGCCTGGACGGTGGCATCGATGGTCTGGTTCACCTGTCTGACATCAGCTGGAACGAGACTGGCGAAGAAGCCGTTCGCGAATACAAGAAGGGCGACGAAGTTGAAACCGTTATCCTGTCTGTTGATCCAGAGCGTGAGCGCATCTCCCTGGGCATCAAGCAGCTGGAAAGCGATCCGTTTGCCGAGTTCGTTCAGCTGAACGACAAGGGCTCCATCGTTAAGGGTACTGTGTCTGCAGTTGACGCCAAAGGCGCCACCATTGCCCTGAACGAAGAAGTTGAAGCGGTACTGAAAGCCTCTGAAATCAGCCGTGACCGCGTTGAAGACGCGCGTAACGTTCTGAAGGAAGGCGAAGAAGTTGAAGCGAAGATCATCAGCATCGATCGCAAGAACCGCGTGATCAACCTGTCTGTGAAGTCCAAAGACGTTGAGGACGACAAGCAGGCTCTGGAAAACGTGCGCAGTAAGACTGCAGAATCCTCAGGTGCCACCACTATCGGTGACCTGATCAAGGAGCAGATGCAGCAGCAGAACGCCAACAAGGACTAAGTTTCCGGTTGGTATCAAAAAAACGGGCTCTAAGAGCCCGTTTTTTTTGTGTTTTTTTCTGGTTTGGCTAAACTAGAGGCATTGGAACCCGGTAATTTGCTGCGGAATAATAACGACAGAGGGAAAAGCCTCATGACGAAGTCCGAACTGGTTGAACTGATCGCGTCGAAGCAGACTCAGCTCTCCGTAAAGGATGTTGAGCTCGCGGTGAAAAGCATCATCGAGCATATGTCTCAGTCCCTTGCCGATGGCCAGCGAATTGAGATCCGTGGATTTGGCAGTTTTTCCCTGCATCATCGGGCTGCCCGCACCGGTCGTAACCCGAAAACCGGAGACGCCGTGCAGCTGCCTGCCAAGTTTGTGCCGCACTTCAAGCCCGGCAAAGAGCTTAGGGAGCAGGTGAACGACAGCATGAAGAAAGGTTTCTGAGGCCCCGCGAAGGCAATTTCTACACGAAACCTCACGTACCGGGCATCTGACCCGTTTGGAGCGCTTAAGACATGGCAGGACTGCGGAAGATCCTAATTACCTTGTTGGTTCTGGTTCTGATTCTTCTGGCGCTGGTGTTTTCCCTGAATAATCAGATGGCGGTATCGCTCAACTTCCTGTTGTTCGAAACCCAGCCCCATGGCGTTGCTGTCTGGATCATCATGGCGTTTGTGATCGGCGCTCTGGTAGGCATTCTGATTACCTCCATGGCCACTGTCCGTACCTCGGTGTCGCGCCGTCATCTGCAGAAGCGTCTTGAGCGAACCGAGCAGGCACTCGAAAAATCCAGGGCACAAAACGACCGGGCACTTTGATGGACATGCTGTTTCAGTGGCTGCTTCTGACGGCGGCCGTTGCCGCTGGCTGGGCTGTAGGTCGATACGGGAGCCGCTCTGGTCGCGCCTCCCGGGTTATTATGGACGAGGATTCTGTTCGGGATCGCCTGCAGTTTCTTTTCACCAACTACTCTGACCAGGCTGTTGAGAACTTCGTTCAATCCCTTGCCGTCAACAAAGATACCGTCAGCCTGCATCTCTCCATTGGCAGCCATTTCCGGAATAAGGGAGAGACAGACCGCGCCATTCTGATTCACCAGAACCTGCTTGCCCGGCCTGAACTTCCGGCCCGCTATTCGCCCCAGGTTACCCTGGAGCTGGCAATGGATTACCTTAACGCCGGATTGCTCGACCGGGCCGAAGCACTGTTTCACCAATTGATGGGCGACCGGGAATACGGTCGTCGTTCTGCGCGCTCGCTGATCGAGTTGTACCAGCAGGAGCGAGAGTGGGAAAAAGCGGCACAAGTTGCGAAAACGCTAACCCGTGGAGATGCAGATCCAGCTACCTTCAAAGCGCTGGCTTACATTACCTGTGAATTGTCTGATGCCGCACTGATCCGCAACGACGATCGCTGGACAGCACAGAAGCTGGCCAAAGAGGCGCTGGATTACGACCGCTCCTGTGTACGGGCAACCCTGTTACTGATGAGGCTTCAGATCCGGCAGGGGAATTTTCGGGAGGCGGCAAACCAATCCCTGAAGATCTTCGATCAAAACCCGGAGTTCGGGCCAGAAGCGATAGACAGATTGATGAAGCTGGAGCGGGAGCATGGTGATGTTTCCCGCCTTTATAAAAAGCTCCGTAAGCTCTATGAACAGTATCCCAGCACCAGTCTGCTGCTGGCCCTGGTGGAATCGGTTGAGCGTTCCTCTGGCCGGCCTGCGGCCATTGATTTGCTGCGCATGGAGCTGGAAACCCGGCCTTCCGTGCGGGGGCTTCTGCGGTTGGTGGAGATGGCGGGTTATGAAAAAGGCATGACCACCGATGAAGGGCGCCTCGTCAGCAGGATAGGGCACCTGATTCTCGCCAACCGCCCGGTCTACCGTTGCGTAAGCTGCGGATTCTCCGGCCAACAGTTACACTGGCTGTGCCCAAGCTGCAAACAGTGGGAAACCGTGCGTCCCATTCAGGGCGTAGAGGCGGAATAACCTCGCTTTAACCCATCCCGATTACCTTTCTACCCAGGAACCTGAACGTGCAAAACCTGAACGACCCGAAAATCATCGTCGCGCTCGACTTTCCTTCCCAGAATCCCGCCTTGGCCCTGGCAGATCGGCTTGATCCGGCAAAATGCCGCCTGAAAGTGGGCAAGGAACTGTTTACGCGCTCAGGCCCGGATCTGGTAAAAGCGCTCCAGAGTCGTGGATTCGATATCTTCCTGGATCTGAAATTTCACGATATCCCTAATACCACCTCGGCCGCGGTGGTCGCAGCTGCGGAACTGGGCGTGTGGATGGTGAATGTGCATGCCTCAGGCGGCGAGAAGATGATGGTGGCCTGCCGTGAACGCCTGGAAGCGTTCGGCATTGACCGCCCGCTCCTGATTGCGGTCACTGTATTGACCAGCATGTCTGACGAGGACCTTGCTGGTATCGGTATTACCGGTTCGGCAGAAGCCCATGTTTCCCGTCTGGCAACCCTGACCAAAAACAGCGGCCTGGACGGCGTGGTTTGCTCGGCTCAGGAAGCCCCGCGTCTGAAAGCGGAGCAGGGTAGTGACTTCCAGTTGATCACACCGGGAATCCGGCCGCTGACCGCAGACAAAGGCGACCAGCAACGCATTATGACCCCGGTTGATGCTCTCAAGGCGGGTTCCGACTACCTCGTCATTGGCCGGCCCATCACCCAGGCGCCTGACCCTCTGGCTGCTTTAGAGGCCATTCACGCTGAGGTCGCGGCGGTCTAGCTTTGTTCCCGGTTACGGGTCCTGTCCCTAGCCTTCCGGGTTAGCGGGTAGGGCACGGACGGGTGTCGCTCCCGAAAACCGCTACAAGCACATCCATGTGCGCTTCTCTCCGGCCATCCATGGCCTCCGACATTTTCGGGAGCGACACCCGTCCGTGCCCGGCAGGCGATTATACGAATACGAGGTCTAACGTAAAAAAAGCCCGCTAATTCAGAGAACTAGCGGGCTTTCGAAATAGTGGCTCCCCGAGCTGGGCTCGAACCAGCGACAAACGGATTAACAGTCCGTTGCTCTACCAACTGAGCTATCGGGGAACGTCGTCGTGTGACGAGGCGCGTATATTATGTTGGCCATACCGCCCCGTCAACCCCTCAGCTTAAAATTTTAGCCAAGAGCCTTCTGCAAACGCTCGACCGCCTTCTGCAGGTTATCCATGCTGGTGGCAAAGCTCAGCCGCATGTGCCCCGGGCAGCCAAACGCAGAGCCCGGAACCAGAGCCACGCCGGCCTCGGTCAGCAGCTTCTCGGCGAATTCCACATCGGTGCTCACGCCGTCAGTGGCATCGATTGCACCCTGGAAGCTCGGGAAGACATAAAACGTGCCGTCGCCGTTCAGGCAGTCCACACCAGGCAGCTTGTTCAGGGCCGCTACCAGCCAGTCGTGGCGTTCCCTGAAAGCCTTGACCATCTCGCCCACGCACGCCTGATCTCCATCCAGAGCGGCTGTTGCGGCGGCCTGGGAGATAGAGCAGGGGTTCGAGGTGCTCTGGGACTGGATCTTCTTCATGGCACCGATGATTTTTGCCGGGCCAGCGGCATAGCCGATGCGCCAGCCAGTCATGGAGTAGGCCTTGGAGACACCGTTCAGTACGAAGGTGCGATCATACAGCTCCGGGCAGGCGTTCAGGATGTTGCAGAACGGTTTGCCAGTCCACAGGATCGGCTCGTACATATCATCGGTGGCGACCATGATGTTCGGGTGCTTTTTAAGCACCTCACCGATGGCCTGCAGCTCTTCCATGGTGTAAGCCATGCCACTGGGGTTGGACGGGCTGTTGATCACGAACAGACGGGTGCGCTCGCTAATGGCGCTCTCCAACTGTTCCGGAGTGATCTTGAAGCGAGTCTCTGCGGTGGTTTCGATGATCACCGGTTTGCCTTCGGCCACCAGCACCATATCCGGGTAGGAAACCCAGTAGGGTGCGGGAATAATGGCTTCGTCGCCTTCATTCAGTGTCGCCAGGGCGAGGTTGAAAAAGCTCTGTTTGCCACCACTGCTTACCAGTATCTGGTTGGCTTCGTATTCCAGGCCGTTGTCCCGTTTGAACTTCGCAATAATCGCTTTCTTCAGCGCGGGCGTACCATCCACGGCGGTGTACTTGGTCTGGCCGTTGTTGATGGCGTCGATAGCCGCCTGTTTGATGTGATCGGGGGTGTCGAAGTCAGGCTCGCCAGCACCGAGGCCGATAATATCCTGGCCGGCCGCGCGGAGTTCTGCGGCTTTGTTGGTAACTGCGAGGGTGGGGGAAGGCTTGATCGCCTGTACTCGGCTGGAAAGTTGAAGGTCCAAACTTGAGCTCCTTAAAGCTGCGTCTTATTGGGCTGCGATCGGCCGGGCAACTGGAGCCAAAGTTACTGGCTGATTTTTCACCCAGCCGTCGATCGCACAGATGGTATCATGAAGCTGCCAGAACGCTAAATTTCTTGAGGATGCGACGCAAATATTCCGTCGTTTCCGGTGTCCGGAGGTTAAAACGCCAGATATGGCCAATAAAGCATCCAGTGCAAGGGAAGGGGCCTTTCGAGTCGACTCGCCCTACCAACCTGCAGGTGACCAGCCCAAAGCGATTGCGGGACTGGTTGACGGCATTGAATCCGGGCTTGCCCATCAAACGCTGCTCGGGGTAACCGGTTCTGGCAAGACTTTCACCATTGCCAATGTGGTTCAGCAGGTTCAGCGACCAACCATCATCATGGCCCACAACAAGACCCTGGCAGCCCAGCTCTATGGCGAGTTCAAGGAGTTCTTCCCCGATAACGCGGTGGAGTACTTTGTTTCCTACTATGATTACTACCAGCCGGAGGCCTACGTACCGTCTTCCGATACCTTTATCGAAAAAGACGCCTCCATCAACGAGCATATTGAACAGATGCGGCTGTCGGCCACCAAGGCCTTGTTGGAGCGGCCGGATGCCATTATTGTCGCGACGGTTTCTTCCATCTACGGTCTGGGTGATCCGCAATCCTATCTGAAAATGATGCTGCACCTGGACCGGGGTGACCAGATGGATCAACGGTATATCCTGCGGCGGCTGGCCGAACTGCAGTACACCCGCAATGACATCGAGTTCCACCGCGCCAATTATCGGGTGCGGGGCGATGTCATTGATGTCTTCCCGGCAGAATCCGAGAAGGAAGCCATTCGCATCGAACTGTTCGATGATGAAGTGGAGAACCTGAGCTATTTTGACCCGCTTACCGGAGAGGTGCTCAGGCGGGTGCCGCGCGTGACCATTTACCCGAAGTCCCACTATGTCACCCCCCGGCAGACCGTGCTGGATGCGGTCGAGCACATCAAGCAGGAGCTTGATGTTCGGCTGCAGCAGTTGAGGGATAACAACCGGCTGGTGGAAGCTCAGCGGCTGGAGGAGCGTACCCGCTACGACATCGAGATGATGCTGGAGCTCGGTTACTGCAATGGTATCGAGAACTACTCCCGCTATCTCTCCGGGCGGAATCCCGGTGAAGCGCCACCCACGCTGTTTGACTACCTGCCACCCAACGCTTTGCTGGTAGTGGACGAGTCCCACGTGACCATTCCGCAGATTGGCGCCATGTACAAGGGCGACCGGTCCCGTAAGGAAACCCTGGTGGAGTATGGTTTCCGCCTGCCATCAGCACTGGACAACCGCCCCATGCGGTTTGAGGAGTGGGAGCGAATTGCGCCCCAGATGATCTTTGTCTCGGCCACACCGGGGAATTATGAGGCCGAGCATGCTGGCCAGGTGGTGGAGCAGGTGGTGCGACCGACCGGGCTGCTGGACCCGGAGATTGAGGTTCGGCCCGCGTCTACTCAGGTGGATGATCTGCTGTCTGAGATTCACCAGCGCGTCGGGGTGAATGAGCGGGTGCTGGTCACAACGCTTACCAAGCGTATGGCAGAGGATCTGACCGACTTCCTGATGGAGCACGACATCCGAGTGCGTTATCTGCATTCAGATATCGATACCGTGGAGCGCGTTGAGATTATTCGGGATCTGCGGCGGGGCGAGTTTGACGTGCTGGTGGGCATCAACCTGCTCCGGGAGGGGCTGGATATGCCGGAGGTGTCACTGGTGGCAATACTGGATGCGGATAAAGAAGGCTTCCTGCGCTCAGAGCGTTCGCTCATACAGACCATTGGTCGGGCCGCCCGTAACGTGAACGGCAAGGCCATTCTGTATGGCGACAGGATCACCGGTTCCATGCAGCGCGCCATTGATGAGACCGAGCGTCGTCGTGCCAAGCAGATGGCACACAACGAGGAGCATGGTATTACCCCCACCGGTCTTAACAAGAAGATCGCGGATATTATGGAGGGTGCCGCGGGCGGCGGTGGTCGTGGCCGGCGCAAAGCGGAGCGTCCCGGGCAGAAGGCTGCTGAAGAAGCCGAGGATTATCGCGTAAAGGTAGGCAATCGCTCGCCGGAAGATGTCCTCAAGGAAGTGGCGAAACTGGAAGACGAGATGTACAAAGCCGCCGCGGATCTGGATTTCGAGACCGCGGCGCGCCTGCGGGATCAGATTTCGGAACTGAAGGAAGCGGCCCTGCGGACCGGCTGATCAGTGGCGTTTGGGGCCGACAATCACTGCCGCCTGCAGGGGCTGGTTGCGGCCATAGCGCGACATCTTGTCGAATACCCGTCGGTCGATGGGCAGGTATTGCTTGTCGGCCACGGTTTCCCCTTCCTCGGTATCGATTTCCGGGTCATGCAGGTACACGAAATCCTCGTCGATGGCACATACGGTTACCCAGTGCGGCACCCGGCTCCGGTTCAGTTGCCAGGTGCTGATCAGGATGACAGGGATGCGCCCGTCATGCAGGGCCTTCTCCATTGCCTCCAGGGTTAGCGGGTCGTGATGCAGCTGGATTTCAGTCTGCCCGATATCGTGCAGGAACCCCTCGTGCACCAGTTCCAGTACCCGCTTTTTATCTTCGTTGCGGACCGTATCTTTGAACAGCGCGCCTTCCTGGCTGATCCAGGCACTGGCCTCGAAGCCCCGGTGCCAGGCAGATAGCGCAAGCCCATGGGGGCCACAACCGCCATGCCCGGCCAGCATGAAGATGGTGGTGGCTTCACGCCAGATTTTCAGCTCCTCCAGCGTGCTTACTGGTTGCTGTTCGTCAAGGGCCGCCATCGCCATGATTAATGCAGACGGACCGCAGGTGAACTCGGTGGTCTGGGGGTAATAGGGCACCGGAAGAAATTCGCGAGAGGGCTCGTAGTAGAGAATCCGTCGCTCGAACCGCAAGGCATCGCCGTGATCTTCGTAGTAGTCCCGGTAGGTGCCAAACTGCCGATATCCCAGCCGACGATACAGGGAAATGGCCCCGGTGTTGTCTTCACGCACTTCCAGCCGCATGATGATGCGATCAGCCTCAACCGCTTCCTTCTCCGCCTCACGGACCAGTCTTTCACCCACACCGCGGCCGCGGGCAACGGGTGAGACTGCAATCGAGTAAATCCGAGCCAGCCGGGTGGCTGCATTCATCAGCACCAGGCAGTAGCCCACCAGTTCGCCGTTCAATTCGGCGATAACCAGTCGGTCCCTGGGCATCTCCAGAAAGCGGCGGAAGCTGCGCCGGGATATTCTGTCCTCGGTAAAACAGCGGTTCTCCAGCTGAACGAGGGCATCCAGATCACTGGCATGGGCTTGGCGGAGCATTACATCGGTCATGGTCTGGTAAACCCGGTCAACGAGAAAAAGGTAGCGCCTGGCGGGCACGCTCATTGCCGCTATTATGGTAGACAGATGCCATCCCGTCATAGCAGCGGATGATGCGTAAAAGCACGCATCTTCAGGCGATTGTCTGGCAAGGTGATGGGGCGTATTGTTGCCGGAATTATCAGGCTCTACCTTCAGGGAGGAATGCCGCTTTATGTCCCGATTGCTCATCGTTGTAGATCGCGCCAAAGACTGGGCACCGTACTACCCCAGCGAAGACGTGCTTACTTTCGATCAATACCTTCAGTTCACCGCCCCGGCTAACAGCCGCGTGCGGGTGATAAACCTGTGCCAGAGTGCCAGGTATCTGAGCAGGGGCTATTACTGTTCGTTGCTGGCCGAGGCGCGCGGGCACCACGTGGTGCCATCGGTTATGACACTTAACGACCTGAGCCGTAAGGGACTGTTTTCGCTTGAACTCGAAGAGCTGGACAGCAGTGTCATCCAGTGGCTGGAAAAATCAGCCTCCGAAATCGATCCCGCCACCGATGACCGGGACGCTACCCATGAAGTACGAATCCGAACCTATTTTGGCCAGGCCGAACATCCGGACCTGAAGCCCGTGGCCCGTGCCCTGTTCGAGCGGTTTCCGTGCCCGATTCTGGAAGTGGTGTTCCGTCACCGCAAACAATGGCAGATCGAAACCATGAAGCCGGCGGCACCGGCGGATCTTGACGAGCGCGAGCAGGATTTGTTCGCGGCCGCCCTGGATCGCTTCAGCAGCATGATCTGGCGCAAACCCCGCACCCGTCGCCGCTACCGTTTTGATCTGGCTATGCTGGTGAACCCGGAGGAAGAGTTGCCTCCGAGCGATGAGATGGCCCTGAAGCGTTTTGAGCGTGCTGGCAGAAAGCTGGGAATTAACGTGGAGCGCATTACCCGCCGGGATTACATGCGCCTGCCGGAATATGATGGTCTGTTTATTCGTGAAACCACCGCTATTGATCACCACACCTATCGGTTTGCTCGCAAGGCAGAGGCCGAGGGGATGGTGGTAATTGACGACCCGGTGTCGATTCTGCGTTGCACCAACAAGGTGTTTCTGGCGGACCTGCTTAAAAACAACAAGGTGCCAACACCGAAAACGCTGATCCTTTCAAAGGATCAGAAGGATGCGGTACAGCAGGTGAGTAATGAACTGGGCTTTCCTGTGGTCATAAAAATTCCGGATGGCGCCTTTTCCCGTGGTGTGATCAAAGCCAAGGACGAAAAGGAACTTCGGGCAGGGCTGAAAGACCTGTTCAAACAGTCTGCGTTGGTATTGGCTCAGGAGTACTTCTACACGGATTACGATTGGCGCATTGGTGTGCTTGGCGGCCGGGCCATCTATGCCTGTAAATATCTGATGGTGAAAGGTCACTGGCAGATTTACCAGCACGGTGGTGCCACAGTGGAAAGTGGCGGTTTTGAAACCATGCCCACCTACGAGGTGCCTCGCAATGTCATCCAGGCGGCATTGAATTCGACCCGGTTGATCGGTAATGGGCTTTACGGTGTCGACATCAAACAAGCCGGGAATCGGGTGGCGGTGATTGAAGTGAATGACAACCCGAGTATCGACTCGGGTGTGGAAGACAAGTTCCTGGGCGGAGAGCTGTATACCCTGGTGATGCAGGAATTCCTGTCGCGCATGGAGGAGAACCGGCGCCGTTAAACCGGCGCGTCAGTTGGCAGCGACCCAGACCCGGACGCTGCCAAACCAGGGGTAGTCTGCCAGAACCGCTCGAACCTGTTCCGTGGTCAGGTGTGGCCCGGAATGGTTTTCAACCAGGAAGATTTCCAGGTGGATGCGATTCTTGAGGTAATGAAGCCGGAGCCGGCTTTGTGGTGGTAGCTCTCCCAGCTTCTCTGTCAGCAGGCGACGAAGTGCTTCGCGATCGGGTAGCCCCGGGTCGGTGGCGTGGGGCACTTTCTCATCGTTCTCGGCGTCGATATGGAAGTTGATGTCCCGAATGTTGTCCAGGGCATCCCGCATGCCCGTGACCACCTTCATACCAATCTGATGCCCTTCGGAAACGCTGATTTCCGGGCGAACTACCAGGTGTACGTCCAGCAGGATGTCGTGCCCCATCCGCCGGCTGCGCAGTTCATGAACATTTCGCACGCCATCCGTTTCCAGGGCAATGGTTTTCAACATCCGGGTATCATCTTCGGACAGACCTGTATCGACCAGTTCTTTCACGCTGTCCCAGGTGAATTTCCAGCCGATGTGCACAATGATGGCTGCAATGAGGACGGCGGCTACCACGTCGAGCCAGACGAAACCCAGCATGGCACCGATGGTAGATACCAGAACGACCACTGACGAAAATGCATCGGTACGGCTGTGCCAGGCGTTGGCAATGATCAGGTCTGAGCGGATTTTCATGCCAACATGGCGAGTATAACGGTAGATCCATTCCTTGCCTGCTACCGAGGCCGCGGCCGCTACCAGCACTGGCCAGCCCGGAACCAGCTGCGCTTCACCGGACAGGAGCCTGAGAATGTTCTCCCAGGCCAGGGCCGCGCCCACGGCAATAAGAATGCTGCCCAGTACCAGAGTGCCGAGGGTTTCGATTCGCTGGTGTCCGTAAGGATGGTCCGCATCTGGCTCCTTACGGGACAGACGCATGACCGCCAGAACCACCCAATCCGATGCCACATCGGTAAATGAATGGATACCATCCACCAGTAGCGCCTGGGAATTAAAAAGAGTGCCGCCAATGACTTTTATGATGCCCAGAACGGCATCGAGAATCATGCCAATGATCGTGACCCGGGTCGCCGCATGCTTCTCGGATTCGAGATTATTCTGGCGCTGCTGGCTGGGTTGATCAGGCTGTTCCATTGGATTCACTCCGGGCTTTTCGCGATGAGGGCAGTATAACGGGATTAAACGTAGAAATGGGTGGAATTAATGGCCTGGCTGTGATCGATTTATGCACATCATGACGAATTGGTTACCCGTTAGCATTTTGTTACCAAAGCCGTCAAATGTTAATTTTATCTATTTAAGCTATTGATAAATAAAGGGAAAATAACTGATCAAAAAATGATCAATTTGTAGGCTGGCGCAGTTATCAAGGGGTCGGGGCGCTTGCTCGGCAATTTTCAACAGGGTTATCCACAGATTCCGTGGAAAAGCGTCGGGAGGCTATACAGGGCGGGGTTTTCGGGACTAATTGGGGTTTACACAAGATGGTGTGGAAAACTTTCGGTATACTCCTGCCACCCGGAGAAAGGAGTTTGACGATGTACGGCCTTCTGAGAAACCTGCTGTTCCGATTGCCACCGGAGCGGGCCCATAATGTTGCCCTTGGCAGCCTGGATGTTGCTCAAAAACTGGGCATCCTGAATACATTTACCCGACAGCCGGAGCCTTGCCCGGTAAACGTGATGGGCCTGGAATTCCCGAATCCGGTTGGATTGGCTGCTGGGCTGGACAAAAACGCCGACCACATTGATGCTCTTGGTGCTCTTGGTTTCGGGTTTATCGAAGTGGGCACTGTTACGCCTCTGGCACAGCCCGGTAATCCAAAACCCCGAATGTTCCGGTTGCCGGAGCACCAGGCCATCATTAACCGCATGGGGTTCAATAATGAAGGCCTGGAACACCTCATTACCAATGTCCGCCACCGCCGTTACCGGGGCGTACTGGGCATTAATGTCGGCAAGAACAAAGACACCCCGAATGAGCAGTCTGAACAGGACTACCGTAAAGGAATAGCGGCTGTTTACCCCTATGCCGACTACATCACCGTTAATGTATCTTCTCCCAATACGCCGGGCCTCCGGGATCTGCAGTTTGGCGATTCGCTCAAGCAGCTTTTGCACGCCATAAAGGAAGAGCAGGCAGCGTGTGAGCAAAAGCATGGCCGCTATGTGCCGGTGGCTGTAAAGATCGCCCCGGATATGGACGAGCAGGGCATTCGCTTTGTGGCTGCAGCATTGCTCGAAGCTGGCCTGGATGGTGTGATTGCCACCAACACCACGATCAGCCGGGAGGCGGTGAAGGGGCACGCTCACGAGCAGGAGGCGGGCGGTCTCAGCGGTGCACCGGTACGGGAAGCGTCTGTGAAAGTGATTCAGGGGCTGTATGCTGAGCTGGGCGATCGGCTGCCGATTATTGGCGTGGGCGGCATCACGGATGGCGACAGTGCGGCAGAGAAGATTCGCGCAGGCGCAAAGCTGGTGCAGATCTATACCGGGTTTATTTATCGTGGCCCGTCATTGATCAACGAAGCAGTGGAAGCGATCCGGAAAGAAATCAGCTGAGGCAGAAAGAAGGTGGGCCCGCTGAGCGGGCCCTTGCGGGGAATAAACCCCGTAGCGCTTTTTCGCATGGTACGGGGCGGGAGGCCCCGTTTGGGTTGCTCTGGTTACTGCTCTGATTGTGATTTGTGTGTAAAAATTGAAAAAAACAGATCAGGGTTAAACGGGGTTGGCCATTATGTTGCGGTTACGTTGGCCAGTTTATGGATGCCGGAGACGCCGGTCATGCCCTCCCAGTTATCTGTGCGGCCTTCTCGCCACCCGTTCAGCCATTCCTGGCGGACTTCCGGTTGTTCTAATGGGCAGCTGTCTTTGGATTTGCCGGACACGCCAGCGAGATAACCCCGCTTGAATGCACGAGCGTACATGTCTCTCTTCTGTCTTTTCATGCCGTTCCTCACTGATGGATTAACAGAACAAGCGTGTACACATCTGCAGTGACCTTGGCAGTCGGGAGCCTCTCCGGGACAACCCACTATTGCCAGCTCCGGTCAGAGCAGTCAGGATCCTGTTAACGGAGACTTTTATTCGGCCTCCGGAACGACGCGTCAACTACAAGGTAAGACGAATCTCGCGCCGGTGTACACTATTTATTTCATCTATATGGCGCTTCTTTTATATTTTTGTGAAATAACGATGACAGTCGCTAAAAGGCTTTTACTGCCATTCCGGAAACTTACCGGCCCTATTCAGAAAACCAGGAGTTGATCTTGTCCAAGCATGTCTTTTTCGTAACCTGCCCCAAAGGCGTCGAGTACCTCCTGGCCGATGAATTGAAAGAATTCGGCCTGAACCTTGTGCGGAATGCACCCGCCGGTGTCTGGGTTGAGGGCGAGCTGGAGAACGGCTATCGGGCCTGTCTGTGGTCCCGTTTGGCGAACAGGGTGATTCTGAATGTGGCGGATGTGGATGCCCGGAGCGCCGACGAACTATATGCCGGTGTCGTGGATCTTGACTGGCAGGCCCATATACCCGCGGGGGGGAGCTTCCGGGTAACGTTTCTTGGCCAGAACGAAGCCATCCGGAACACTCAGTTTGGCGCCCAGAAAGTGAAAGATGGCATTGTTGACAGCATTCGGGGTGCCGGTGCACCCAGGCCCTCGGTTGCACCGAAAGACCCGGATGTCACGGTATCGGCGCGGTTGAACCGGGGCCGCTTGTCGTTGGGGATTGATCTGAGTGGCCACAGCCTTCATATGCGGGGCTACCGAACTGAAAAGGGTATCGCGCCCTTGAAAGAAAACCTTGCAGCGGCTTTGCTGCTGCGGGCAGGGTGGCCAGAGATTGCCGCTAACGGTGGTGACTTTGTGGACCCGATGTGCGGTTCCGGTACGCTGGTGGTTGAAGCTGCGTTGATGGCGCTGGACATTGCGCCGGGGCGGAAGCAGGAGCGGTTCGGGTTCGAAAAGTGGCCAGGACACCAGCCCGAGCTCTGGCTGTCGCTGCGCCAGGAAGCGGAGCGTCGGGCCCATGAGGGCAAGCAGGGGCGCATTCCCACTTTTTATGGTTTTGATCAGGATTGTCGCGTGATTGCGACTGCGGAGAAGAACATCCTGCGAGCTGGCCTGGAAGGTATCGTTCGTGTAGAAGCCAGGCCGATCTCCGAATTCACTCGCGAGAATGACTGGAGCGATACTGGGCTGGCGCTGACCAACCCGCCCTACGGTGAGCGGTTGAGTGAGCGCAAGGAGCTGGCGGCCCTGTACCAGAGCCTTGGAGAGGTTGTGGCTCGGGAGCTCACCGGATGGCGCTTGGGGGTGTTCACCGGTGCGCCGGAGTTCGGAAAATCCCTCGGTTTGCGAAGCTTCAAGCAGTACAAGTTGTTCAATGGCAAGCTGCCGGCGCAGCTGTTGCTGTTCGAAGTACAGCCGGAGAATGCCCGCACGCCCCGTGATCCGGCCGCGCCGGGGCAGATTATGCCTCGCATCGCCAACGCCGAACGGGCAGATATGCTGCGTAACCGTCTCAAGAAGAATCTGAAAACGATTGGCCAGTGGGCCAGGAAGCAGAACATTGGCTGTTACCGCCTATACGATGCCGATATGCCGGAATATGCCCTGGCGATCGATATCTACGAGGGGCGGGTACATGTTCAGGAATACCTCGCCCCGAAATCAGTTGACGAAAAGGCAGCCAGAGAGCGCCTTGCCGAAGCCATGGCGGTGATCCCGGAAGTGCTTGAGGTCGCGCCGGAGGATCTGGTGTGCAAGCAACGTCAGCGCCAGACCGGTACCCGGCAATATGAAAAACAGGCGGCGACCGGCGAGTACTTTAACGTGCACGAGCACGGCTGCGCCCTGAAGGTGAACCTGAAAGACTATCTGGATACCGGCCTGTTCCTGGATCATCGCCCGGTACGTTACTGGATCCAGCAACATGCCAGGGGCAAGCGTTTTCTGAACCTGTTCTGTTATACCGGCGCAGCGACCGTGCACGCAGCGGTTGGCGGAGCCAGCCGCACCCTGAGCCTGGACATGTCCAAAACCTACGTCAGCTGGGCTCAGGATAACCTGGCTCTCAACTCGGCAGATCCGCGCAAGCATGTCGTCGAACAGGCAGACTGTCTGGCCTGGCTGGCAGACCGAAAAACCGCGAATCAGACCTTTGATCTGATTTTCATGGACCCGCCCACCTTCTCAAACTCAGCCCGGATGGCTGGCGTTCTCGATATTCAGCGCGATCATGCCGATCTGGTGCGGCAGTGCATGGCACGACTGTCCAGTGATGGCCTGCTGATTTTCTCCAATAACTTCCGTAAGTTCAGGCTGGATGAGGCGCTGGAGTCAGAGTTTGAAGTGAAAGAGGTGAGTGCCAGCACTCTGGACAAGGATTTTCAGCGCAACCCCAAAATCCATCGGTGCTGGCATATCCGGCATCAGAACTCGTAACGGATACCTGAGGAGAACTGGAAGGCATTGGCGCTGGTGTCCGTGTCTTCAAACAGCTTGCCGCCCTCGAAAACCAGGTAGGTGTTATCCATCAGTTCCAGGTCCAGGCCGGCCAGCCAGCTGAAGCTGAAACTGCTGCTCGGGTAATCGCCCTCGATATCCCGAAACTGGGCATTGGCGTCGGCATCCCGGTTGTCGAGGGTTGCCTCCCCGCTGACATGGGTAAAGCCAGCCTGGGCATAGACATTGCCAAGCTCACCGATGGGGTAGTGCAGGCCCATGTACCAGCTGCCGAAGTAGTCGACGGCCAGGCTCAGGTCGCCACGGGAAATCTCGGCGTCTGCCAAGCCGCCCCCCAGCCTCACCTCTGCATGAATCAGGTCGCTCAGGTGGCCGCCAATCACCAGTGTCGCTGCCTGGCCCCAGCCATCCTCGTCGGACTGCCCGATGGAGCGGTGTTCAATGGCTGTCGCCAACAGTCCGACATAGTGTTTATCGGAGCGAGGGGTCTCCTGGCCAAAGGCGGCGCAAGAAAACAGGCCAAGCGCTATCAGGCTGGATGTGAGGAAACGGGGTGTGACCTTGTTCATTATTATCAGGCTTCCTGTCAGTAACGGTACTGACGCCCGATTCTGCCTTGTGTAACGCAATGTTACGCGGACTCATGTCACAGTTCCCCGTGATCAGGGGCCGGACCTCAATCCTCCAGGTAGCCTTCCTCACGGGCCAGCAACAGCAGGGAATATACGCCGTTTTCCGGCAGCTGCGGTTCAAGCCCTTCATCAAAGAGCAACTGCCGGCGGCGGTCTTCCAGTGCTTCGCTGTCCAGGCCGGTAATCAGCTCGGAAATGGGGGCGATTTCAAACGGGGCCTCCTGGCGAACGGCACTGAAGATCAGGTCTATCAGGATTTCGTCCGGATCCAGTCCATCCACGTATACGGTCTGGTCCGGCAGATCCTCGTGCAGCTCCCTGGCCAGTTCCAGCAGGGGGACCCCCTGTTCTTCCAGATACAGCAGGTCTACATCGCCCAGGTCGCCATCTTCGGGCAACCAGGCATCCTCCGGTGCAATTACCACGGTTTTCATCTGGCCGTCTGCAAGGGACCAGGCGATGGCCGTGGGAAACAGGGCGTCGTCGGTCTGGCAGTATTCGATATCCAGAAAGCGGGGTAGTGACACAGTGAACTCCGGAATCTTCGGTGAGTGCTTATGGCGGTGCGCAGCGTACCCGGTAGGAGCCGGCGCGGCTTCATGCCATACTGTAGCCGCCATTATCATGCAATCAGGAAGATCATGGAACACACTGAATTCAATAAAGACTTGATTGAGTTTTTGAATGCCTCGCCGACTCCGTGGCATGCGGTCAATACCATGAAAACGCGTCTTGAAGCAGCGGGATTTCAACCGCTGGACGAGCGCGAAGAATGGTCGTTGCAGCCAGGGCAGGGCTACTACGTAACCCGTAATGGCTCGTCTATTGTTGCCTTTCGTACCGGCACCAAGGATGTGGTCAGTTCCGGCATCCGGATGGTGGGAGCCCATACCGACAGCCCCTGCCTGAAGGTCAAACCGAACCCTGAGATTCGCCGCAAGGGCTTTTTCCAGTTGGGTGTGGAAGTGTATGGGGGCGTATTGCTGAACCCCTGGTTTGACCGGGATCTTTCTTTGGCCGGCCGTGTGACGGTATTGGACGACAACGGCAAAGTACGGGACACCCTGGTGAATTTCCGCAAGCCGGTGGCGATCATTCCGAGCCTGGCCATCCATCTGGACCGGGAGGCGAACAGCAGTCGCACCGTTAATGCCCAGACCGATCTTCCGCCGGTGGTTATGCAGGTACCGGAAACCGATACCACCACCTTTGCCGAGTTGCTGAAACAGCAGATTGCCAAAGAATCCGGGCTGCAGACCAGCAAGATTCTGGGCTATGAGCTGAGTTTTTACGATGCACAGGGTGCAGCTCTGGTGGGGCTGCGTGAAGAGTTCCTGGCCTCCGCACGGCTCGATAATCTGCTCAGTTGTTATATCGGCCTGCAGGCCCTGCTGGAAACCTCTGGTGACGAGCCGGCACTACTGGTCTGCAATGACCATGAGGAAGTGGGCAGTATGTCCGCCGAAGGTGCCCAGGGGCCGTTTCTCACGGCGGTGCTGGACCGCTGGTGTGGCGCCGGGAAAAGCCGTGCCATTGCTCGTTCCATGATGATTTCTGCGGATAACGCCCACGGTATTCATCCAAACTACGCAGACCGACATGATGAGAATCATGGGCCATTGTTGAATCAGGGGCCGGTCATCAAGGTAAACCACAATCAGCGTTACGCCACCAACAGTCGTTCCGCCGCCCTCTATCGCCACATCAGCGATGAACTGGGGTTGCCGCACC
This sequence comes from Marinobacter sp. C1S70, assembly GCF_000475355.1. Taxonomy (NCBI): domain Bacteria; kingdom Pseudomonadati; phylum Pseudomonadota; class Gammaproteobacteria; order Pseudomonadales; family Marinobacteraceae; genus Marinobacter; species Marinobacter sp. C1S70. The sequence continues at coordinate 141,716 of NZ_AXBW01000040.1, read as the reverse complement.
AGACATTTGTGGTGCGCAGTGACATGGGGTGTGGCAGCACGATCGGGCCGTTGACCGCGGGAAATCTTGGCGTGACCACGCTGGATATCGGCGTACCCCAGTTTGCCATGCACTCGATTCGTGAAATGATCGGTACACGGGATGGTTATACGCTGTTCCAGGTGTTGCGGGAGTTCATGCAGCGGGCCGAGGTTTTCTGAGGCCCAAAAGAAAAGGCCGCTGATATCTGATCAGCGGCCTTTCGGAATAAGTGGCTCCCCGAGCTGGGCTCGAACCAGCGACAAACGGATTAACAGTCCGTTGCTCTACCAACTGAGCTATCGGGGAACAGCATCAATGTGGCGCGCATATTAAGTACTTTAATCAGGTTCGTCAACCCCCTGAAATGAAAGGTCAAAATTTGCACAGAGCTAAGCTTGAACCCTATCGTCCGCCGGTGTGGTTGCGTAATGGCCACGTCCAGTCGGTATGGCCGACCCTGTTCCGGAAAGTGACCCTGCCGGAACCGGAAACCGACATACTGGCCACCGACGATGACGACGAACTGCATCTGGACTGGTATCGCCAGGGCAGTGACCGGCTGGCGGTGATATCCCATGGGCTGGAAGGCCACAGCCGTAGGCCCTACGTGCTGGGTCTGGCCAGAGCATTGATGGCCGACGGCTGGGATGTGCTGGCATGGAACTTTCGGTCCTGCGGCGGGGTGATGAACCAACAGCCGCGCTTCTATCACAGTGGCGCCACTTCGGATCTGCATGCCGTCGTCAGTCACGCGCTGGGGCGGCGGTATCAGAACCTCTTCCTGTCAGGTTTCAGTATGGGTGGGAATCTCACGCTGCTGTACCTGGGTGAGCAGGGGGAGCATGTGGACAGCCGTATCAGTGGTGCGGTGGCCTACTCGGTGCCTCTGGACCTGGCGGGCAGCGCGGACGTGCTGGCGCGACCCAGCCGGCGTATTTACATGCAACGGTTTTTGACGGATCTGCACCTCAAGATGCGGGAAAAAGCGGACAGATTCCCTGATCTGATTGATGTCACGGGTTTCGAGGAAATCCGAAGTTTTCACGAATTCGATAATCGCTATACGGCACCACTGCATGGATTCCAGGACGCGGCCGACTATTGGGCCCGGTGTTCTGCTCTGTTCCGGTTGAGTGATATCCGGGTGCCAGCTCTGATAGTGAATGCAGCAGATGACCCGTTCCTTTCGGCCCGCTGTTTTCCGGACAGTCGCCGGGTATTGGGACATCACGTCCAGATGGAAATCCCGAAGTGGGGTGGGCATGTGGGGTTTGTCCAACATGCCCGGGACGGTTACTACTGGTCTGAACGCCGAGCTTTAGGGTTTGTCCGGCAGGTAATCTGAGTCGTCAGCTGCTGGCCTGTTTGTTCAGCAGCGGTTCCAGCTTTGGCCAGATGTTATCCAGCAGCCGGGGTTGTGCCTCTTCCGTCGGATGAATGCCATCACCTTGCATCAACCCGTCCTGATCGTAGATACCGTCCAGGAAGAAGGGAACCAGAACGGTATTGTAGCGGTCAGACAGGGTCGGAAAGATATCGGCGAACATGGTGGTGTAGCGCTGGCCGTAGTTAGGCGGGATCTGCATGCCCACCAGCAAAGGGGTGGCGCCGGTATCACGCACCTGTTCGATCATGTTCGCCAGGTTGGATTCGATTACGTTGGGAGGGAAGCCTCGCAAACCATCATTGCCGCCCAGCTCAATGACGACAATGGTTGGGTCGTGGGCTTCCAGCAGGCCTGGCAGGCGCCGCAGGCCACCGTCGGTGGTTTCACCGCTGATGCTGGCGTTTACTACGGTCCAGTCCAGATCCTGGCTCTCGATGCGATCCCGCAGCAGCTCTACCCACGCGGTTTCCGAGGGTACGCCATAGGCGGCACTCAGGCTGTCGCCCAGTACCAGCACCGTGTTCTGGCTGGCCAGAACAGGCAGGGCGATAAGAAGCAGGGCCGAGAGTGCGATTGATCTGACGTACAGCGATATCGTATGCATAGTAAATTCATATACCCTTTACAGATTCAACAATACAGACAACGGAGCAACCGTGAACCAGATGACGGATCTCAGTAAAACCGATAGCAGCCCGATGTTGCGGGTGTCTGATCTAACCCATCGGGTCAGCCTGGAAACCGATACGCTCACGATCTTGCAGGGGGTCAGTCTGGAAATCAATCGGGGAGAGTCCGTAGCCATTGTCGGTCGGTCTGGTTCCGGTAAAACCACGCTGCTTGGGTTGCTTGCTGGCCTGGACACGCCCACCGAAGGTACCGTAGAGCTGGATGGATCGGTAATCAGCAAGCTGAGTGAAGACGAGCGTGCCAAGCTCCGGGCCCGCCGGGTCGGGTTTGTGTTCCAGTCGTTCCAGTTGCTGCCGGCATTAACCGCGCTTGAAAATGTCATGCTGCCGCTGGAATTGGCCGGCATGGAAGCGCCGGAGCAGCGGGCCAGAGAGCTGCTTGAACGGGTCGGCTTGGGTGAACGGCTGAACCATACCCCTCGTCAGTTGTCCGGTGGCGAGCAGCAGCGGGTCGCGATTGCGCGTGCCTTTGCATCCGACCCCGCCATTCTGTTTGCAGATGAGCCCACGGGCAATCTGGATAACCGGACCGGGCAGGCGGTGTCTGACCTGCTGATGGATCTGAACCGGGAGCAGGGCACCACACTGGTGATGGTTACCCATGATGAACACCTTGCCGAACGTTGCGGCCGGCAGCTGCACATCGAGGCGGGCATGCTGACTGAGCCGGATCTGGCCGGGGAGCCGGCACACTGATGGGAGCCTCCAACAAACTCATGTCCGTGAGCCGAGACTGGCGAGAGCGCGATGTTCGTGTGGTGCTGGTTGCGCTGATTATTGCTGTTGCCACCGTAGCCACAATTGCGCTGTTCGCCAGCCAGTTGCAGCGTACCCTGGTATCGTCTGCCAGTTCTTTTCTGGCGGCAGATCGGCAACTGGAAGCCGAGAACGGCCGTCCGATCCCACAGGAATGGTTAGAGAATGCCCAGTCCCGAGGCCTGGAAACCGGGCGCATGGTGGAGTTCTCCACCATGGTCTTCGGAGAAAGCGGATTTCAGCTGGTCTCGGTCAAGGCGGTGAGTGACGAATATCCGTTGCGCGGCGAAATCGAGATCCAGCCCGGTGCTGAAGAGCCGAGACAGATTGTCAGTCAGGGCCCCGGCCCCGGCCAGGTGTGGGTGAATCCACGGTTGCTGCGTCTGCTCGAACTGGACATCGGCGATACTCTGGAAGTCGGCAATCTGAAGCTGGAAATTACTCGCTTGCTGATCCGCGAGCCGGATGGGGGCTTCCGGCTCTCATCATTGGCGCCACGGGTGATGATGCATGTGGATGATGTTGCCGCCACCGGTGTGGTCCAGGAAGGTAGCCGGGTGGAATACGTCTACCTGTTTGCCGGTGACGAAGGTGTGCTTGATGACTACTACCAGTGGCTGGAACCACAGCTGGAGCCCAGTCACGAGTGGGAAGGGGTCAGAGACGGTGAAACCTTCTCGCGCTCCCTGGAGCGGGCCGAACGCTTTCTGCTGCTGGGCGGCAGTCTTGCGGTGTTGCTGGCGGCGGTAGCCGTTGCCGTAGCCAGCCGGCAATACGCTCTGTCTCAGAGGGACACGGTGGCATTGCTGAAAACCCTTGGATTATCCAGCCGGGGCATTGGTGAGCTCTACCTGCGGCGCCTCACTCTGTGGGGTGTCGTCGGTGTGTTGGGCGGTCTGGCGGTGGCGTTGCCGTTGTTCTGGCTGCTGGTGCGCTTGCTCAGTGACGTGCTGGAACGGCCGGTGGATTTTTATCTGGATCCGGCGGCATTAACGCCCGCCTTGCTGACGGCACTGGTTTCTCTATTCGCGTTTGCCTATCCGCCCATTCGCCGCCTGCGTAATGTTCCCGCCATGCGGGTATTACGCTCCCAGCCCGGCGAAACCGGCCGGGAAGCCATTCCGGATATCCTGCTGGCGGTGGTCGCCGTGTTTGGGTTGGTATGGATGTACGCCGGCGAGCTGATGCTGGTGGCCGCACTTTTGGGCGGGCTGGTAGTGCTGCTGGGTGTGCTCGGTCTGCTGGGGTGGGGCATGGTCGCCCTGTTGCGCAGAGTGAAGGGTGGCGGCAACTCCTGGCGCCTGGCCCTGGTGGGCTTATATCGGCACCGTCGTGCCAGTATGGCGCAGATGGCGGTCTTTGCCATGACCCTGATGCTGGCGGCTACGCTGGTGTTGGTGCGTTCCTCGCTGCTGGACGACTGGCAGGCCCAACTGCCGGACGACGCGCCAAACCATTTCCTGATCAACATTGCCCCTGATGCGGTGGATGATGTTGAGGAATTCTGGGCCACTCACGGCGCGCCCCTGGAGACGCTTTATCCGATGGTTCGCGGTCGCCTGACCGAACTCAACGGCGAGCCGGTGAAAGAAGCGGTCAGCAAGGATGAGCGGGTTGGTGCGCTGAACCGGGAGCTGAATCTGACCTGGATGGCGGAGCTGCCGGAAGACAACCGGATTGTGGATGGCCAGTGGTTCGGGCCGGGCGAAACCGAGGGGGTTTCGGTAGAAGCTGAGCTGGCGGAGAAACTCGGTTTGCAGCTGGGTGATCGGCTGACCTTCACCATCGGCTCCAGCAAGGTGACCGAGCCAGTCACGAGTATTCGTACTGTGCAGTGGGACAGCATGAAACCCAATTTCTACATGGCCTTTCCGCCCGATGGCGGTCTGACTGACATGCCCGCCACCTGGATTACCGCGTTCTATCTGAACCCGGACAATAAACTGGCTCTGAACGACTTCTCGCGCCAGTTCCCGACGGTCTCGGTGCTGGAGATAGACCATATCATTGATCGCATCCAGCAGATTGTGCAGCAGGTAACTCAGGCCATTGAGGCAATCCTGGCGCTGATTCTCGCGGCCGCCCTGGTGGTGATGGCAGCGGTTGTCAGTGCCACCCTGCGGGATCGTCAGAGGGAAGGAGCGTTGCTGCGAACCCTGGGCGGCCAGCAGTCGTTGTTGGCACGCAGTACTATGCTGGAATTCGCACTGTTGGGATTCTTTGCCGGTACGCTTGGTGTGATTGCGGCAGAAGGGGCGGTATATGCGCTCCAGGCCGGAATGTTCGAGGGCACTTTCCGCTGGCACTGGCAGGTGATGCTGCCAGTACCGCTGATTGCAGCCATTCTGTTGGCGTTGTTTGGCCGCTGGCAATTACGACCAGTGCTCAGCGTATCGCCGATGCTACTGCTTCGTCGCCTGGAGTGATCGGGTTTTAGCGATAGTTCGAGAGAATGGCGTCGAGTTCGCCATTCTCCTGGATATTTGCCAGCTCCTGGTTGAAGGCCTCGGCAAACGCTTTCCAGTCTTTACGCAGCATGATCCGGAAGCCGAACTGGCTGATTCCTTCCACAGAAGAGCGAAAGTGCTCGGTCAGTCCTTCGTTCCTGAGAATCCATTGCCCGACCAACCGATCCGCAAGCGCTGCGTGAAACTGCTCGCCATGCAGCACAAAGGTGAAAATCTCCCGATCTCTGGAGACGTCAAATCGCTTAATGCGATGATCTTTGAAATAGGGCTCGAGAAAGGGATAGTAGTATCCCAGTGGCGTGACAATCGTCTTGCCGTAGAGGTCTGCGGGGTGTTTGTATTCAAGCTCAGAGCTCTTCGGGAAGAAGAATACTTCCTCCACGTGAACGACCGGGTCGGTAAACAGGAACTTCTCCGGCTCTTCCGTCCACTCTATGGCCCTTGGCGTGCCGTCAATGTAGCCGTCGGCAAGCATAGGGTCTACCCGTTTTCTGGGAATTTTTACCGGTTCCACGTCGTAGCCCAGGCGGGGGACAATCAGGTTTACAACGTCCCACATAATACCGGAGGGCTTGCTGCCATCAACGATCAGATAAGGTGGGTACCCGTTAGGAGAGATGTTGAAGCGGAACACCCGCTCCTGATTGTCCACTTCGGCAGCGGCATTGCCACTGAAAGTGGTTAGCAGGCTCAACAGGATCGCGGTAAAGGAGAGCTTGAAAAGGAGTTTCTTCATGGCGGAACTCTGGATAGGACAGGCCCATACGCTGGTTAGATCGATACCCGGCCAACTCCCTGCCAGAATGCCCGCTAAATATTACCTTCTTACTATTTTATTTCAATCATTGTGAATCTGACTTTAGGCTAACCCCGGCCAGAGAGGGCCGGGGCGAGATATGCCTCCGAGGTATCAGGCCCAGGCGCGACGAAGCACCTCCATGGCATCTTCGTGGCTCACTTCCCGGGGGTTGAACATGATCGAGCCGTCGTCCAGGGCCAGCTTGGCAATGCTTTCCAGCTGATTTTCCAGTACTTTGCCGGTTTCTTTCAACGTCCGGGGCAGTTCGCAGCGCTTGTAGAGGGCATCCCGCAGTTTTCGAATGGCTGAAATACTGGCCTCGGCACGTCGGCTCGCAGGGGTGGCGGAGTAGACGTCCGGACCTTCCAGGTACAGCAGCAACTCGCCCAAAGGCTCCCGAATGCTCTCAAGGTTGAACTCAAGCACATAGGGCAGGTACAGGCTCATGCACAGTCCGTGGGGCAGGTGGCAGATGGCTCCGGTAGCATGTCCCAGAGAGTGGACCAGGCCCACCATGGAGTTGGAAAAGGCAATGCCCGCCATGGTTGACGCCTGAGCCAGTTCCAGTCGGCCATCACTGTCTTTCGGATTATCCATGACTGAAAGCAGGGATTGGCTCACCTTCTTGACTGCTGCCGTGGCGTACGCGTCGCTCAGGGGGTTTTTGGCCATGCAGGTGAACGCTTCCGTAGCATGGGTGAGCGCGTCCATAGCGGTGGCTGCCGTAATGTGGGGCGGCAGGGTCAGGGTCATACGCGGGTCGATGATGGCCGCGTTCGGCAGCAGGAATGATGAGGTAAACGGCAGTTTTACGCCTTTTTTCTCATCGGTGATGACCGCCACCGAGGTCACTTCGGAACCAGTACCTGCGGTGGTAGGTACAACAAAGAACGGCTTGAGGGGATGCTTGAGAACTCCGGCACCACTGTATTTGGCAATATTGTCGCCGCCTTCAGACACCAGAATATTCACCGCCTTGCCGGTATCAATGGCGGAGCCTCCGCCCACTGCAATGATCGAGTCGCACTTTTCCTTACGGTAAACGCCGGCAATGTCTTTCACCACCGAGGTGGAGGAATCCGGCGGCACATCGTCGTAGATGGAGACAATTTCCAGTCCGCTTTCTTCGCAAGCGGCAATCACCGGGTCGAGCAGGCCCGCCGCGCGCACCCCTTTATCGGTCACAATCATGGGCCGTTTGGCTGCCAGGCCTGTCAGTTCATAGGGAATGTGCTCCAGCGCGGCTTTACCGGCAATCACTTTTACCGGGCAGAAGAACTCGTAGAATTTGTTGGTCATTATGCTCTCACTGTCTCGACGAATTGGGTGGCGACTTTCAGATAAATACGGGCGGCGCTGATGAGCTTTTCGGGCAGTTTGATGGTTGTCGGATATTCCTTGACTGCCCTCTCGGCGATCAGCCGGGGCAGGATGAACGATTCCAGTCGGTTGAGAACCCGTGTCATCCGCACCGCGTAACTCACATCGCCATCCACCAGCATGCGGTCGTTGGCAAAGGCAACGGAGGTCTTCTCCTGAAACGACAGTACCAGGAAGGCATGGGCGATATGCTTGAACTGGATCGAGAGGTCAACGGGGCGTGGAGCTTCATCCCCGTGGAAGAGCAATTTACCGTTGCCGGTGTGCTCAACGATGAGTTTTGGCCCGTTGGGCATAACCTGCATCTCGAACAGGAAGCCCTCCGGCAGTTCGCAGGTTTCGTTGCGGGTGGCTTCATCCACCTCGCTGATTGCCTGCAGTGCGCGCCCCATCACCTGGAACATGAGCTCAACATAGCTGCGTCGTGCGTGGGACATCATTGGCTGAAGTCGTTTTACGATCATGGTCGCCATCCGATTGTTGTTGGTTAATCTGATTTTTAGAGTTATTGCTCTAGAAGTCAATGCAATCGTTGACGCGGTTTTTGTGTCAGGTCAGCAAATGTGACAACCATAAAAAAACCGGGCGTATTGGCGCCCGGCTTTTTTTGACACTGCAAACAGCTATTCGTTGAGTTCGGCCAGCTTGCGCTGAGCTTCAGCACCCACATCACCACCGGCCTCAGCGGCGGTGGAGTAATAGGCTACTGCCTCCCTGCGTTGGCCCTGTTGCCGCGCGATATCACCCAGTCGGAGATAGGCAATGGAAGTGGGTACCACCTGATTGGCTTTCTCCAGATGGCTTTTTGCCTTGCCAAGGTTGTTCAGCTCCAGTTCGTTCAAACCGCTGTACAGCTGATACTGGAACATCTCCGGATAGAGTGACACGGCCTTGTCGAAATCGGCTTTGGCCTTCTCCGGTTGTTCCATGCCCCGATAGATTCGGCCGCGCAGCGCAAAGAACATGGCTTCTCGCGGTTCCAGCTTGATGGCCTTGTTTACCTGATCGAGAGCCGCTTCATACTTGCCTTCTGAGGCCAGCTTCATGGCTTCATCGTGAGCATCGTAGGCTGGCTGAAGTTCCTTGAGCTTGGCGATACGGCGCTGGTAAACGTCCCGGCCGCGATAACCGCCGGCACCGATCTTCTGAACCAGCTCCTGGTTTTCCTGAACCCGCTTGGCAGAGGGAGGGTGAGTGGCGAACAGGCCATCCAGCCATCCGCTCTGACGGCCTTCCGATAGCTTCAGAAACAGCTGTTGGAGCTCTACGGCGGCTTGTGGATCATAGCCGGCTTCTTTCATGTATCGGATACCGTAGGCATCGGATTCCAGTTCGTCTCCCTGGCTGTACTGGGCCAGCGCCAGCTGTGCACCCAGAGCTGCACCACCCATGATCAACCCGGCCCATTCATTATCGGAAAGGGCGAAGCCCAGTCCGGCCACCCCGGCGCTGATCAACATGCCCTGCTGCATCCGCTGCACGCTGTGGCGGGCTGCTGCATGAACAATCTCGTGGCCCAGCACCGATGCCAACTGGGCTTCATCCTCCAGCTCCACCAGCAGGCCGCGGTTGATGGCGATCTTGCCGCCGGGCAGGGCCCAGGCATTGGGCACGCTGTTATTGAGCACGACAAATTCATAAGGAAGGTCTGGCCGGTCACTCACGCGCGCCAGCTTCTGGCCCACATCACGCACATAAATGGAAAGTTCCGGGTCGATGTAGAAGCGGCCGCCCTGGGTCTGTTGTGTGGGTGTGTACTGTTCCGCCCCCAGTGCCAGCTCCTGGTTCTCTGAAATCAGAGACAGCTGCTTCTCTCCGGTTACCGGGTTCACAGAACACCCACCCAGCCCTGTCAGTGTGAGGGCGATTGCCGCTATCGCGATATATCTGGTCAACATTCCGGTTCTCACTTATGTCTCCTTAACGTTGGGGTAAGTTTATAGCACAGACCGGTTTCCGACGTCGGCACCGCCCGACAGACAGTGGTCGGCGCGCTCCCCTTGGCGTATCATAACGGAAGTTTTCGCCCTATTTATCTCCCCAATCCAGGCTTTTTAACCACCCAATGAGCTACTATCTGGAATTTCTGGCACTGATCTGGTTTTTTGTCTGCTGGGGAGGGTACACTTGGTATTCGCGCAATCGCGCCAACTCTCGCTCGTGTCTGTCGAACACCCTCGATCTATACCGGGAAGACTGGATGCGGGTCATGCTCAAGCGTGAAAACCGTATTTCAGACGCCTCGGTTGTCGGTAACCTGGAACGCAACGGAGCGTTTTTTGCGTCCAGCTGTCTGCTGATTCTCGCCGGTATTATCACCGCCCTCGGCTACACCAGCGAGGCTATGGAAATTTTTGCCACCATGCCATTTTCCGCTGTGCCCAGTCGTGAAATCTGGGAATTGCGATTGGTGGTGTTGCTGGTGGTCTTTATTTACGCGTTTTTCAAGTTCACCTGGTCCATGAGAATGTACAATTTCGTGGCCGTCATGATTGGCAGCGCGCCGCTACCAGACGACAGCAAAACCAGTCCGGCAGCGAGAGAGGCCTTTGCCCGCAGCGCCGGCAACATCTGTAACCTGGCCGGCGACGCGTTTAACCTTGGCTTGCGTTCTTACTACTATGCCCTGGCTGTGGTGGCCTGGTTCATTCATCCGGTGGCCTTTATGGCTGCCTCAACCCTGGTGGTGTACGTACTCTACCGCCGGGAATTCCACTCAGATGCATTATCCGCCCTGCGCGACGGCAAGGTCTTCGAAGAAGCCATACCCGCCCGTGCCGATGCGGACGTAAAATCCAAGAACTGATCTGCAGGACAGTCCTGAATGAATGATGAAACCCGAATAAACCGGGTTAACCGGTTTATCAGTACGCTCAACCAGGCAAGGGAACTGGGTCTGAACGCAACGGAGGCGGGTGAAGGCTATCTGGTTATGGAGCTGCCTTACAGCGACAGGATTATTGGCAACCCGGACACTGGAGTTATCCATGGTGGCGCTATCACGACCCTGATGGACACCGCCTCCGGTTCGGTAATGATCTGTGGTCTGGATGAATTTGAGCTGTGTCCGACCCTGGATCTCAGAGTGGATTACATGCGCCCGGCGGAGCCCCGGAAGCCGGTGTACGCGAGGGCAGAGACCTACAAGATCACCCGTAACATCATCTTTACGCGCTGCGAGGCCTATCAGGAGGGGGGTGAAACCATCGCCAATTGCGTGGGCACCTTCATGCGCATTGGCAAAGAAGCCACGCCGAAATCCTATCGCGACCTGATCACCGGAGGTGAGGAATGACCGACCCGGAAATTCTGCGCTACACCCAGGAAACCGGCGACTTCTCGCGCATGATGGAGAGTATCCCGTACGCCAGCTGGATTGGCCTGCAGTGCGACCGATTTGGTGATGACCTGATCTTCCGCCTGCCCGCAAAGGAAGAGAACCTGGGCAATCCGATCCTGCCGGCCATTCATGGCGGTGTGATTGGTGGTTTCATGGAAATGTCCGCGGCGATCTACCTGATTATGTCCCAGGACACCTTCCGCATGCCTCGAATTGTCGATTTCTCCCTCGACTACCTCCGGGCCGGCCTGAACCGGGATACCTACGCCGAATGCCGGCTTACCCGCCAGGGTAACCGCGTGGCCAACGTGATGATCTCCGCCTGGCAGAAGTCCCGCTCCCAGCCCATCGCCACCGCCCGCGCTCACTTCCTGCTCGAAGACTGATTTTGCGTGCTCGCCGGGGTTGAAATACTCCGGCCAACCCCCACTCTCTTGCTCATCGAACTGTTTCTTTATTTGTGACACAGCAGGAGACCAAACCAGCCATGACGGTAGAAGCCAACAAAGAGACCCTGGGATTCCAGACTGAAGTGAAGCAACTGCTTCACCTGATGATCCACTCTCTGTACTCGAACAAAGAGATCTTCCTTCGTGAGCTTATCTCTAACGCCTCAGACGCCGAAGACAAACTCCGCTTCGCCGCCCTCAAAGACGACAAGTTGTTCGAAGGCGATTCCGACCTCAAGATTCGCCTGGATTACGATAAAGATGCCGGCACCATCACCATCGCCGACAACGGCATCGGGATGAACCGCGACGATGTGATTGCCAACCTGGGCACCATCGCCAAGTCCGGCACCGCCGAGTTCCTCAAGCAGCTGTCTGGTGACGAGAAAAAAGACAGCAAGCTGATCGGACAGTTCGGTGTTGGTTTCTACTCCGCGTTCATCGTGGCGGACAAAGTGGAAGTGTTCACCCGCAAGGCGGGCGAGCCTGCCGACAACGGCGTGCATTGGGAATCCAAGGGTGATGGCGAGTTCACCATCGAGCCGGTGAGCCGTGAACAGCGTGGTACCGAAATCGTGCTGCACCTGAAACCCGAGGATAAAGAGTTTGCCGATGGCTGGAAGCTGCGCAGCCTGGTGAAGAAGTACTCTGACCACATCTCGTTCCCGGTGGTAATGAAGGCCGAATCGGAAGAAGAGGACAAGAAGGGCGAAGAAGAGACGGTAAACGATGCCACCGCCCTGTGGACATTGCCTCGTACCGAGATCAAAGACGAAGAGTACAAGGAATTCTACAAACACATCGCCCACGACTTCGAAGACCCGCTGACCTGGTCCCACAACAAGGTGGAAGGCAAGCTGGACTACACCAGCCTGCTGTACATCCCGAAGCGCGCGCCGTTCGACCTGTATAACCGGGAAGCGCCCCGTGGTCTGAAGCTGTACGTGCAGCGTGTGTTCATCATGGACGACGCCGAGCAGTTCCTGCCGCTGTACCTGCGCTTCACCAAGGGTGTGATCGATTCCAACGATCTGTCCCTGAACGTGTCACGGGAGATTCTGCAGAATGACAGTACTGTAGAAAGCATCCGTACAGCGCTGACCAAGCGGGTACTGGATATGCTGTCCAAGCTGGCCAAGAAAGGCGGCGACGAATACCAGGGCTTCTGGGACGAGTTTGGTACCGTTCTGAAAGAAGGCCCGGCAGAAGACTTCAGCAACCGCGAGAAAATCGCCGGCCTGCTGCGCTTCGCGTCCACCCATACCGGTGAAGCCACCCAGAATGTGTCCCTGGATGATTACATCAGCCGGATGAAGGACGGTCAGAGCAAGATCTACTACATCACCGGCGACAACTTTGCCGCCGCCAAGAGCAGCCCGCACCTGGAAGTATTCCGCAAGAAGGGCATCGAGGTGCTCATCCTGTCTGATCGTATCGATGAGTGGATGATGGGTTACCTGAACGAATACGACGGCAAGCAGTTCCAGGATGTCGCACGTGGTGACCTGGACCTGGGCGAGGTAGAAACCGAGGAAGACAAGAAGCACCAGGAAGAAGCCGCCAAGGAACACAAGGATCTGCTGGAGCGAATCAAGGCCGCCCTGGAAGACCAGGTACAGGAAGTGCGGGTAACCAACCGCCTGACCGATTCGCCGGCGTGCCTGGTGGTGGGCCAGTTCGATATGGGTGCCCAGATGAAGAAGATCATGGAAGCCGCCGGCCAGAAGGTGCCGGAGAGCAAGCCGATCTTCGAAATCAATGTGGACCATCCGCTGGTACAGCGGCTGGAAACCGAGCAGGGTGAAGAGCGCTTCAAGGAACTGTCTGCCGTGCTGTTCGACCAGGCCACCCTGGCCAGTGGTGAGCAGCTGAAAGACCCGGGCGCCTATGTGAGCCGCCTGAACCGACTGTTGCTCGAACTGGCCAACTGAGACAGACGCGCCAATGCAGCAGATCATTGTGGACATCAGCATCAGCCCTGATGAGTGGATCAAGCTCTATCAGGGCGTGGCCACCGATGTTCACACCACGGCCCGGGACGGACGTTTTGTCCGCTTCCCGGCCCGTATCCTCTCCCGTTTTTTCCTCAATGACGGCGTACGCGGCAGCTTTCGCATCCTGTTTGACGATGCCGGGAAGTTCACTTCTATCGAGCGCCTTTAGTCGATAAATAAAAGCTCTCGTAAATTTATTTTTAATTAATTGTTCCTCTTGATGGCGTCGGCGGTAAGGTAACGGTGTTCTCGTTAACACAGGAGTTGCCCTATGTCAGCGTTGTCCTATCTCACATCGGTAGCATGGAGTGACTCTCTGGGAATTCTGGCCGATTACTGCGGGAATTATGCGATTGCCCAGTGAGTTACAGATTTGCCAGTGAAGCGGGAGAGTCGATAGTCCTTCACTATTCTGGCGGTAGGAAACATTCAAGCAGCCAACTGTGAATGATCTATATTGATAGTTGCTCTTGAATGATAAACGCCTTTTTGCCAATGACGCAGAAGCAGGAGAGTACGATGAGTGAGACGAATTCTGGTGGTAAGTGCCCGGTTATGCACGGTGCTAATTCAACTGAAAATCGCGATGTCATGAACTGGTGGCCGGAGGCGCTGAACCTCGACATCCTTCACCAGCACGATCGCAAGACCAATCCCCTGGGCGAAGACTTTGACTATCGCGAAGAAGTCAAAAAGCTCGACTTCGAAGCCGTCAAAAAAGACCTGCACGCCCTGATGACAGACAGCCAGGACTGGTGGCCGGCAGACTGGGGCCACTACGGCGGCTTGATGATTCGTATGTCCTGGCACGCAGCGGGCACCTACCGTATCCAGGATGGCCGTGGCGGCGGTGGCACCGGTAACCAGCGCTTCGCACCGCTGAATTCCTGGCCCGATAACGTCAGCCTGGACAAAGCCCGCCGCCTGCTGTGGCCGATCAAGAAAAAGTACGGTAACAAACTGAGCTGGGCTGACCTGATTATCCTGGCCGGTACGGTGGCTTATGAGTCTATGGGTCTGCCGTCTTACGGCTTCTCCTTCGGCCGTGAGGACATCTGGCACCCGGAAAAAGACATCTACTGGGGCAACGAGAAAGAGTGGCTGGCTCCGTCTGACGAGCGTTACGACGACGTAGAAAAGCCAGACACCATGGAAAACCCGCTTGCCGCGGTTCAGATGGGTCTGATCTACGTAAACCCGGAAGGTGTAAACGGCCAGCCGGATCCGATCAAGACCGGTGAACAGATTCGCGTAACCTTTGCCCGTATGGCGATGGACGATGAAGAAACCGCAGCCCTGACAGCCGGTGGCCACACCGTTGGTAAGTGTCACGGTAACGGTGACGCAGGTGCCCTCGGCCCTGAGCCGGAAGCGGCTGATGTAGAAGAGCAGGGTTTAGGCTGGAGCAACCCGAACATGAAGGGTAAGGCCGCCAATGCCGTGACTTCCGGTATTGAAGGTGCCTGGACCACTCATCCGACCAAGTTCGATATGGGTTACTTTGACCTTCTGTTCGGCTACGAGTGGGAGCTCAAGAAGAGCCCGGCCGGCGCCTGGCAGTGGGAACCGGTCAATATAAAGGAAGAGGACAAGCCGCAGGATGCCAGCGACCCGTCCAAGCGCCACAATCCGATCATGACCGATGCGGATATGGCCATGAAGATGGATCCGAAGTACCGCGCCATCTGTGAGAAGTTCATGGCAGATCCGGAATACTTCAAGGATTGCTTCGCCCGTGCATGGTTCAAGCTGACTCACCGTGACCTGGGCCCGAAGAGCCGTTACATCGGCCCGGAAGCCCCAGCAGAAGACCTGATCTGGCAGGATCCGGTACCGGCAGGCAGCACCGACTACTGCGAAGAAGTGGTCAAAGAGAAGATTGCAGACAGCGGCCTGAGCATCAGCGAGATGGTCAGCACTGCCTGGGATAGCGCCCGTACCTTCCGTGGCTCTGATATGCGCGGCGGTGCCAACGGTGCCCGTATCCGCCTGGCTCCGCAGAAAGACTGGGAAGGCAACGAGCCGGCCCGTCTGAGCAAGGTGCTCAAGGTGTACGAGCAGATCTCTGCCGAAACCGGTGCCAGCGTGGCCGATGTGATCGTACTGGCGGGTAGCGTGGGTATCGAAAAAGCAGCGAAAGCTGCCGGTTACGATGTTCGCGTACCCTTCCTGAAGGGGCGTGGTGACGCAACCGACGAGATGACTGATGCAGCGTCTTTCGAATACCTGGAACCGGTAGCCGATGGCTTCCGTAACTGGCAGAAGAAAGACTACATCGTGAAGCCGGAAGAGCTGCTGCTCGATCGCGCCCAGCTGATGGGTCTGACTGCACCGGAGATGACGGTACTGATCGGCGGTATGCGGGTGCTGGGCACCAACCATGGCGGTACCAAGCATGGTGTGTTCACAGACCGAGAGGGCCAGCTTACGAACGACTTCTTCGTGAACCTGACCGACATGGCTTACAGCTGGAAGCCGGTGGGTAACGGTACTTACGAGATCCGGGATCGCAAGACTGGCCAGACCAAGTGGACCGCTAGCCGGGTAGACCTGGTGTTCGGCTCCAACTCCATCTTGCGTTCCTACGCAGAGGTGTACGCCCAGGACGACAACGGCGAGAAGTTCGTGAAGGACTTTATCGCTGCCTGGACCAAGGTCATGAACAACGACCGCTTTGACGTACAGGCATAATCTGCCGGTAACGTTCTGAGAAGCCCCCAGCCGGGCATCCTGTTTCGGGATGCCCGGCTACCTATTTTCCCCCGAATTCCTTACAATCCGCTCCGCCTGATTTTTGATCAGTCGCACTCTGATTCACTTCTCTCAGTTTCTGGAGCCTTCATGCGAATCATCCTTGCCCCGATGGAAGGGCTGGTCGACGCACCCATCCGTGAAACCCTGACCAAAGTCGGCGGGATTGACCGGTGCGTGACGGAATTTATTCGCGTGACCCACGGCATGTTGCCGCCCCGGATTTTCTACAAGTACGCCCCGGAACTTTACAACAACGCGTTGACTGAAGTGGGCACGCCAGTGGCCGTTCAACTGCTGGGCTCCAACGCTGAAATGATGGGCCGTCACGGTGCCAAGGCTGCGGAGCTCGGAGCAGGGCAGGTGGACATCAACTTCGGCTGCCCGGCCAAGACGGTGAACAAACACAAGGGCGGCTGTGTACTGATGCGCGAGCCGGAGCTGATGTATGAAATCACCGCGGCCGTTCGAAAAGCCGTGCCTGCGGATGTTCCGCTCACCGCCAAGATGCGACTGGGCTATGACGACCGCTCCATGGGTGTGGCCTGTGGTCAGGCATTGGAAGCAGCAGGGGCCTCGGAAATCGTGATTCACGCCCGCAGCAAAGTAGACGGTTACAAACCGCCGGCCTACTGGGAAGAAATCGCCAGGGTACGCGAAGCGGTCAAAAGCCACGTCATCGCCAATGGCGAAATCTGGACCGTAGACGATTACTGGCGCTGCCGGAAAGTCTCCGGCTGTGACGATGTGATGATCGGCCGGGGCCTGATCGCCCGGCCGGACCTGGCGGCGCAGATCAAAGCTGCCCAGAACGGTGAAACACGGGAGCCCATGAGCTGGGCAGAGGCTGTCGTGCTGGTGCGGGAATACGCGGCCGCCCTGCAAACCCGCCTGGAAGACAAATATGTGACCGGCCGCATCAAGCAATGGCTCAACTACCTGCGCCAGGGCTTTGCCGAAGCCGAGGCCCTTTGGCCCCAGGCTCGTAAAATCCGGGAAGTTGAGCCCATGCTGGCCTGCCTGGATCAGCCATTAGACCTGCCGCAGCGCCACACCAACGCGGCCTAATTATCAGCTTCCATTGAGCCTAGATAATCACCGGAACGGGCCAGGCCATTGAGTCTGGCCCGTTTTTTCATGGCCGCCTGTGCCGACCCGGCATTCTCCAGCTTTCCGGCCCAGGCTTTCTGGGCAGGTTCCTGGAGAGCCCGGCCATAGGAGAAACTCAGCTCCCAGGGATGGTAGCCCATGCTGTTCAGAGCATTGAGGTTCTCGGTGGATTCTTCAGGTGTCTGGCCTCCGGAGAGAAAAAATATCCCGGGGACGGCCGCTGGCACCACTCGCCGGAAGACGCTCAGTGTTGCTTCGGCAACCTGTTCAGGCGTGGCTTTGCCGGATTCCTTGCCCGGTTGCACCAGATCGGCAATGGTGGCGTTAAGTTCTTCCTGAATGGTCATGGAGCCTCCCTGAATCGGACTGGGGGTTGAGAATTCGACACAGCATGAGTTTAGCCGGTTATTTTGTGCCTGCTATTTGATCTGAGCTAAAGCGGCGGAGCGTTCCATCTTCTAAACTGATTGCATAACAAAACAACAAGGATGCCCGCCATGAAAACGGTCGTTAGTGTCAGCCAGGGATCTTCGGAATACGATTACGAACTGGAAACCACGTTTCTGGAGCAGCCATTCCGGATCATTCGGGTGGGCACGGATGGCAACCTGGAACGTGCCGAAGCCGTGCTGGATTCGGTTCGCGGGGAGGCCGATGCCATTGGCCTGAGCATGATTCACGATCACTACCAGGTGGGCCGTGAACAGCTGGAACATCCCGATACGGCTCGCCTTGAGGCCTGTATTCCGGACAAACCGGTGACGACCGGTGCAGGCCTCCGGGGTATCTTGCAGGAATGGGCGGTACGCCATACGCAGACTGAGCTGGGGCACTTTTTTGACAACGCCCGGGTACTGTTTCTGAATGGCCAGGCCGGCTACCGAATTGCCAAGGCGTTGTCTGAACACACCGACAACCTGTTTTTTGCCGATCCCTATCTGGATTTCGGCGTACCGAGATTACTTACTTCCCTGCGCCAGCTGGAAACCTATACCTCGCTGACAGCTCCGGTGACCTTCCGCCCCGCAGCGGTCAAGCTCATTGAAGCACTGCACAAAACGCCGATTTACCGCATGGGCGAAAAGCTGATTCGCGGTTCTCTGCATGAATCGGTGAAGGATTCTCATGTGATTGTGGGTGCCATGGGAGATCTGGAAGCCTTCTCGGAGAAAGAGCTGGACGGTAAAACCGTGATCACTTCCCGGGTCACCGAATCCGCCCTGGACTGGTTTCGCTCCCGCAAAGTGGCCATGGTGGTGGACTACAGCCCCTGGTTGGAAGGTCGACCCGTGGGCGTGAATGTGATGGAGGCAATGATAAGCGCGGCATTGTCCCGCACGCCGGAGCAGCTGGGCGCAGACGACTTCCTGGACGTTATTCAGACCCTGGGAATTGAGCCGCGGATTCTGTACCCAAACGGTTACCGGCGGGTAAACCGTTTCGCCTTCGTGATTCATCCGTTGTCTCAGCAGTACCTGACCAAAACCCCACCGCTGGACTGGATTGCCAATGTTTCGCCACCCACCGTGATGAACCTGGTGGAAAAGGCTGTGGCTTATACACCGCCTTTCATTTACTCCAAGGTAAGCGGCATCAAATCCCCCACCGGAGACGAAGCCGAGGGTTGGTTGATCACCGTAGGTGGCACACCCAGGGAAATCATGGCCCACGGCCCGGAGTTTACCTACAGCCGGTTGTTGGCGGCGGCAAAGCTGGCCAAGAAACTCGGGGCCCAGATTATGGGCCTGGGTGCCTTCACCAAAGTGGTGGGTGACGCCGGCATCACCGTGGCCAAACGAGCACCGTTACCAATCACCACGGGTAACAGCTACAGTGCCTCCGGCGCGCTCTGGGCCGCCCACGATGCCGCCAAAAAAGTCGGCCGCGTGAGTATTGGTAAGAGCGGCAAAATGGCTGGTAAGGCGATGGTGGTCGGGGCCACAGGCGCCATTGGTTCTGTGTGCGCGCGCCTGCTGGCAAAAGCCGTGGATGAAATCTACATGGTTGCTCCGGAGGCGGCGAAGTTACTTGCACTGAAAGAAAGCATCGAACTGGAAACACCGGGGGCCATCGTTCACGTGTCCGCG
Source organism: Marinobacter sp. C1S70 (assembly GCF_000475355.1). Lineage (NCBI taxonomy): Bacteria > Pseudomonadati > Pseudomonadota > Gammaproteobacteria > Pseudomonadales > Marinobacteraceae > Marinobacter > Marinobacter sp. C1S70. The sequence goes on along the minus strand of NZ_AXBW01000040.1, from coordinate 122,485 downwards.
ACCACGGATCGGGATCTTTCCGAAATGGATATGGTGGTTACCGCTACGTCCGGGGCCGGTAAACGCATCCTGGACATCATGCAGGTGAAACCCGGCTGTGTGATCACCGATGTGGCCCGGCCATTGGATATCCCGGCGGAAGATGTGGCGAAGCGGCCGGATGTGCTGGTAATCGAATCCGGGGAAATCCAGCTACCGGGAGACGTGCGCATGAAGGACATCGGCTTGCCCCGGGGCATCGCCTACGCCTGTCTGGCGGAGACGATTGTGCTGGCGCTGGAAGCTAGATTCGAGAACTTCACTCTCGGCCGAAATATTGAATGGGAGAAGGTGCGGGAGATCTACAAGCTCGGGCTCAAGCACGGCATGGAGCTGGCCGCCATATCGGGCGTGAATGGTGTGTTTACCGAGGAGGACTTTGAGCGGGTGCGGACTCTGGCCGAAGAGGCCGAAGAGCCCGCTTGAGTCAAGGTTAGGTGTCGAGTTTTTTGCGCATCAGATAACGCAGGAACTGGGCGCCACGGACCGTGACACGCTGTTCATCCACCACCTCAAAACCGTGGCGCTCGAAGAAGGGCCGAGCGACCACGCTGGCCTCGGTCTTGAGTTCTGTTACGCCCAGCTCTTTGAGCTGCTGCTCTGCCTCGTGATAAAGGGCAGAAGCAATGCCGCGACGAGCATAATTCGGGGCAGTAAACACGAGGTCGATGTGGCCGTCTTTTTCATAGGAAATGAAACCGGCGAGATCCGAGCCTTCCTCTGCCACCAGGGTTTCCAGAGACTCCAGCCGTTCGCGCCAGGTATCCAGATGTGGCGTGCGTGAAGCCCAGGCATAACGCTGGGTTTCGTCGTAGGCACCGGCCGTGAGCTCGTGCACGGAATCGGTGAACAGGCGAACCACCGGGCTCAGATCCTGAATCCGGTATTTACGAATAGTGATCGAAGTTACGGTACTCATGTCGGTTCAGTGTGCACCTGTGTTGGAAAGCAGGTTGATAACCAATACGCCGGCTACAATCAGCAGCATACCGACAACCGCAGGAAAATCCAGCTTTTGACCGAGCAGTAACCAACCAATGAGCGAAATTAATACAATGCCCAGCCCGGCCCAGACGGCATAGGCTATCCCCACAGGGATCACCTTGATAGCCAGTGCCAGAAAATAGAAGGCCACACTGTAACCGATTACCACTACAACGCTCGGCAACAACCGGGTAAATCCTTCGCTGGATTTCAGTGCCGAGGTAGCAATCACTTCGGCCACAATGGCCAGACCAAGAAGCAGCCAGCTTTTCATAGAACGTGTTAAAACCATCACCAAGTGAATGAGGAGCTAAATAAACTGTGGTGGCTGAAACGGCTGTGCTGGTCACGCTAAGGCGTGCGCAACGGCTTGCTCCGCGTGGATGCGGGTGGTGTCGTAAAGCGAAATGGCAGTATCAGCCTGCTGCACCAATAAGCCAATTTCGGTACAACCCAGTATTACGCCTTGCGCTCCTCGTGCGGCCAGTGAGTCCAGCACCTGCAGATAGCCCTGTTTTGAAGGTTGGCGGATAATACCACGGCATAGCTCGTCATAAATCACGGTATGCACGAATTCCCTCTGCGCGTCACCCGGCACTAAAACCCGGATGCCACGGTTCTCCAGACGCTCCTTGTAGAACGCCTGTTCCATGGTGAATTTTGTGCCGAGAAGGCCGACACAATGGATCCCATCGCGATGAAGCGCATCAGCTGTCGCATCGGCGATGTGAAGCATCGGCAGGCCAGAAGCCTTCTCAATACTATCTGCCACTTTGTGCATGGTGTTCGTGCACAACACAATGAAATCGGCCCCTGCCGCGGCCAACGCCTTTCCGACCGCACCAAGAATTTCCCCGGTCGCCGCCCAGTCCCCCTGATGTTGCAGGGCTTCGATCTCGGCAAAATCCACACTGTAGAGAACCAGTCGCGCTGAGTGCAGCCCGCCCAGCTCGTCTCGCACTCTCTGGTTGATCAACTGATAGTAGGTTTGGGTGGATTCCCAGCTCATTCCACCGATGAGACCTATGGTTTTCATAGTAGTGGCTTCTTCCTTTGAAATAATTGAACCAGGCAAGCCTGCCTGGAATCCGTGCGGCTTCCGTCGAGTTCCCTGAGTCTTGGGGAAACCCCGATGGTATTGTTTTACGCATAACGCTGTATAGAGGCTCCGGCACCGGAATCAAATTTGACGTTACCTGAGGTGTAAATCGCTTGACCAAATAGATGTCCACCCAATAACATACATTAAAAATGAATGTTAAATCCAGTAGCAAACCGAGGTATCCAGATGGCCCTGTCATTCGTGAATATTTTCAAGAAAGAAGACGCAGAAACTGAAAGCAATGGCGTTGAACACGTCGAGGCAAGTGGTATTGCGGAGACGCAGAACGACGAGCCAAAAAAGGGTGGGCACGGCGAGGGCGGTACCTGCTGCGGGTCCTGTTCGTAAACCGGAGCTTGAAGTTAACCCCGGGCTGAAGCCCGGGGTTAGTTTCGACCCTTTAACACTGAATAAATCTGATACGCCGCGTGTTCTGAATCTTCAGAAGGCGCCTTTCGGTTTTTTTCCCAAGACGTCAGCAAATTCAGAACCCGTTTTTCGTCATTACTGCGGAACCCTGGCCAGTACACATAGGGCACCAGGGTCGGGCGGCTGATGAAAAACAGCGCGGCTTCCTCCGGTTTCTCTTCTATATCTCCACGCAGCCCCAGGGTGAAACGCCGGCCTTCGCTTCCGGTGAGCGACACCAGCAAGGAGTTGTTGTCATCTACGCGCCGGGCGTCACTTACCGTGATGGGCGGTTCCAGGCTGGGCACCGAGGTTATGATGTACTGAAAGATAATCAGCCCCAGGAGCAGGACAAGAAGCCCTGCCAAAGCGATCGATTTAACCATGAGTGTCTCGTGGAACCCGTTTAAAGTTGGTTTTAATGGCGGGTTGCAAGTGTAACACTACTAACTGGCTTACAAGTCTCCGGAAACAAGTCTTACCGCAACATCCCGGTATTCCGTGTTGTTTTCTCTCTCATGCCTGGAACTGAACAGATTCAGCCACTGATCCTTCGTTAGCAATACCTCTCCGGTACTGGTAACGTTCTGGCTTACGGGATCGTAATGGCCGGCGAACTTGAAGGTGAAGTCGCTGGGGGATTCTGGCCGCGCCTTGAGCTCAAAGCCCAATGTTATTTCCGGTGAAGATACAAATCCCGTTCCTTCAGGGTCTACGTCAACTTTCAGAAGGCGCGATTGTTCCAGAAACGCCGGGCGTAATTCGGTCGGAGCGTTGCCCGGCTCTGTGGCCTGGCATTCGCAATAGCGAATCTCCAGGACCATCGCGCTGTCATTGAGGAAGTGTTCGGGAGACGGGCCGCCGGCCTGGGTCATGCCGGGAAGCAAAGACAGGGTTGTAAGGCCAAGCAAACCGAATTTGAGTGATGTGATCCTTTGCATGATTGAGCTCCATTCAAGGTTTAACCAGAGGTGTTCAAGCTATTCTGTTTTAACTTCCTTCGCAAGTTACGCCAGCCGATTGGAAGGCCTGCACATTAGCACGCATCGTTTGCAAGCATACTGGCCACGAATCAGAACGCCTGATTCAGCTTCCTGCGTGCCTCCGCTAACTGGCTCACCGCGAGCCCGTAGGGTTTCAACTCTACGGCTCGCTCCAGGTTATGAACGGCTTCCCGGTAACGCTTCTGGCCCAATAGAAATGAACCGTAATTGCCCCAGGCGTAGGCATAGTCCGGGTCCAGATCGATCATTTCCCGATACAGCCTATCTCGCTCCACAAGGTTTTTAGTAGCCTTGGCCAACCGCATGCGCTCCTGAAGCAAAAGCCGTTTCTGATACTTCTGGGATGCTCTGCTCTCGATTTCTTTGAAACCCTCTGCGGCGAATTTTTCGTCTTTGTGGTGTATCGCGATAACCGTCCGCAGGTACCAGGGGTAGAAGCTCTGTTCATCCAGTGAGTCTGCGGTATTCAAATGATCCCAGGCCGTACGCAGTTCGCCTTGAATAATGAGCACCATAGCCAACTGAACGTGTGCCATGGCGAGGTTCGGCCCATTACGAACCGCGCGTTCAGCCTGTTGCCTTGCCGTGCTGACGGCGGTCTCCTCATAGGCGCGACGATCGTGTCGCTGCCCAACCTTGTAGCCGCTCACCAGAGTCAGGCGTGATTGGGCAACCGCTACCCATGGTTCGTCGCCGTCCAACGAGTTGGCTCGCTGAACCAGGTAACTCGCTTCATTGCGTTGATCAAGATCGAGAGGGTCACGCTCAATCAAGAAATACGCCTGCCTGGCCATTTCGACGGCGGTGGCAGCTTGAGTCAGAGCGGAGAATAAGGTGAGGACGATTAGCGCGCAGGCGCTTTTGATTCCCTTCATGAGAAACAACTCCTGGTTAATTAGCCTGCACCCCGGGAAAGGGCGCTCACTCCGAGGCAATAAACTGAACGATAGCGGCCTTTCTGTTGTGATTCTTCAGCCAATCCTTGATTTTAACGGCCTTGGTGGTATCGGTTTCTCCAACCAGTTTTTTCAGGCGCTCGACTTTCTTGCTCTCCATCTTTTCATCCCGAACCTTCCGCTGCCATTGGTCGGTGAAAACCTTGGGAAGTTTGTGTGCCAGTTCCAGGGACTTGAGTAACGTCCATTCGCTGCCATCGAGCCAGGCCTCATCACAGAATCCGCAGAGATCAATACGGTTCTTGTGCTCGCTGGATACCGAGTACTTGGTCATCAGTTTGCTGCACTTGGGGCAGGAGAGGGCGGTTTTGGCATCCTTTTCGACCGTTACATCTGCGTCTACGGCTTCGCTCTGCTCGACGGGCGGATTTCGTTCTGCCCAGTCTCGATAGTAGAGCAATGACAGCGAGGCACCCTCACAGTCCGGGCAACCCATAACCGGGAGGCCATCCTCAATCTTGGTGGGTTTCAGGTCCGTGTTTCTGCATTTCGGGCATTTCATGGCCATTCCTTTCTTGATGAAAACCAGTCTGACAGGCTACCAATGTTAATCTTGTAAGCTCCCGCTGCGGGGAAAGATCACCCGATAAACGGCGCGCCATACCACTGAATCCAGGGGAGCATACCGCAACGCCTGAGCAACCGCGCCCCAGGCAGTCGCGGAGTCTCCTGCTGATGCAAAATGACGGGCTTTCCGGCAGTAGAAGCGGGCCAGGCCCCAGCGGATGTCACCGGGTTGGAGTGTACTTCCGTATTCCTCGATAAAATCACGAATGATCGCTTCGTTGGCGGCAAATCGGCGTTTCTTGTCGCTGGAAATCTGGTCTGCCATCACCCGGTAATAGCCCCAATACTCGGGCACATACAGGAAGGTGAAACGGGCTGAAAAACGCAGCCAGATGTCGTAGTCGTCGGCAACGCCGTAGCGGCCGGAAAACCCGCCCATGGCATCGAAACATTCCCGCCGCGCCATTACCGTGTTGATGCTCACGCTGTTGTCCACCAACATCTGGCGAGCAATCTGGCCCGAGTACCGGCGCATATTCTTGCGGGACAACTCCCGGCCCTGTTCATCGATCATGATTTCATCACTGTGAAGGACATCCACCTCCGGGTGAGCCTCCATAAGCGCCACTTGCTTCTCCAGCTTTTCAGGCACCCACAGGTCATCGGAATCCAGAAAACACAGAAATTCGCCCCGGGCATATTGAAGCGCCAGGTTCCGGGCAATGCTCTGGCCCTGGTTCTCCTGAAAATGGTAGTGGATGCGTTCATCGTCCAGGTAACTGGCCAGCTTCTCGCGGGTGCTATCCCGGGAGCCATCATCAACGATGATCAGCTCCCAGTGGGGATAGGATTGGGCCAGGACAGACTCGACCGCTTGCGTGATGGTGCGCTCACGGTTGAAGGTGGGGGTGATAATGCTGACCAGAGGGGCTGACGCAGGCACGGTTTTCCTTTCCAAAGATTGTTCCCTTTCCGGTGAAAAAGGTCGATTCAGATCACTGGACCCTTTCAAAAACCTGATTGAAATCGACCACCAGTTCCGAGGGTTCACTGCTCATCGCGTCCGTATAGTAAGCCCTGTACAGCACATCACCCACCGGATAAACGTTCATACCCGGCTCTGATGCCAAATCACAACTTCCGGGAACCTGGGGATTGTACCGGTCATCTATGTAGGGAAAGCTCAGCACCTCGTATACGCCTTGTACCAGCACTCTTTCACGAGTTTCGCCGAAACACTGAAGTACAATTTCGGGTCCGTCCTCGTAGGACAGAGGCGTCTCGCACATCTCATCAACGTAAACGGATCGAGAAACCGCAATAGCGTTCTCTGTAATGTCGAGTCGTTCTACCCACCAAACGGGCAAGAATTCGGCGTCGCCAAATATTGATGCTGTGATCACGTCATCAATTGGGGAGCAGGCCCTGATCCAGCTTCCTACCTCAGGAGCGATTGTTTCGGCGGCAACATCTGGCTGGTCATTATCTGAATTGCTTGATTTACAAGCCGCCAAAAACAAGACACAACCAACAACAAGAATTTCCTTCATAACGTCCCTATTAAAACTGATCAAAGCGCGCGCTGACTGCATCAAACAAGTAACCCCGCCAAATGGACCCGAGAATGGATGGAAACAATTGCGGGAGCAGTATGGCCAACACAGCAAAGACAATAATACAGGCGACAAGGTAACCACTACTGAGAAAGGAATCCCAGTAAATGGCTAACTCCAAATTGACCCAGAGCCAAATGAGGGCTGCTGTTGGGATAGAGAAAAACAACGATGCCAATAAGCTGATTAGCCGTGATTCAATCGGCCCACCTCGGCCTTGATTCCTTGCCATGATCTATGAACATTCCTTGTGTGTGCTGCCTTTAAACAGCAAGGCCCGGAAGCTTCCGCAACCAGGCCTTTTCATCACTCAGCGGTCAATCACCTCAACCGCATTTGCTGTCGCCGCAGGACAGGCAGGTGGCGCAGCCGTCCATCACGATCACGGCCTTGGTGCTGCACTTGCCGCACATGGTGGCGTTGGCGGGGTACTCGCTGGCGCTGTCGTCGTTGGTGGCTTTGTTCTGGCTGGCCTCAAACTCGGCGCGTTTTTCAGCGAGGATGCGCTTGGTGGTTTCGCTCAGCTCGTCGCTTTCCAGCAGGCCGATGGCCTTCAGGTGCTTCTCGATCACGGCGCCAATTTCGGCTACCAGTGAGGGCATGAACACGCCGCCCTTCTTGAAATAGCCGCCGTTGGGGTCGTACACGCTGCGCAGCTCTTCCACCAGGAAGGTGACGTCACCACCTTTGCGGAACACCGCTGAGATAACGCGGGTGAGGGCGATAACCCACTGGAAGTGTTCCATCGATTTGGAGTTGATGAACACTTCATACGGCTGCCGGCTCTCGTGGTCTGTGTCTTCGTTCAGCAGGATGTCATTGATGGTAATGTACATCGCGTGCTCGGCCACCGGCGGCTTGATCTTGTAGGTGGTGCCCAGGAGGAAATCCGGGCGTTCGATGTTCTCATTCATCTCCACCGGTTTGGTGTCGGCTTTCACCGGCGCCTGGTGTTCACCCGTGGTCTCGGTGTCGGCTTTCTTTACCCGGTAGCCGACGATCTTGTTGCTGATTTTCACTGTCATGTTCGTAATTCCTGTCTGTCGGTTCCCGGATTAATACTTGCCGTAAGTGCCTTCTTTCAGCGCGTCGAAGAGGTTGGCGGCGGTGTGGATTTCGCCATCGTACTCTACCTGTTCGTTGCCGCGCAGGGTCACTTTGCTGCCGTCGTCCAGGGTGAATTCGTACAGGGTGTTCTCAAGGTCTTTCTCTTTCACCAGTACGCCCTGGAACGCTTCCGGGTTAAAGCGGAAGGTGGTGCAGCCTTTCAGGCCCTTGTCGTAGGCGTACAGGTAGATGTCCTTGAAGTCCTGGTATGGGAATTCTGTCGGAACGTTGGCGGTTTTGGAAATGGAGGAATCTACCCATTTCTGTGCCGCAGCCTGGATGTCGACGTGTTGCGTGGGCGTTACGTCGTCGGAGGTGGTGAAGTAGCTTGGCAGCTTCTTGTCTTCATCCTCGGAGAACGGCATTGCGCCCGGGTTGACCAGGTGGCGGTAGGCCAGCAGTTCGAAGCTGAATACGTCTACCTTCTCTTTGGTTTTACGGCCTTCACGGATAATGTTCCGGGCGTAGTGGTGCGAGAAGCTCGGCTCAATGCCGTTACTGGCGTTGTTGGCCAGCGACAGGCTGATGGTGCCGGTCGGAGCGATGGAGGTGTGGTGGGTGAAACGGCCACCTTTCTCGGCCAGCTTGGCCACCAGCTCCGGCTCTACTTCGGCAATGCGGCCCATGTAGGCGCTGTACTTGGCGTGCAGTACCTTGCCTTTGACCTTGTCGCCCACCTTGATGCCGTCTTCGGCCAGTTTCGGGCACTTGGTCATCATTTTCGGCGTTACTTCAAACTCGTCGTCCATGATTGGCGCCGGGCCTTTCTCTTCGGCCAGGGCCAGGGACTGGCGCCAGCCTTCTACCGCCATTTCACGAACCACTTCTTCGGTGAACTTCACGGATTCGTCAGAGCCGTAAGGCATGCGCAACATGGCGAGGGTGGAGCCCAGGCCCAGAATGCCCATACCGTGGCGGCGCTTGTAGGTGATCTCGTGGCGCTGTTCGCCCAGGGGCAGGCCGTTGATTTCGACTACGTTGTCCAGCATGCGGGTGAAGGTGCCAACCACTTTGCGGTACTTCTCGTAGTTGAAGCTGGCTTTCTCGGTGAACGGGTACTCAACGAATTTGGTGAGGTTCACGGAGCCCAGCAGGCAGCTGCCGTACGGGGGCAGGGGTTGCTCGCCACAGGGGTTGGTGGCGCGGATGTCTTCGCAGAACCAGTTGTTGTTCATCTGGTTGACCTTGTCGATCAGGATGAAACCTGGCTCGGCGTAGTCGTAGGTGCTGGTCATGATGGTGTCCCAGATGAACTGGGCTTTCACCGTTTTGTAGATGCGGCAGGCAACTTTGCCTTCGTTGTTCACCACGTAGCCTTCCTGTACCGGGAAGTCACGGTAGACGAACTGGCTGGCGTCGGTCAGGTCCAGGCCTTCGTCGTCGGCTTCTTTCTGGGTAACCGGGAAGGACAGGTGCCAGTCGTCGCCGTTGCGCACGGCTTCGATGAAGTCTTCGGTGATCAGCAGGGACAGGTTGAACTGGCGCAGGCGGCCGTCTTCACGCTTGGCCTGGATGAATTCGATCACGTCCGGGTGGTGTACGTCAAAGGTGGCCATCTGTGCACCGCGGCGGCCACCGGCAGAGGACACGGTGAAGCACATGCGGTCGAAGATATCCATGAACGACAGCGGGCCAGAGGTGGTGGCACCAGCGCCGGCGACATAGGCACCGCGCGGGCGCAGGGTTGAGAATTCATAACCGATACCACAGCCGGCCTTGAGGGTGAGGCCGGCCTCGTGGTTTTTCTCCAGGATATCGTTCATGGAATCCTGGATGGTGCCGGATACGGTGCAGTTAATGGTGGAGGTGGCCGGCTTGTGAGCTTCGGCACCGGCGTTGGAGGTAATACGGCCGGCGGGGATGGCGCCGTTCTGCAGGGCCCACAGGAATTCCTTCATGTATTTGTCGCGTACATTCTTTTTCTCAACCTCGGCCAGGGCCTTGGCCACGCGCTCGTAGGTTGCATTGATGTCTTTGTCGACAGGCTCACCGGTCTTGGTCTTGAGCTGGTACTTGCTGCTCCAGATATCCAGCGAAGCTTCCTGCATGGGAATCGTTGTGATCACTGCCTGTGCCTTAGCGTTCATTGCCACCCTCGGTTTTCAGTATGTCTCTTTTTGAAGACGCCGTCCTCAGCGCCTTACCCCTGTGTGTTTCTGGTACTGCATTGGTTATCGCGCCAGCACAATCACTATATATGGTGTTCGTGCCTGGCCGGAAAGACTGCCTTCCATAACCGGAATTTTGTGTTGATCACTGCTGCCAGCCTTGTGTCTGCTGGCATTTCTACTGCTTGACATTCAGTAGGTGTTGGCGTAGCTGGCCCTATATATGGGCTTATTTTTTGGGAAGTATAACAGGATATAGTGTTCTGTGAATAAGAGAGCAACTATTGATTGGCGCCTGTGGGCAAAGAAAATCAATGGAAAAGTTCTTGAATCTGCGGGAAGCCGCGCCATTGCCGGTTTCTCTGCAGATTACTACATGTTGTGGTTAAAAATTGTGCGCCTTAAAAGTTTCGGAATGCAGGTTTTTGTGACTTCTGCACGTATCCAAAAACGACGTGTCGGTAGAGTATGAGAGTGGCGTCGTAATACTGCAGTGGCCCACAGGAAGTGATAACGACTATAAAAGGAAAAGAACAATGAAAGGCCTGAAACCTACCGTTCTTGCGCTGTGTATTGCCGGGGCGCCCCCAGCGGCCCTGGCGTTTCAACCGTTAGATGAAACCACAATGGGAAACATCACCGGCCAGGCGGGTGTAACCATTGAGCTGGAGACCAAACTGAACATTGATCGGTTTATCTATACCGATGAAGGTTCGCTTGAGATCAACAACATCTTCGTGGGCGGTACCAACCGTAGCGATCTGTTCCCGGAGTTGGGTGTTAACCTGATGGGCGGTGCCGCCCAGGAAACCGACTTGCTGGATAACATCCGTATTGAAATCGATGTGCTCAGCGACGGTGATGCCATCATCAACGTGCTGCCGCAGGTTTTTGGTGCGGTTGATGTGCGGGTATCCACGGACCAGTGGAACCTGGTTGGCACTACAGATTCCACCACCATCCTCGATAACTTTACTGCCGATATTTTGATGGGCGGTGCCAACATCGAGATTGATGCCGATACCGACGTGATGAACCTGCGCGCCGATATCGCCATCGATAACATGGAGTTTGACGCACCGTTCCTGGCGGTGGGTATCCGGGATCTGCGCCTGACCGGTGATACCTATGATCCGGTTCGCAACAAAAACATTCCGGACCTGTTCGCCAAGGTGGACCTCGATATCTACAAGGGCTCTAACAGCCTGGGTGTCGACAGCCTTGCGGTCGATATGGATTCGTTCCGCGCTGACATGACCATTGGCGGTGTGCTGGTGGGTGGTACGTCCATTGGCAGCATCTTTATGGACGACCTGGCCATTACCAATACCCAGATGGTGATCTACGGCCACTAAAATGGCTAAGTAGAAACAAAAACGGGGCCGCGTGGGCCCCGTTTTTGTCTGTCGGGTGTTTCAACCCAACAACAGACTGTCGTCGTCCACCTCCAGGCCGCGCTGTTTCTCGAACAGGCCCAGCAGGTCCTTCACCTCCAGTCCATCCCGGTCTTTGCCGGCAATATCGAATACCACCTGGCCCTGGTGCAGCATCACCGTACGGCTGCCGACTTCCAGTGCCTGTTTCATGCTGTGGGTAACCATCAGGGCGGTGAGCTTCTGCTCCTCAATGATCTGCTGGGTGAGTTCCAGCACGAAGTTGGCGGTTTTCGGGTCCAGAGCTGCGGTGTGCTCATCCAGCAGCAGAATGCTGGAGGGCGTGAGGCTGGCCATCAGCAGGCTGACAGCCTGGCGCTGGCCGCCGGAAAGCAGGCCCATTTTGTCGCCCAGGCGGTTTTCCAGGCCCAGTTTCAGGGTGGCAAGGCTTTCCCGGAACTGGCCCAGGTACTGCTTTTTCACCGCGCTGGTCAGGCCCCGGCTTTGGCCGCGTTTGATGGCCAGGGCCAGATTTTCTTCAATGGACAGGTTTTCACAGGTGCCGGCCAGGGGATCCTGGAACACCCGGGCAACCCGGGCCGCCCGTTTGTGGGTGGGCAGACGGGTAACGTCCAGGTTGTCGACGATAATCTGGCCGCTGTCGACCATGACTTCGCCGGCCAGGGCGTTCAGAAAGGTGGATTTGCCGGCGCCATTGCTGCCGATGACCGTCACGAATTCGCCCTGGTTTACTGTCAGGCTCATGCCCCGCAGGGCCGGGTTTTCCAGCGGTGTGCCTTTGCCAAAGGTAAGCCGCAGATCGGTTGCGCTGATCATAGTGCCTCCTCAGGCCTTTTTGCTGGTGAAACGGCCGGCGATCTTGGTGCGAACGCCGGGCAGTACGATGGCCAGTGTGACCAGAACCGCGGTAATCAGATTCAGATCCTGTGCCTGCAGGCCCAGAATATCGGCATTCAGGGCAAAGGCGATGGCCAGGCGGTAGATAATGGCGCCCACCACACACGCCAACAGGGCGCGAACCACGGTGGAGGGGGTAATGACGGCTTCACCGCCAATCAGCGAGGCTAGCCCAATCACGATCACGCCCACACCCATGGTGACATCTGCAGCACCCTGGCTCTGGGCGAACAGGGCACCGGCCAGGCCTACCAGGCCGTTGGAGAGAGCAACCCCGAGAATGATCATGCCGCCGGTCGCAATGCCCTGGGCGCGAGCCATGCGGGCGTTGGCGCCGGTGGCGCGCATGGCCAGGCCGGTTTCGGATTTCATGAAACGCCACAGCAGAATCAGGGACACAATGGCGACCAGGGTAAACAGCAGCACCGGGACCTGATGGAAAGCCAGGCCCAGGTCGTACCAGGGAGTCAGTACGGTTTCTTCTGTGAGCAAGGCCACGTTCGGCCGGCCCATGATGCGCAGGTTCACGGAGTAGAGCGCAATCATGGTAAGGATGGAGGCCAGCAGGTTCAGAATGTTGAGTTTGACATTCAGGATGGCGGTTACGGCACCGGCGGCCATGCCGGCCAGTACCGCACAGCCAGTTGCCAGCCAGGGATTCCAGCCTTCAATAATTAACATGGCGGCAACGGCGGCGCCCAGGGGGAAGCTGCCATCCACCGTCAGGTCGGGGAAGTCGAGAACACGGAAAGAGAGATAGATACCAAAGGCAACCAGGCCGTAGATCAGGCCGGTTTCGAGAGCACCGTAGAATGCGATTTCACTGAGCATGGGTAGTTTTTCACCGTGAAAGAAAACGGGCGGGCCCTTTTGGGGTCCGCCCGTGTTGGTCAGGCGTTATTTGTCGTTTTTGACGACTTTGACGGCTTCCTGGATGAGGTCTTCGGGCAGAGTGACGCCCATGCGCTCGGCGGCCTCGGGGTTCACGTACAGATCCAGTTCTTCCATGGTTTCAACCGGCATGTCGGCTGTGCCGGCACCTTCCAGTACGCGTGCGACCATGGCGCCAGTCTGGCGGCCGTGGTTGTAATAGTTGAAGCCCAAAGCGGCTACCGCGCCACGCTCAACGGTGGCAGTGTCGGCAGCAAACACCGGGATCTTGGCCCGTTCGCCAACGGAAATAACCGCTTCGGCGGCACTGATCACGGTGTTATCGGTGGTCAGGTAGATGGCGTCGGCCTTGCCTACCAGGGAGCGGGCTGCGCCCAGCACTTCAGAAGTCTTGGTGGCCGCACCTTTAACCAGCTCCAGACCGCGGGCCTGCAGGCGTTCTTCCAGCAGTTCAATCAGCGCGGCGGCGTTGGCTTCGCCAGGGTTGTAAACGGTACCGATGCGCTTGGCGTCGGGCATTGCACGCTGCAGCATGTCCAGGTGCTTCTCGATGGGCAGCATATCGCTTACCCCGGTGATGTTGGCACCAGGGGCTTCCCAGCTTTGTACCAGTTTGGCGGCAACCGGATCGGTCACGGCAGAGAAGACCACGGGCACGTTACGCGCTGCAGCGGCAACGGTTTGTGCAGACGGTGTGGCAATGGCCACGATTACATCCGGGTTTTCACCCACAAACTTGCGGGCAATCTGAGAGGCAATGGCTGAGTTGCCCTGGGCACTTTCGTGCATCAGGCGCAGGTTTTCGCCTTCGCGGTAGCCGCGCTCGGCCAGTTCGTCCTTAACGCCCTCATGGACGGCATCCAGTGCCGGGTGTTCAACAATCTGTGTGATGGCAACAACACGGGGGTCGTCCGCCTGAACCAGGCTTGCTGCGGCCAGCAGCGAGGCGCCGATCAGGGTGCGCAGGGATTTCTTGGCCATATGCCCATCTCCGAGTCAGTTACTGTTTTTTCCCGTGAAACCGGGGGCAAAAATTCAAGGTGCGCAAGTTTAACACAGCCATGCGGCAATCGGTGTAGCGGAAGGCGCAGATTGTTGCGATGATCGTTTGAGTGGTTGCAGATGCAAATTATTTTGCACGGATCACGTTTTGACGGGCTCTGGTGTGTTGAAATAGGCTACTAAAGTCTAATAATACGAGAACGCGACAAAGCGAATCCGAAACTATAACGACAAATCAGGAAGGTCCATGGACACAACGAAGAAGCTCCCCCTGGATATGGTCTACCACTGGGAGGCCACCAGCCCCACTTCCCTTTATATGACGCAGCCTATCGGCGACGGCAAGGTGGTTGAGTACACCTGGGGCCGCGCTGTGGATGAGGCACGCCGGATGGCGGCTTACCTGAAATCACTGAACCTGCCGGAGAAAAGCCGGATTGGCCTGATTTCCAAGAACTGTGCCCAGTGGGTGATGACAGACTGGGCCATCTGGATGGCCGGGCACATTTCCGTGCCGCTGTATCCCACCCTGAACGCCGATACCGTGAACTACATCCTCAACCACGCTGAGTGCGATGTGTTGTTCGTGGGTAAACTGGATGACTGGGACAGCATGAAATCCGGTGTGCCGGAATCGGTTCGCTGCATTTCCTATCCGCTGAGCCCGCCCAACGATTTCGAGACCTGGGACGACATCGTTGCCAAGTACCCGCCACTGGAAGGCAAAACCAGGCGTGATCCGGAAGAGTTGGCCACCATCGTGTACACCTCTGGCAGTACCGGTCGCCCGAAAGGCGTTATGCTCAGCTTCAATAACATGGCCTTCGCTGCCGCTGGCGGTATCGAGACGCTGGGCGTAGGGCCGGGCGAGCGCATGTTGTCTTACCTGCCGCTGGCTCATGTGTTTGAGCGCACATTTGTGGAGCTGGGTTCGCTGTATTCCGGCTTCCAGCTGTATTTTGCCGAGTCCCTGGACACCTTTGTTCAGGATCTTCAGCGGGCACGGCCCACACTGTTCCTCTCGGTTCCGCGCCTGTGGGTGAAATTCCAGCATGGTGTCTTGCAGAAAGTGCCCAGGCAGAAGTTGGATCGTCTGCTGAAGATTCCGGTAGTGAACAAGCTGATCAAGAAGAAGGTGCTGAAAGGCCTTGGCCTGGACAAGGTGAAGCTGGCCGGTTCCGGTTCCGCACCGTTGTCCAACGATGTATTGGACTGGTACCGCAATCTCGGCCTGGAACTGCTGGAAGGTTATGGCATGTCCGAGAACTTTGCCTACTCTCACATGAACAAACCGGGCCGTACCCGCACCGGTTATGTCGGCGAAGCCCTGCCGGGCGTTGAAGTGAAGATCAGCGAGCAGGGCGAGGTATTGGTGAAGAGCCCGGCCACCATGATGGGTTATTACAAGGACGAGGAGAAAACCGCTGAAGCCTTCACCGAGGACGGCTTCCTGCGTACCGGTGACAAGGGCGAGATTGACGAGTTGGGCCGTCTCAAGCTGACCGGCCGCATCAAGGAGATCTTCAAGACCAGCAAGGGCAAGTACATTGCGCCGGCGCCGATCGAGAACCGCCTGATGTCTCACGATGCCATCGAAATGGTGTGTGTGTCGGGTGCCAACCAGACCCAGCCCCACGCGTTGGTGGTTCTGGGTGAGGAGATTCGCCCGAAAGCTGCTGACGAGAGCTTCCGCAAGGAGTTGGAAGAAAGCTTCAGGCAGCTGATTCAGGATGTGAACAAAACTGTGGATCCCCACGAGCAGCTGGCCTTCATTACGGTGGTCAGCGATGAGTGGTCCATTGAGAACAGCTTCCTGACGCCGACGCTTAAGCTTAAGCGTAACGTGGTGGAAGACGCCTATCAGGCGAAAGTGGACAGCTGGTACGCCAAGAAGCAGCCGGTTATCTGGCAGTAAAGGCGACGGCTTACACGGTAAGGACAAGAAGGCCCGGCAAACTGCCGGGCCTTCTTGTTTCTGGCGTTCCGATATTTCTGGCCGTCAGGCCATGGTTCTGGAATTGGAGATGGACCGGTTCATCAGAATGATGGGGATGATACCGGCGACAACAATGATCAGGGCGGGAAGGGCGCTGTGATAGAGCTGTTCGTCTGAGGCAAACTGGTACACGTAGGTGGCCAGGGTCTCGTAATTAAAGGGCCGAAGAATCAGGGTGGCCGGCAGTTCCTTCATGCAGTCGACAAACACTACCAGGGCGGCGGTGACCAGGGTTCCACGCAGCATCGGCAGGTGTACGTTGATCAGGGTTTTGCCCGGAGTGTGGCCCAGGGAGCGGGAGGCCATGTCCATGCTGGGGGTGATTTTCTGAAGGGCGCTTTCCACACTGCCGGCAGATACCGCCAGAAAACGCACGGTGTAGGCGAAAATCAGTGCGAACGCGGTTCCACTCAGCAGCAGGCCGGTGCTCACGCCAAGATAATCCCGCATCAGAGAATCCAGCCAGTTATCGAAGCCAGCCAGTGGCACGATGACGCCAACGGCCAGAACGGCGCCGGGCATGGCGTAGCCGAGGCTCGAAAGCCGCATCAGGATCTGCATGCCCCGGGTGTTGTGCAGGCGGCGGCTATAGGCCAGCGTGACGCCAATGATCAGAGTGGTGAGCGCTGCCGCGCTGGACAGGAACAGGCTGTTAAAAGTGTTCTGAATAAAATCCGGGTTCCAGCTGACATCGAAGTATTCCCAGGCGTAATAGCCCAGGGTGGCTCCGGGGATTATGAAGCCAAAAACCAGTGGCACGGCGCAGACGACGACACAGATCATCTGGCGCGGGAAAGACATGGTGAAGCGGTGAATCGGGTCACGGTTGTCGCGGGCCGCGTATTGTTGCTGGCGGCGCCGTGAATAACGTTCCAGGGTTACCAGGATCACCACGAAAATGAGCATGGTGGTCGCGATCTGGGCCGCGCCGCCCAGATTACCCAGGTTCATCCAGGTATCGAACAGGCCGCGGGTGAGGGTTTGCACGGCAAAGAAATCGACGGTGCCGAAATCGTTCAGGGTTTCCATCAGCACCAGGGACAGGCCCACGGCAATGGCTGGCCGGGCAATGGGCAGAACCACCCGAAAGAAAGTGCTCAGTGCCGAATGACCCAGGCTACGGCTGACGGCAAACAGTGAGGGTGATTGTTCAAGAAAGGCAGCTCGCCCCAGCAGGTACACATAGGGGTAGAGTACCAGTCCGATCATCAGGATGGCGCCTTCCAGGCTGCGGATTTCCGGAAACCAGTAATCGCTGGCGTTCTGCCAGCCAAACCACTCACGCAGGCCTCGCTGCACGGGGCCGGCGTAATCCAGCAGGCTGGTGTAGGCATAGGCAATCACGTAGGCCGGTACGGCAAAAGGCAGCAGCAGAGCCCATTCAAAGAATTTTCGGCCCGGGAACTCGCACATGGTCACGGCCCAGGCGGTGGCTAGTCCGATCAACAGGGTTAGCGCGCCCACACCGATCATCAACTTGATGGTGGTGGTCAGGTAGCGGGGCAGGGTGGTTTCAATCAGATGAGGCCAGATGTTCTCGTCCGGGAACAGGGCCAGGAAGATCACCGACAGCACTGGAAGCGCGACAATAGCGGTGGTAAGGACGGCGCTGATCAGCCACCGTTTTGAGGTGCGTTTTGCCAGTAGCGGTTGCGAGAGCCCCGGGTTTGCACTGGAAACGACCTCGGTCATGGTGATCCTGTTAGCGTAGTGGTGATGAGAAGTGTTGCGATTTTAGATAGTGCGTTGCTTCCCTGCAATGACTGCGGTCATGTTTGTGGCCAACAAAAAAGGGTGCCCTGGACAGGACACCCTTCGGTTTACCGGTTGGTGTGAGGCTGATCAGCCGTCATAGTCAACGCGGTCAACCAGCTTCACAGCCGCTTCGCGGTTGTTGGCGATTTCCTGCAGTGACAGATCGTCCGGGTTGATCTCACCCCACTCGGCTACCAGGCCAGAAGGCTTCACTTCCGGGTTCGCCGGGTACTCGGTGTTGGCTTCCGCGTAGATGCGCTGGGCTTCCGGTGAGGACAGGAATTCCATCAGCTTGATGGCATTGTCCTTGTTCGGCGCGCTCTTGGTGAGGGAAATGCCACTGATGTTTACGTGAGTGCCACGACCTTCGGCATTCGGGAATACCAGGTTAACCTGTTCGGCGATCGGGCGCTGGTTTTCGTCCATCAGCATGTTGCCGTAGTAGTAGCTGTTGCCAATGGAAATGTCGCAGACGCCTTCAGCGATGGCTTTGATCTGGTCGCGATCGCCACCCTGGGGTTTGCGTGCCAGGTTTTCTTTGACGCCTTGCAGCCACTCTTCGGTCTTCTCTTCACCGTGGTGGGCGATCATGGAGGAGATCAGGGCGATGTTGTACGGGTGCTTGCCGCTGCGGGTACAGATGCGGCCTTCCCACTTGTCATCAGCCAGTTGCTCGTATGTGGTGATCTCACCCTCTTCAACGCGATCCTTGGATGCGAAGATCAGGCGACCACGAGTGGTCAGGGCGTACCACTTACCTTCCGGGTGGCGCAGGTTCTCCGGAATGTTCTCCTGCAGCGTGTCGGTCTCAACGCCGGCAACGAGGTCTTTCTCAACCAGTTCGTTGATGCGGGAAATGTCGACCGTCATCACCACGTCTGCCGGGCTGTTGCGGCCTTCACGCTCCAGGCGCTCGGCCAGACCTTGCTTGGCAAAGACAACGTTCGCTTCAATGCCGGTTTCTTCCGTGAAGGCGTTGAGCAGGGGGTCCAGCAGGTAAGCCTGGCGGTAGGAATAGATGTTGACCTCGCCGTCGGCGGAGGCGGACAGCGGCATGGCGGCCAGAGCGATGGCGGCAGTTGCGGCAAGTTTCATACGCATAGTGTTGATCCTTTCTGACGCGTTGCTAAAAGGTGAACGTTCGCCTGTAATCGAATGTGACAGGCAGTTAAAAACGACAACTATTCTCATTGCTAACCGCGAATGAGTCAATAACCCTTCGGGG
The DNA here is from genome assembly GCF_000475355.1 of Marinobacter sp. C1S70. NCBI lineage: Bacteria > Pseudomonadati > Pseudomonadota > Gammaproteobacteria > Pseudomonadales > Marinobacteraceae > Marinobacter > Marinobacter sp. C1S70. The sequence continues at coordinate 103,497 of NZ_AXBW01000040.1, read as the reverse complement.
ATATTTTTCAGAAAATAGTGTTATGCTTCAGAACACTATAAGAAGGCAGCAAATGGCAGGGTTTCCGAGCATGGTCGGTAGTGATCGCAGAGAGCATAGCCGCACGGCAATGAGTGCAAAAGTGAAGTTGGTCCATGAACAGTTGGGAGAATTCGTCTTCTCTACCCGTGACATCTCAGACGGCGGCGTTTTCATCGTTGTGGGTGAACAGGTCTTCGAGCCCTCCTTGGGCGATTGCGTAAGCGTTCAGGTGCAGGGGCTTCCTGTGCCGGCCCCCATTCTGGATATGGTGGTGGTGCGTCGCACGGTTGACGGGTTCGGGTTGCAGTTTGCCGATACTGCCGAATAGTTGGCGGAAGTGGATTCCATGATGGCGATAATGGACGCAGTTAAAAGAAAAGGTCTTGCCTGATGAGTTCACCCACTTACCTGAGATTGATTGCCTCGGTGTTTGTTGTGCCGGTGGTAATGCTATCAGGATGCGCCAGCTACTATACCCACTATGCCATGTTCCCTGCTGAAAACTCTGCGGGTGAAACCCGGCAGGTGCGCGTGAACTGGCAAAGCGCGGAATATCCAGAGTGGTGGCCAGGCAATAATCAGGCTACCACCATGAAACTGGAAACCCAGTGCAGTGAACGGGTCTGGCGTATTGCCGACAGCAGCCATGACAGTTCTGGTGATTGTGGTGATGGCATTCGTGCTTGTGGAGATCCGTCGCTGGACGTTCTGGCGGCATCCGGTGCGCCGGCCACAGAGCAGGCTGCCTGTTTGACGGTAAAAACGCCCCAAGGGGGAGCCCGGGTTGCCGATGTTGGAAGCCGCTTCGAGCTGCTTGTGTCCTGCCAGCCTGCAAAGCCGACCCTGATGAAGGACGGGGAAGAGGTGAATGTTGATTACATCCGTCCGTCTGCAGTCGCCTATACGGTTTACGCCAGGAAGGTGCCCCGGGGCTCTTTGAATGCGCGCCTGCCGGATTTTGACGAGACTCAATGTCTGGAAGATTGAAGCCTGTCTGCTTTTACCTCTGAGCTTGGTCACACTGATACATTTCGTTGCCGAATGAAAATCTGAGTTACGACTTGTTGCGGTTTGGTGACGCTTGGCTACCAAATCGTAATGGAGTCTTGCCGCTAACGTGGCAAACTGGGAATCGTCAAAGAATCCCTGTTCCCGAGGTGTTTAGTGGGCGTTCGTCAGAAAAAAATTGCGGCACATGATCTTGAGATCGGCATGTTCGTGTCGGATCTTGATCGCCCCTGGCATCAAACACCGTTTCCCATCCAGGGATTTTACCTCCGTTCTGAAAACGACATGAAAGCCGTTGTCTCCCACTGTAAGTGGGTGATGATCGATGTTGCTGAAATCCGGGAGGAAATCACCCTCGGGTCAGACAAGGTTCGACCTTTTGCTCGACGTTCCAGCGCCCGTTCGGGTGGTCGGGAGGAGTTGCAGCTGGCGCCACTGAGTATTCGTGAACCGGTTGTTTACAAGAACGATGTCCCCCTCAGAAAAGAACTCAAAGCATCCCGCAAGCTCCTCAACGATGCGGAATTGGCATTAAGCCGGATGTTCGAGACCGTTCAGGATGACCAGATGCCGGATCTGCGCCCGGCTGCGGACGTCACCCGCCGCATGGTGGAAAGCGTTATTCGCCAGCCGAACGCTCTTTTGTGGCTGAGCCGTACTCGCCAGTACGATGATTTTGTGTATCGGCATGCCCTGAACACGGCAGTGTGGGCTCTGGTCTGTGGCCGGCAGTTAGGGTTGAACGAAGGGCTGTTGAATCATCTGGGGGTAGGGTGTCTTTTGTCCCAGGTGGGTAAGACTGCACTACCTAAAGAAATGCTGGCCCGCGAACACCAGCTGTCCACCGAAGAATATGCAACTTATCGCACCTATGTGGAGCGTGGCTGCCAGATGCTGGAAGGCGCGGGTCTTTCCAGGGCCGTTATGAGTGTGGTTCAGGGGCACCGCGAGCGCCACAATGGTTCTGGTTTCCCCCAGGGAATTCGGGGCGATCGTATCCCCCTGCTGGCAAAGGTGGCAGGTATTGCCGAGTTCTTTGAGTCTTTGATTGCGCCCAGGGATGATCAGGATCCTATGACACCGGCAAAAGCGGTATCGCTGCTGTACGACATGCGCAACATCGAATTTCAGGAAGACCTAGTTGAGGCCTTTATCCAGGGTGTGGGCGTGTATCCGACCGGAACTCTGGTGGAGCTTTCTGATGGCCAGCGTGGCATTGTGGTATCCCATTCACCGGGAAGGCGGTTGTGGCCCAGTGTAATGGTCATGCAGGACGCGGAGCACCGCCCACTGAAATCAGCCAGGATTGTTGATCTGGCCCGGCACAATGAGTCCCGGGCGGCTTCTGAATTGCTGACCGTACGCGAGTGTTTGCCCCATGGCACCGATGGCCTGGCCCCGGCCGGCTTCGATGTGACCGGTGCCGAGTCTCGCTGGTCCCTGGGTAAGCTGATCAATCGATAAGTATGCGTATCTGCTTGCGCACCCAGCGGTAGGTACCTTCCGGCCGGAAGTTCACCAGAATTTCTGATTCGCCGCCTTTGGGGCCGTCGACCACGTATTCCACTTCTGCTTCTTGCCAGCTTTCGGCGTTAACATAAACGTCGGTTGGGCGAGTGCTTTGGGCTTGCAGTTGGGCCAGTTGGGCGTCACCCCTGATCTTTTTGACTTTCACGGACTTGATGCTGGTGTCGCCGGCGGCGTGTGTGGCGTCTTCAGGTGACAGGTAGTACTGCCTTGATAACTTCCGGGTTATAGCGGCGAGCTCTCTGCGAAGGTAATTGCGGGCCTGCTCGTTGTCGAATTCATCCATATTGCGTACGGACTGAAGAATCCGTTCCCGAAGCGCCTCCAGGTCTTCCTTGTAGTCGATATCCGGGTCCAGCTCTCCGTCGACAGGCCGTTCTGTGGCGTTATCTATTTCTTCCTGGGTTGGAGGCTGTCCGCACAGCGGGTCATCTTCAGGGTAGAAGCAGATTTCCGCCAGGATCTGGTTGGCCGGTGAATTCTCGGCGGTAAATTCGCTGGTACTGACATTGAAGTTGACGGTGTTCGGCAGGTTGGGATTATCGAGCGCCCGATTGAGCTGGTTGATGACCCGCTCGCGGATATCGATGCCCTCATCGTCGTCTACGTTCTCTGTCCAGTTCAGGGCCAGAAGGAAGCGGGACAGGTTCATCAGTGTGTTGTTCTCAAACAATAGCTGTTCACGGACCTGGTGGCTGTTCAGTCCTTCATCGTCAACGGCCGGGGTTTGCAGGGCCGCGCGGGTGTCTGCCTGAAATTCCAGGAAGGTCACGTATTCCCTTGCCGGAATCCCTTCTGCGATAGGTAGATTGCCTACTTTGACCGAGAGTGTCTCGCCGGGGTAATAGCGGAACTCGCCACGGGTGTTGGTCTTTCCGGACTGACTGGCAGTCTGGTAGGTCAGCCCACCAACGCCCTGGAAATGAATTTGCCCGGTGCGGGTATCGTCGGATCCGGAGCTGCTGCCACTATCGAAGCAGCCGGTCAGGGCGATGGCTGCAGAGAGTGGCAGAATAAAGCGGGTGAGGTGAACGAGTTTCATGGCGTTTCGTACAATCCCTTCGCGTTGACCTGGAGCATCCGGTGGCCGGTGTCCGATTTGTAAGTTGTTGTAACCGCATTATAGGGATGGCACTTCGGCTATATCGGGAATCCTGTCGCAGTTTGAGGGTTTGGGGCACCTGGCTTTAATTGGCTTCGTCACTTGAATTTTCCGGCGTTGCCTCAATCAAATAGCTCTCTATCTTTTTAGCTCCTCTGGAGCCGGGTTTCTGAACAACGGTGGGGTGTATGACCTACGCACTGGACATTGAAGGGCTGACCAAGAACTACAGCGATGGTTTTCAGGCCCTGAAAGGCATTGATCTGCACGTTCGGGAAGGCGATTTTTTCGCCTTGCTGGGCCCAAACGGGGCCGGCAAGTCGACCACTCTTGGGATTGTTTCCTCTCTGGTAAACAAGTCGGGCGGCAAGGTCAGAGTGTTCGGCCATGATATCGATACAGACCTCTCAAGCGCCAAGCTCTCCCTGGGTGTGGTTCCACAGGAATTCAATTTTAACCAGTTCGAGAAGGTGGAAGATATCGTCACCACGCAGGCTGGTTATTACGGCATACCCCTGAAAACCGCACGGGTGTCTGCGGAAAAGTATCTGAAGAAGCTCGGGCTCTGGGACAAGCGCAACACACCGGCCAGGATGTTGTCCGGTGGTATGAAACGCCGCCTGATGATCGCCCGGGCACTGGTACATGAGCCCAGATTGCTGATTCTTGATGAGCCGACGGCCGGTGTGGATATCGAATTGCGTCGCTCCATGTGGCAATTCCTGGAGGAGATGAATCGTCAGGGGACTACCATCATTCTGACCACCCACTATCTGGAGGAGGCGGAAGCCCTGTGCCGCAATATTGCCATTATTGATCATGGGGAAATCATCCGGCACACCAGCAAGCGGGAACTGCTGCAACAGCTCAGTGTGGAAACCTTTGTACTGGATACCGAGCAGCCGTTAGAGAAAGCACCTGAGCTTAGTGCATTTAACGCCAGCCTGGATGACGATGGTGCGCTCGAAGTGGAGGTTGCCAAGGGGCAGGGTCTGAACGCCCTGTTTATTGAGTTGGAGAATCTTGGTATTCGGGTGCTGAGCATGCGAACCAAGGCCAACCGACTGGAGGAGCTGTTCGTTCGCATGGTTGAGGAAAATGCCGGGGAGGCAGAGAAAACCAGCGGGGTGACGGCATGACACCGCAAGCACTGTGGACAGCCTTCACAACCATCGTTACCCGCGAGGTTCGGCGCTTTACCCGGATCTGGCCGCAGACTCTGTTGCCCCCAGCCGTCACGATGACGCTGTATTTCATCATCTTTGGCAACCTGATTGGTTCCCGTATCGGTGAAATGGGCGGATACGACTATATGCAGTTTATTGTGCCCGGCCTGATCATGATGGCGGTGATCACCAACTCATACTCCAATGTGGTGTCGTCGTTCTTCTCGATGAAGTTCCAGCGCAGTATTGAAGAATTGCTGGTGTCGCCGGTGCCAAACTGGACGATACTGGCGGGCTATGTGGCCGGGGGCATGGCCAGGGGGCTGAGTATTGGCCTGATCGTGACATTGCTGTCGCTGGCATTCACCCAGTTGAGTATTCATAACCTCCTGATGGTGATCATCACGGTGATTCTCACGTCGGCGCTGTTCTCTTTGGGTGGCTTCATCAACGCCATGCTGGCGACCAAGTTTGATGACATTTCCATTGTCCCGACCTTTGTGCTGACGCCGCTGACTTACCTTGGGGGTGTGTTCTACAGCATCGACATGCTGCCGTCGTTCTGGCAGGGCGTGTCCATGGCGAATCCGATCCTGTATATGGTCAACGGTTTTCGCTTCGGCATACTGGGTGTTTCGGACGTTAATCCGTTCGTGTCTCTTGGTATGATTCTGGTTTTCATCGTCTTGTTGGCGGCGGTTGCCTTGCGCATGCTTGCCCGCGGCAAGGGCATTCGACACTGATTTTATTCCGGAACTGATATGGCTCTTGATAATGCGCCACTGGGCAAGTCCAGTGAATACCCGGATCAGTACGATCCGTCGCTGCTGTTCCCGGTGGCCCGGGAGGAAAACCGCCGGCGAATGGGCCTGGACGATGGCCGCTGGCCCTGGTTTGGCGAGGACATGTGGCAGGCCTGGGAAATCTCCTGGCTGAAGCCTGGCGGTGTGCCTGCCGTGGCCTGGGGAGAAATCCGGTTTCCTGCGGCATCGCCTGCAATTATTGAGAGCAAATCCCTGAAATTGTACCTGAACTCTCTGAATCAGGCGGTGTTCTCGTCGGCCGAGCAGGTGGCCGAGACCATCACCCAGGATCTTTCGAGTGCCTGTGGTGCGGCGGTGGATGTGACGCTTCTGAGTGTGGATGACTCAGCGCCTGCAATCGGCCGGCCCGAAGGATACGAGTTGATCGATGACGAAACGCTAGAGCAGGTGGCCTACGACTATGCGCCTGAGTCGCTGACAACCAGCGAGCCGGTGGTCAGTGAAGGCTTGTGTTCACATCTTCTGAAAAGCAACTGTCCAGTGACCGGCCAACCCGACTGGGCCACGGTACTGATTCGCTATTCCGGGAGGAAGATTGATCGGGCAGGGTTGCTGCGCTATATCGTGAGCTTCCGTCAGAAACAGGATTTTCACGAACATTGTGTTGAAACCATCTTTACTGACTTGATGGCGAGGTGTCAGCCGGAATCCTTGATGGTGTGCGCCCGTTACACCCGGCGTGGTGGCCTGGATATCAACCCCTGGCGCAGCACATGTGCTGAAGACGGTCCGGGGCCGCGGCTGGTTAGGCAGTAGCAGGCTCGGCTATTCGGTATCGTCTTCCTGACGCAGTCGGTCGGCTGCGTCTTCGAGGGCGCTGAGTATGGCTTTGCGCTCCCGTTCGGTGACCTTATCGGAATCCAGGTACATGGCAAAGCCGCTGTGTTCGTGTTCCAGGAAGCTACGGTGAGGCCCCATGTCGCGCCGGAAATCAACCACCTCGTAGATGGGCACCGGCTTGCCAAAGCCTTTTACGGTAATCTCGCCCTTGTCCCGGCACATAATGCGGTCTTTGATCAGCGAGAAGGTCTCATACGACACCAGAATCTCGCCTGGTTCCGCCAGGGACTCCAGTCGGCTGGCGAGGTTCACTTCCTTGCCGATAATGGTGTAATCCATCCGGTTTTCGGCGCCGAAGTTACCAACCGTGGTGTAGCCGGTACTGATGCCCATGCGGATTTCCAGGGGCGTCTTGATGCCCTGGCTGCGCCATTTCTGGCGCATGATCTTCATGTGTTTGCGCATCTCGATGGCCATGGACACACACGAGAACGCATCTTCTTTCTGGCCGCGACTGGTCGGATCGCCAAAGAACACCATGATGGAATCGCCGACAAACTTGTCGATGGTGCCGCCGTATTTCAGGGCGACCTCTGACATTTCGTTGAAGTAGTGATTCAGAAGCTCGGTAAGGGCTTCCGGCTCCATCTCCTCCGACAGTTCAGTAAAGCCTTTTATGTCTGAGAAAAACACTGCCAGTTTCTTGCGCTGGGTTTCAAGCCGAACATCCCGTTCCCCGGTAAAGATGGACTGCCAGACCTGAGGCGACAGGTATTTCGAGAGCTTGTGGGACAGGGCGATGGACTGTTCCCGCTGGTTCTGAATCTGGGTCTTTGCCAGCAGCAGGGCCCGGGCCTGTTGGTGTGAGTAATAGGCGGTAACGCAGATGTACGTGCCTGTGGCCAAAATGGCGACGATGCTGGTGAGCAGGGGGGCTTCCAGATCGGCGGCGGTGCCGGTTGCCGCCACTGTGGCGGCCATGGCGGCCGACATGAGCGCTGTGCCGAACAACCATTGCCTGACGCCGCCCACGATCAGACAGCTGAACATCAGCATCAGGACAACCGATACCGACGGAATGGCGATTAATCCGATCAAACCAATAAAGCTGCCTCCGATTATGCAGTCGAGGAACAGCATTTTTTGCCGAATCCGGGCTGAACGTCGCAGGAAGGTTCGCCGTGTAAGCACGTGCGCGAGATGAGGCCAGATCAGAGCGCCAGCCACCATCCAGAGAAGCAATTGGGGAAACACATCCTGAAGGACACCCGTGACAATAATGGCGGCAGTGGCGGTGTAGGCCAGTATCCGACCGTTGTAATCGGGCATCGGTGGAATCGCCACCGTGTGGTCGTAGATGTCGCCTTGCCCCAGCTTGCCGGTATTGCCGGTTACGCTGCGTAATTCAGCGGGTGCGCTCATCATTTTCAGAACCGGATCCTTCCGATAAGTATGTCGCTCATTGTATGCTGCCGATTCTTTATAATTGTTGGTTTGAACTACGACTAAAGATTAACAGCATTACGTAGAACTCACAATTCATCGGGGCCGCTTCCGGCCCAACCGAAAATCATGCAACCAATCAACAGCGAGACTGTATGAGTTCGATAACCCGTTTTATTCTGGATCGTGCTTCGGAGCCCCGTTTGCAGGCACCGGCACCACCGGTGTCTGTGGTTGATCAGGCCTTCCGGTGCGCGGCCCGGGCCCCGGATCATGCGTTGTTGAGGCCCTGGCGTTATCTCGTGGTAGAGGGGGAAGGCCTGGCAGCTCTGGGCGACCTGTTTGCTGAATGCTGCCCGCCGGAGGCTTCTGATAAGGAGCGTGAGAAGGCCCGGAATGCTCCGGCTCGTGCACCCATGATTATTGTCGGTATTGCGTCGCCCCGTCATCATCCGAAGGTGCCGGAGGTGGAGCAGGTAATGTCGGCAGCGGCCGGTATGAGTTTTATCTCCCTGGCGCTGAATGATGCCGGCTACGGCGCCATGTGGCGAACCGGGCCTGTGGCTTATCATTCGTCGCTGCATGACGGTCTTGGGCTGCTGCCGGGCGAGTCCATTGTCGGTTTCCTCTATACCGGTACCGTTGCCAGTGAGAAACCATCGGTGCCCCGGCCGGATACCAAAGAGTATGTCTCAAGGTGGGCCGCGCCAGGGCGCACTTCCCCCTGGCAAGTCTGAGCCTCGAACAGCGGTAAGTCCGCCTGGGGAAACTCGTTGCCGCCCTCGTAGCGTTTAACCGGAATTTGCCGCTCATTTATTAGACAGTCCTCTTCAAAGCCCGCATTACAGCGGGCTTTTTCAATTCTGGCACTCTGCTTGCTTTAATCACTTCAGAACGCAAAACCGGCAAGTTCACAGGTTCAGCCTGGTCGGTGCAAAGATCTGGAGGCAGTAATGGCTATTACATTCGACAAAGCGCTTGGTATTCATGAGCACGCGCTGCAGGCGCGGGTCAAGCGGGCCGAAGTGCTGGCGAACAACCTGGCAAATGCCGACACCCCGGGCTACAAGGCCCGCGACGTGGATTTCCAGGCGATGATGCAGAAGGCGCAGGATTCCATGACGGGTTTTGGTATGACCACGACCCACAGTGGTCATATGGACACCTCCAGCCCCGGCGCTGACGGCGAGCTGCTGTACCGTACCCCGCACCAGCCATCAATTGATGGCAATACCGTGGATGCGCAGGCCGAGCAGACCCGTTTCATGCGCAACGCCATGGATTACCAGGCCAGCTTCCAGTTCCTGAGTAGTCGGTTTTCCGGCCTGACCAAGGCGCTGAAGGGCGAATAAGCCGCAGTCCGTACGAGATTGAAGGAGATTGTCATGTCACTGGGTAACATTTTCGACATCGCCGGTTCCGGCATGACCGCACAGTCACTGCGGCTCAACACCACCGCGTCTAACATTGCCAACGCAGAAACCGCCAGTTCGAGCACGGATACAACGTACCGTGCCCGCAAACCGGTGTTTGCCGCTATTCAGCAGGCCATGCTGAACCCTGATCAGCAGGGATTTGGTATTGGTTCCGAAGAGGGGGCCGGGGCAGGTGTTCGCGTTGAGGGGATTGTCGAGAGCGATGCAGAACTGCAGATGCGCTATGAGCCGAATCACCCTGCCGCGAACGAGGAAGGGTACGTTTATTACCCCAACGTGAACGTGGTTGAGGAAATGGCGGACATGATGTCGTCGTCCCGCAGTTTTCAGATGAATGTGGATGTCATGAACACCGCCAAATCCATGATGCAGCGAATTCTGACACTGGGTCAGCAGTAACAAGTGAGGATTAAGCCATGAGTGCAGTGAATTCCGCAGCCGCCTCAGACGTGCTGAGCCAGTACCAGCTGAACCAGGAGGGCAAGACCCCTGGTGGCAACGAGCTGGGTAAAGACGCGTTTATGGAGCTGATGCTGGCGCAACTCAAGAATCAGAACCCGCTGGAGCCGCAGGACAACGGCGATTTTATCGCCCAGCTGGCCCAGTTCAGTTCTCTGGAAGAAATGCAGAATCTGTCTGGCAGTGTCGATGATGTGGTTGGTCAGTTCCGCTCCAGCCAGGCCTTGCAGGCCTCGGCGATGGTAGGCAAAACCGTTCTGGCACCCTCCAGTGTGGGCATTCTGGGTAGCGAAGGCGAGATAACTGGCACCATTCAGGTGCCGGCTTCCACGGGTGGGCTGCGACTGTCGGTCATGAATCAAAGCGGTGAGTTAGTTCGCCAGATTGATATGGGCAGCAGCCAGGCTGGTGTGGTTTCGTTCCAGTGGGATGGGCAAGACGGCAACGGCAATCCTTTGCCGCCCGGCCCCTACTCGATTGTGGCGCAGGGCTCCTATCCCTCCGGATCGGAGCAGTTGGCGACCATGGTGAGCGCCAATGTCGACAGTGTGTCGTTGGGGCAGGGTGGTTCCATTACTCTGAATCTGGCCGGAATGGGCTCCATTCCGCTGTCTGAAGTCAAACAAATTAACTGATCCGGTGTCAGACCAGGAGGTATAAGTCATGGCATTTAACACAGGTTTGAGTGGTCTGCGCGCCGCTTCGGTGGATCTGGATGTCACCGGTAACAACATCGCCAACGCCAGTACCGTCGGCTTCAAAAGCAGCAAGGTACAGTTCGGTGATTTGTACGCCAGTGGTTTCCTGAGTGCCGGTACCAATCCGATTGGCGACGGCGTGCGGGTGCAGGACGTAAAGCAGTCATTCGGTCAGGGCAATATCAGCTTCACCGATAACGGCCTGGATATGGCTATCAGTGGTGATGGCTTCTTTATTCTGAATAACGGTGGTGAAATCCGGTATTCACGGGCTGGCCAGTTCGGGATTGATAAGGAAGGGTTTGTCGTCAATAACCAGAATATGCGGGTTCAGGGTTATACCGCTGATGACGACGGCAACCTGTCTGGCATCCGAGGCGATCTGCAGATTGAGACCGGTAACCTGGCTCCAAGAAGAACTACAAACCTTACGACCGATGTCAATCTCGACTCACGTGAACCCGTGCTCGAGAACCAGGTATCCGTTATGGGGGAATTCGGCGGGACGTCATTTGATGGTGTTCCTTTTAATCTGGATGGCACGGGGACTCCGCCCGTACCGGTTACGGCCTTCCCTGCGGGTAGCTTCACCGTTTCTTACAACGACGGCACTCCCGATCGGACTGTGACCATACCGGCAGGGCTTTCTGCAAAAGATGTTGCTGCGGCGATTAACGATGAAGAAGGGTTGAGTGCGTCTGCTACAACTGAACTGAACTTTCCTCAAATTGACGATGCCTATATTCAAGAACCTGGTTTTGATTTCAATTTGTGGATTGATGGTTCCGAAGTCTTTCTCGATCTGAGTGGAGTTAACTCGGTTGATGGGCTTATCAGCGAGATTAATGGCAGTCCTAGCGCCAGAAACCTATTCGCATCACTTGACGATGATGGTGAGTTGCGGGTTGTTGACAATAGCGGCAATACGCTTTCGTATAACTTTAGTAACGATAACGATGTTGGCTCCGATGGTACGGACACGCAATTGGGTATTGTTCGTCCACAAGCTGATCGAAGCGTAGAGGATGTCTCGGTATCGGGTGATCCGCTCTACGCTGATACGTGGGCTGATCGCAGCCTTAGTACAACGAACTCGTTCAATCCGATTGATCAGCGCACATACAATCATGCTACATCAACTACTATATTCGACAGTTTGGGGAACCCTCACGAGCTTACGCAGTTTTACGTGAAGGATGCTTCTCCTAGTAATGGCGTAGGTCAGAGTCAGTGGTCTATTTATCTACAAGTTGACGGGGAGCTCGTTGCTGGTACCGACCAACAGCCTTATACAGCGCTTTTCGATCAGGATGGCGTGTTGCAGTCTGTAAATGGCGATCCTAACGGAGAAATTGTTGTTACCGATTGGGTGCCGAAAGACGCGAACGGGAATCCGAACGGTGCTGATGGTCCGCCCGATGATCCAACTGCGGTAGTTAGTCCAATTCCTGAACCGGCTGTGTCGTCAGCGTTCGTAGTGAATCTGGGTAGTGCTACCCAGTATGGCGCGGCATTCGGCGTCAACGATCAGCAACAGAACGGCTACACCACGGGTCGGCTGTCAGGCCTGGATGTGTCAGATCAAGGGGTGGTCTTTGCGCGCTACACCAATGGCCAGTCAAAGTCTCTGGGGCAGGTAGCGCTGGCGGCCTTTAACAACACCGATGGCCTTTCTCCGGTAGGTGACACCACATGGGTGGAAACCTTTGAATCCGGCCAGCCGGTGATTGGTGCTCCGGATACCGGCACGCTTGGTTCCATCAAGGCCAGCTCCGTAGAGGACTCCAATGTGGATCTCTCGGCAGAGCTGGTGAACCTGATCATTGCCCAGCGCAACTACCAGGCTAACGCCAAAACCATTGAAACCTCCGATGCGGTCACCCAGACCATCATCAACCTCCGATAATTTCGCGCCCTAGCGAACATGGCATGACTCCTGCAGGAAGACCGGAAACAGTCAAAATTCCGGCAGGAGTTTGCCCATGGACAAAGCCCTCTATATTGGAATGTCTGGCGCCAAGCAGAACATGCTGGCCCAGCGTGCCCATGCCAACAACCTGGCTAACGTCAATACCACCGGGTTCAAGAAGGATTTTGCCCAGGCCCGCAGTATGCCCGTGTTCGGTGAGCACCATCCCACCCGCGCCTACGCCATGACCGAGCGGCCCGGCACTGATCTCTCGCCCGGCGCTTTAATGGAGACCGGACGTAAGCTGGATGTGGCGGTAGACGGCGGTGGTTGGCTCGCCGTTCAAAACAATCTGGGCGAAGAGGTATTCACCCGTACCGGTAGCTTACAGGTCGACGTGAACGGACTTGTGCGGCTGGCGAGTGGCGAGCTGGTTCTGGGGAACGGTGGGCCGGTGGCTCTTCCTCCTTTTGACAATCTTCAGGTTGGCTCGGACGGCACCATCTCCATTGTGCCGGTAGGTGGGCCGCCGGATCAGCTAGTGGAAGTTGACCGACTGAAGCTTGTCAACCCACCGGTAGATGCACTTGAGAAAGGTCTGGATGGGTTCATTCGACGCAAGCCGGATCAGGCTCTTGATGGTCCAGAGCCACCGGATGCAGCCATGCGTGTCGCCACCGGTTTTCTCGAAAGTTCAAACGTGAATGCGGTGGAGGAAATGATCTCCAATCTGCAGTTATCTCGCCAATACGAGATGCAGGTAAAGGTGATGTCGACCGCCAATGAAAATTCCGAGGCTACGGCACGACTGTTGCAGAACCTCTGATAACGATGATCAAACGCCATCGGTTGGCGGAGAGCGGCAAAAGATCGCCGCATCGGCCACCGACGGGCAAGGAGTAAAACCATGCATCCAGCACTTTGGGTCAGTAAAACCGGGTTGAGCGCGCAGGACACCAACATGTCCACCATTTCCAACAACCTGGCCAATGTGAACACCACCGGCTTCAAGCGGGATCGGGCGGTGTTCCAGGATCTGCTGTATCAGATAAACCGTCAGCCCGGCGGGCAGAGCACTGAGAACACGCAGTTGCCCTCTGGCCTGCAGCTCGGGACCGGGGTCCGGATTGTTGGCACTGCCAAGCAATTCAGCCAGGGCAACCTGCAGATCACTGAACAGCCTCTGGATATGGCGGTGAATGGCCGGGGATTCTTTCAGATTCAGATGCCGGACGGACAGATCGCCTATACCCGGGATGGCCAGTTTCAGCTGAACTCTGACGGCGATGTGGTCACACCGGATGGCTTTCCGCTTCAGCCGAATATCAATGTGCCGGAGAACGCCACCAATATGACCATTGGCAAAGATGGGACGGTCACCGCTATTACCGATGACCAGGCTGCGCCCGTCAACCTCGGGCAGATCACCCTGGTGGACTTCATCAACCCGCAGGGCTTGCAGGCCATCGGTAATAATCTGTTCAAGCAGACCAATGCCAGTGGTGATCCGGCTGAAGGTGAAGCCGGACTTGCAGGTCTCGGGTCCATTGAACAGGGCACCATTGAATCCTCCAACGTAGAGGTGGTGGAAGAGCTGGTGAACATGATTACGACCCAGCGTGCCTATGAAATGAACTCCAAGGTGGTTTCGACCACAGACCAGATGCTTCAGTTCATCACCAACAATATTGGTTAAGTCATGAAACGCATTCAACGCAGTTTATACACTGAACGGCTGGCCACCCTGGCATTGGTGGGTGTGCTGATTATGCTGCAGGGATGCACCGCCATGTCTCGCCCCCGGGCTATGCCGGACGATCCGGCCTACGCTCCGGTTCGCGCCCAATCCATGATGCAGCGCGACCCGGACTCCGGGGCAATTTACCAGGTGTCGAGAAATTACAACCTGTACGGCGATACCAAGGCACTCAACGTGGGTGACGTGCTTACGGTATTGCTGCAGGAATCCACCAGTGCCAGCAAGAACGCTGAAACCTCCATTACCAAGGATCAGGAACTGAGCATTCCGGAACCGAGCATCTTTGGAAAGACAAATATCGGCTTGAACGCTTCTGCCAATTTTGAGCGGGACTTTGAAGGCTCTGCCGAAGCCGATCAGAGCAACAGCCTGGCTGGCAGTATTACCGTTACGGTCACCGAAGTTCTGCCTAATGGTGTACTCCGGGTTCGGGGCGAGAAGTGGTTGTCCCTGACCAACGGTGATGAGTACATCCGAATGACCGGGCTGGTTCGACCGCAGGATATTCAACCGGATAACACCGTAACCTCCAACCGTGTTGCAGATGCCCGGTTTGCCTACGGCGGTACCGGTGATTTTGACCAGGCCAACCAGATGGGCTGGCTGGCTCGCTTCTTCAACAGTGAGTGGTGGCCGCTATGATCCGCAAACTGATTGCCGTCTTTGCCCTCACGGCCCTTTGTTCCGCGCCGGTGATGGCCGACCGCCTGAAAGACCTGGCCAAGGTTAAAGGCGTACGCAACAACCAACTGATTGGTTATGGCCTGGTGGTCGGTCTTGATGGTACTGGCGACAAAGCGCCGTTTACCAACCAGACCTTTCGGAACATGATGAACCAGTTCGGCATAACCTTGCCGGATGGTGTGAACCCGAATCTGGCCAATGTGGCGGCGGTAACCGTAAGCGCGACTTTGCCGGCCTTTGCCAAAGCCGGACAGGAGCTGGATATCACAGTTTCGTCTATCGGAAATGCCGATAGCCTGCGTGGCGGAACCTTGCTGATGACACCGCTGAAAGGCGCCGATGGCCAGGTTTATGCCATGGCACAGGGCAGCCTTGTGGTTGGCGGTTTTGGTGCCCAGGGCCAGGATGGTTCCCGGATTACCGTGAATGTACCCAGCGTTGGCCGAATTCCGAACGGCGCAACCATCGAGCGTGAGGTGGAATCGCCGTTCAACCGGGGCGATACCATCACCTTCAATCTGCTGCGTTCCGACTTTACCACGGCCCGCCGTGTGGTTGAGGCGATCAATGGTCGTCTGGGCCCGGACATGGCTTATGCACACGACGCCACTTCTATATCGGTGCGGGCACCCAGGGACCCATCACAGAGAGTCAGTTTTCTGTCCATTCTGGAGAACATTGAGGTCGATCCGGCTCAGGAAGCCGCAAGAGTGGTGATCAATAGCCGCACCGGCACCATCGTGGTCGGCCAGAATGTAAAAGTGAGCCCGGCTGCCATTACCCATGGCAACCTGACCGTGACTATTCAGGAAAACCCCGAGGTGGTGCAGCCCAATCCTCTGGCTCAGGGTGATACAGCCGTTCAGCAGAATACCCAGATCGCTGTGACGGAAGACCCGGCACGGATGTTCCAGTTCGGCCCGGCAACCACGCTTAACGAAATTGTTCAGGCTGTAAACCAGGTAGGGGCAGCGCCAGGCGATGTGATGGCGGTGCTTGAAGCACTCAAACAGGCTGGCGCGCTTCGTGCCGAATTGATTGTGATCTAGGTATCGCCATGCAGGATCCAAGACTACAGCAAGCCCAGGTCTACACCGATTTCAGTGGTCTGAATGCGCTGAAGACCCAGGCTCGAACTGACAAACAGGCTGCACTGGAGCAGGTTGCGAAGCAGTTCGAGAGCCTGTTCCTGTCAGAGATGCTCAAATCCATGCGCAAGGCAGGCGAGGTATTTGCCGAGGGAAACTACCTGAACAGCAATGAAAGCCAGATGTACCGGGATATGTTCGACAGCCAGATCAGCTTGAGTATGGCCGGTGGTACCGGTACCGGGCTGGCGGAAGCGCTGGTCCGGCAACTGGGTCAACAGATCCCTGGGCTCGGTGAGGATGGAGAGAAACTGGCGGGTCACAAGGGCGCCATTACCGATTACGACCGCAGTATGCCGGCGATTTCCAGGGAGTTGCCGGAGCGAATGGCAGAGGTGGCGGATGTAGCTGCGAAGGTAAAAGCAGAGCCAGCAGAGAACCCCGGCAAGTTGCCGGAGGTATTTGAGTCGCCAGAGCATTTTGTTGAGCAGCTCATGCCGTTCGCAGAGCAGATCGGAAAGGAGACCGGCATTGATCCGCGCCTGATGATTGCCCAGGCGGCGCTCGAAACCGGTTGGGGCAAACACATGATCAAAGGCGATGGTTCGCAGCCGAGTTTCAATCTGTTTGGCATCAAGGCAGACAGTCGTTGGGGCGGTGACGCTGTGAGCATTACCACTACCGAATTCCGGGGTGGCGTGGCGATGAAAGAGCGGGCAGATTTCCGGGCCTATCCGGACTACGAAGCCAGCTTCCGGGACTACGTTGACTTCCTGCAAAACAATCCCCGTTACCGCGATGTTCTGTCATCGGCAGATGAGCCAGAAGTCTTTGCTGAGAAGCTGCAGGAAGCGGGTTATGCAACCGATCCGGAATACGGAGCCAAGATCCGTCGGATCATGAATCGTGATTCTCTGATGACACTGTCGATGAGCAGTGACAGAGTAAAGGAGTAACAGATCATGGCGGGCTTGATCGGTATTGGTCTGAGTGGGGTATTGGGGCACCAGGCGGCGCTCAACACCACTGCAAATAACATAACCAACGCAAATACGCCGGGTTACAGTCGCCAGGAGGTCCAGTTCGAGACCCAGGAAGGTCGGCGTACAGGTGCAGGGACCATCGGCAGTGGCGTATCCGTCGCTAATATCCGCCGGCTGGCAGATGCCTATCTGAGTCAGCAGTTACGTGAGGACAGCACACTGTTTGGCGAGCAGAATGCTTTCAACGCCGAACTCACGCGGCTGGATAACCTGTTAGGCGGCGAAGACACCGGTCTGAACAAAGCTCTGAACAACTTTTTCTCGGCTATGCAGAATGCCGCGGAAGACCCGACGTCGTTGCCCCAACGCCAGCTCGTGCTCAGTGAAGCCCAACAACTGGTGAATCGCTTTCAGGGATTGAACCAGGAGTTCATCCAGCAGCGCGAATCGGTAAAAACCCAGATGCAGCAGGGCGTGAAAGATGCCAATACTCTGCTGAAGAGTATCGCTGAACTGAACCTGGCTATTTCTGAATCTCCGGGCCTGGCCCAGGGCAAGGAGCCCCTGGAGCTGATGGATAAGCGGGACGAGAAGTTGCGCCAGTTGTCTGAGCTGGTGAGCATTCGGGTAACGGAGGTTGAAGGCAGCCAGGTGAATGTGTCCCTGTCTAACGGTCTGGCTTTGGTTACCGGCGCCAACGCCGCAGAATTTGCGACCCGAAGCAGTGCGGAAGATCCCACGCGGCTGGAATTTACGCTCTCCAGTGGTGGGCGCACCCTGCTGGTGGATGAACAGATTCAGGGCGGAAAACTGGGTGGCTTGCGTGCCTTTGATGAAATGGCCCTGAAGCCCGCCTTCGATGAGCTCGGCCGGCTGGCGATTGCCATCTCCTCGGCCATAAACCATCAGCATGAGATCGGGATGGACCTGGAGGGCGATCTGGGGAGCAATTTCTTTACCGATGTAAATGCTCTGGAACTTCAGCGCAGTCGGGTGATTCCAAACGCCAATAATGCAGAGCCCCAGAATGGCCGTTTGGCGGTTGAAATCACTGACAGCAGCAATCTACCTGCCGGTACCTGGTCACTTCAGTTCAGTGGTGACGGTCGCAATTTTGAGTTGATCAATACTGCGACAGGGGACACTGTCAACCAGGGGCGATTGCCGGACCCGGTGCAATCCGAAATCACAATGCCGGGATTTAATATCCGCATTGACGGAGGAGAATTCAATGCCGGTGACAAGTACCTGATTCAGCCCAGCAGAAATGCGGCGGAGAACATCAAGCTGAATGTTCGGCGTGAGGAAGATCTTGCTTTTGCCAGTCCGATCAGGGCAAGCGGCAGTGACGACAACCTAGGCACTGCCGAGATTGGCCAGGGCAATATGCTGAATGTTCGTAACCCGAATACGGGAGCCTTGTTGCCAGGGTTTCAGAGTCGGGGGGAGCTGAGCAATGGCCCCCTGAATATCGAGTTCACGAATTACGATGCGGCAACGGGCACTTACGATTACGAGATCACGGATACCCCGGGTAATAACGTTCTCGAAACCGGCAATTATGATCCGAAAAAGGTCAACGTGTTTTTTAGTGATGACCCCAGCGATGGCAGCCGCTACCAGGGCTTTCAGTTCGAAATGACTGGAGAGCCTGCAGTTGGCGATGAGTTTACCATCGATTTCAATAAGAACGGCGTTTCAGACAACCGCAACGCTGAGCTTCTGGCCGCGCTGGGTACAAAAAATACGCTCAATGGCGGTTCCCAGAACTTTACCGAGGGCTACGCTGGCCTGGTCGAGGATATCGGCGTGAAAACCCGCCAGAGCCAGCTGGATAAAGACGCCGGGGCAACGCTGCTGGAGCAGTCTACCAATCAGCGGGAGTCTGTCTCGGGCGTTAACCTGGACGAAGAGGCCGGCAAATTGATTCAGTACCAGGCAGCCTACAACGCATCGGCCCAGGTGATGTCTGTGGCGCAGGATCTTTTTAACACGTTGCTGCAGAGCTTCCGTTAAGGCGAGGTGATGTCACATGATCAGAATTTCATCACAACAGATTTTTTTCGGCGGCATCAACCGTCTGCAGGACATCAACAGCAACCTGGTTAACACCCAGCAGCAGATCTCTACCGGTAAGAAAGTAAACAAACCGTCGGATGATCCAGTGGCGGCCGCCCGTATTCTGAAGCTTGACCAGGAGCTTCAGCGCTCGGAAACCTACGGCCGGAATGCCAATCTGGCCGATAACCGGCTGAAGCAGGAAGAAAGCACACTCGCCAGCGCTGTGGACATTATCCAGAGGGTGAGGGAGCTGACGGTTCAGGCCGGTAATGGTTCTCTGTCTGCAAATGATCGGCAGTCCATCTCGGCGGAGCTCAAGGAACGTCTTGGCCAGCTCGCCAATATTGCCAATACCCGGGATGCATCCGGGGAGTATATCTTCAGTGGCTTCCAGGGCAGTACGCCTGCATTTGCCAAAAATGATGAAGGCAAATGGGTGTATCAAGGCGATGAGGGGCAGCGGGTATTGGAGATTGATGATGGTGTGACCGTGCCTATTAGCGACCACGGCAAAGGGATCTTTGTGGATGTTCCTAAGTCAATCTCTGTAACTAGCGATGACAATGGATCTGACAATGGTGTTTCCGCCTCTGGTTACATCTCTGGGCTTGAATTGGTCGCCCCGAATGATTTAACGAATTCATTTATTGGAGCCACGCCGTCTGTCCCCGATGACCTGACCGTTTCGGTTGTGAATTTAGATGGTGACCTTAGAATTACAGGGCCGAATGGTTCTCCTGATTTAACTCCAACACCTCCACCTAGGGTTGGTGAAGAGTTTGAAGTGGCCGGTATAAAAATGACGGTCAATGATGCTGTTTATGATCCAAATGGAATTGATCCGGTTACAGGTTTACCAACGGGAGCAGGAGATACTTTCACGATAGGGGTAAATGATAAACAATCCATCTTCGGCACTATCGAAAACCTGATTGCCGGCCTTGATGGTATCTCCAAAACAACGCCCAAGAGCCGTGCCGAGTACGATGCGCTGATCGCCGAAACCCTGGTCAATCTCGATAATGCCCAGGAGTCAATCATTCTCAAGCAAACCGAGCTTGGTGGCCGGCTCAACGCAGTGGAGTCCACCACCGCGTTTCTTGAGGATTCGGAACTCTACACCAAAGAGATTCGTTCCCAGCTACAGGATGTCGACTACGCCGAGGCCATCAGCAACCTCAGTTTCCAGAGCTTCGTATTGCAGGCCGCTCAGCAGTCGTTTGCGCAGGTTTCTCAGCTGTCCCTGTTCGATCGACTCTAATTCACTGTGCCGGCGGGTGATTTTTGCCTGCCGGCTGGTTGCTTTCGGGCTCTGGCTCAGTATAATCCCTCCCACTCTCCGATGGCGGCGTGGTGAAATTGGTAGACACGACGGATTCAAAATCCGTTGGGGTAAAACCCGTGGCGGTTCGAGTCCGCCCGCCGCTACCACTTATAGGCCGCAACCTGCGGCATCGTGAATAGCCCGGCCCATGAACGTCTCCGATTTTCATTTTGATCTGCCGGACGAGCTTATCGCCCGTTATCCGCTTAAAGAACGCAGTGCCTCGCGTCTGCTCAGTCTTGACGGCCTTTCCGGCCAGACCACTCATCTGAAGTTTACTGACCTTCCGGACCTGCTCCAGCCCGGGGACCTCCTGGTATTCAACAATACCCGTGTTATTCCGGCCCGCTTGTTTGGCCAGAAGGAAACCGGTGGCAAAGTGGAAATACTGGTTGAGCGTTTACTGGGTGAAAAGGAATTGCTCGCCCATACCCGTTCTTCCAAATCTCCCAAGGAAGGCCAGCGACTATTGCTGGAAGATGGAACCGCACTGCGAATGCTGGCGCGGGAAGATGCGCTCTTTCATTTCGTCTATGAAGGGGATGAGGCGTTTCTGGATGTGCTCGAGCGTATCGGTCACATGCCTTTACCGCCTTACATGGAACGGGAAGATGAGCAGTCGGATCGTGAGCGCTATCAGACCGTCTATGCCAAGGAGGCGGGCGCCGTGGCTGCACCCACTGCCGGGCTGCACTTTGATGATGCCGTGCTGTCTGCCCTTGAAGCGAAGGGCGTCGAGTTTGCGTACGTTACGCTGCACGTTGGCGCCGGTACCTTTCAACCGGTACGGGTCGACAAGATCGAAGACCACGTTATGCACAGCGAAATCGCCCATGTGCCGGAAGAGACGGTAAACGCCGTCAATGAGGCCCGCGCTCGGGGTGGCCGGGTCGTTGCCGTGGGTACCACTTCCGTCCGCTCTCTGGAGTCGGCCAGCCGGGCAGGGCGTTTGCAGGAGTTCCGGGGCGATACGGATATCTTCATCTACCCTGGTTACCGTTTCCAGACCGTGGACGCCATGATCACCAACTTCCATTTGCCGGAGTCCACACTGATCATGCTGGTCAGTGCGTTTGCAGGCTATAACAACATCATGTCTGCGTATCGCGAGGCGGTGGAGCAAAAGTACCGGTTTTTCAGCTACGGCGATGCCATGTTTCTTACCGCTCAGGAGCCCAGCCGGGGCATGATGCTGGGAACGGATTCCGCCGAGCCACATCAAACCGAATCCCGTGGAGAATCACAGTGAGTGAATCCTGTTTTATGTCCTTCGAGAAACTCGGAGAAGATGGCAAGGCCCGTCGTGGCCGACTGACGTTTCCCCGAGGCGTAGTGGAGACTCCGGCATTCATGCCGGTAGGCACCTATGGCACTGTAAAGGGAATGCTGCCCCGGGACATCGAGGAAATCGGCGCCCATATTATTCTGGGCAATACGTTTCACCTGATGCTGCGCCCCGGCACGGAAGTGGTCAAAGCCCACGGCGACCTGCACGACTTCACCCAGTGGCAGGGGCCAATTCTGACGGATTCCGGCGGTTTCCAGGTTTTTAGCCTGGGCGAGATGCGCAAGATTACCGAGCAGGGTGTGACTTTCCGGTCTCCGGTTGATGGTTCCAAAGTCGAGCTGTCACCGGAAATCGCGATTCAGGTTCAGCGTGATCTGGGCTCTGACATCGTGATGATTTTCGACGAATGCACGCCGTATCCGGCAACGGAAAAGCAGGCGAAAGAGTCCATGGAACTCTCGCTGCGCTGGGCCGAGCGCAGTAAGAGAGCCCACGAGGGCAATCCGGCGGCGCTGTTTGGCATCGTACAGGGCGGTATGTATGAGTCGCTCCGGGATCAGTCCCTGGAGGGCCTGGAAAAGATTGGTTTCGATGGCTATGCCATTGGCGGCCTGTCGGTGGGCGAGCCGAAAGAAGACATGATCCGGATCCTGGATCACCTGCCGCCGAAGATGCCGGACGACAAACCACGCTACCTGATGGGCGTTGGTCGCCCTGAGGATATCGTTGAAGCGGTGCGCCGAGGTGTCGATATGTTCGACTGTGTGATGCCAACCCGCAATGCACGCAATGGCTATCTGTTTACCTCCACCGGTATTGTCAAAATCCGCAATGCCAAGAACCGCCACGACACCGGCCCGCTGGACGAGCGTTGCGATTGCTATACCTGTAAGCATTTTTCCAGGAGCTACCTGCATCACCTTGATAAGTGCGGAGAAATGCTCGGGTCACAGCTCAATACCATTCATAACCTGAGGTTCTATCAGAACCTGATGAGTGGATTGCGTGGGGCCATTGAAGCAGGTACATTGTCGGACTTTGTAAGCGAATTCTATGCCTTACGGGGCGAAACCGTTCCGCCTCTGGGCGATTCCTGAACAAATTTTGCTTTAAATCAGTCAATAAACGGAGAACCTGAATGAAATCAGTCAAATTGCTCATCGCTGGTCTGCTGTCTCTGATGCCTGCTTTGGCCTCGGCTCAGGAAGCGGGTGCCCAGGGAATGAGCGTGATGGGTCAGATCATCTTCTTCGCCGGCTTCATCCTGATTTTCTATTTCCTGATCTGGCGTCCGCAGTCCAAGCGTGCAAAAGAGCATAAGGCCCTGATGTCCGGCCTGAACAAGGGTGATGAAGTGGTTACCTCTGGCGGCGTTGCTGGCAAGATTACCAAAGTGACCGACGACTTCATTGTTCTGGAAGTTGCAGATAACGTTGAAATGAAGGTTCAGAAAGTTGCCGTTGCTGCGGCTCTGCCGAAAGGCACTCTCAAGGACATCTGAGCTGGTTTCCAGGCGCATCCATGATGCGCCTGTTCATTTTCTGACTGGCTGAAACACCAAGACCGGCACGTCTGCCGGCTCGAAGGATTCTCATGCTGAACAAGTATCCTCTCTGGAAAAACCTGGTCATCGTGTTCGCACTGGTGATTGGTTTTATCTACGCCTTACCGAACTTTTTCCCTGACGATTACGCTATCCAGATCACCGGCGCCCGTGGCAGCACCGAAGTTGAGCAGCGAGTGCTTGATCGCGCCCTTGCCAAGCTTGAGCAGGAAGGCATCGAAGTCAAATCAAGCCTGTTGGAAGAGCGGGACGCGCTGATCCGCCTCACCAGCTCTGATGACCAGCTGCGGGCACGCCCCGCTGTTCAGGCGGCCCTTGGCAACGAATACCTGGTGGCCCTGAATATGGCGCCGTCAACGCCAGGCTGGCTGCGCAGCCTTGGAGCAGGCCCAATGAAACTGGGGCTGGATTTACGTGGTGGTGTTCACTTCCTCCTGGAGGTGGATATGGAAACGGCATTGAATCAGCGTCTGGAAGCGTTGTCTGGTCAGATCAAACGAGAGCTGAGGGAAGAGCGCATCCGCTACCGCGGTGGCGACATTGAGGATCAGACCCGCATTGTACTGAGCTTCCGTGACGAAGCTGCACGTAGCGAGGCGTTTGAGCTGGTTCGCGATCAGTACAACGAATTCCTGTTGGATGAGACAACAGAAGGTGAAGAGTTTCTGCTGACGCTGACGCTGTCCGAAGCAGAAGTTCGGAACATCCAGGAATACGCTCTTGAGCAGAACCTGACCACCATCCGCAACCGGGTGAATGAACTGGGCGTGGCCGAGCCACTGGTTCAGCGCCAGGGGGCAGACCGCATTATTGTAGAGCTGCCAGGTGTGCAGGATACCGCCCAGGCCAAGCGTGTACTTGGCGCGACGGCTAACCTGGAATTCCGGATGGAGGCTCGGCAGGATGCGCCGTCCGCCGAGACCGAACAGTTTCCTTTCCGGGATAATCCACAGCGTACCGCTCGTCTTGAGCGGGATGTCATCGCCACTGGTAACAATGTTGCCAATGCCCAGCAAGCGTTCGATGAAAATGGCCAGCCGCAGGTCAATATCACCATGGACTCCGTTGGTGGTGACCTGATGAATCGGGCGACACGCAATAGCATTGGCCGCCGCATGGCGGTGTTGTTCATTGAATACCGCACCGAAACCGAGACCCGGGAAGTCAACGGAGAAATCGTTGAAACTGAAAACCGGGTCGTGGAAAAAGGCATTATCAGCCTGGCGACAGTGCAGTCAGCGCTGGGGAGCA
The DNA here is from genome assembly GCF_000475355.1 of Marinobacter sp. C1S70. Classification (NCBI taxonomy): domain Bacteria; kingdom Pseudomonadati; phylum Pseudomonadota; class Gammaproteobacteria; order Pseudomonadales; family Marinobacteraceae; genus Marinobacter; species Marinobacter sp. C1S70. The sequence continues at coordinate 79,122 of NZ_AXBW01000040.1, read as the reverse complement.
GCTTCCGGATTACTGGTCTGGATTCCATCCCCGAAGCGGCTGAGCTCGCACTGTTGCTGAGGGCCGGTGCTCTGGCCGCGCCCATGTACTTTGTGCAGGAGCGCACCATCGGGCCAAGCCTGGGGCAGAAGAATATCGATGCCGGGATGATGTCGGTGATGCTCGGCTTTGGGCTGGTGTTGCTTTACATGCTGGTGTTCTACCGCGGCTTCGGGTTGGTGGCCAATGTTGCGCTGACGCTTAACCTGATGTTGCTGGTTGCATGCATGTCAATCCTATCTGCCACGCTGACGTTGCCGGGTATCGCGGGTATCGTTCTGACGGTGGGTATGGCCGTTGATGCGAACGTTCTGATCTTTGAGCGTATCAAGGAAGAGCTGAAGGCGGGGGTGCCGCCACAAAGCGCCATTAATGCCGGTTATGGTCGCGCCTTTGTGTCGATTTTCGATGCCAATATCACAACCCTTCTGGTTGCCGTCATTCTGTTTGCCATGGGCTCCGGACCGGTGAAGGGCTTCGCAGTTACCCTGTGTATCGGTATTCTCACTTCCATGTTCTCGGGCCTGATGGTGAGCCGCGGTATAGTGAATCTGGTTTATGGCGGTCGCAGGGTCGAGAAATTGTCCATCGGGGGGAAGCTTGAAAATGCCTGATATGGAAAAGCAGCCGTTTGATTTCATGGGCTTGCGGAAGATAGCTTCCGCACTTTCTATTGTTCTGGTGGTGGCCTCCATTGCGCTGCTGGGGGTACGTGGCCTGAATCTGGGTATGGACTTTACCGGGGGAACCTCGGTGGAGCTCGAATACGCTGAAGCTCCGAGCCTGGACGGTATCAGAAACACCCTTACCGAGGCGGGCTACGAGCAGTTTGCGGTTCAGAATTTCGGAGCCGATACCACCGTACTGATCCGGATGGCAGAGGCCGGGAATGACGAGCTGGCTCTGGAAGTGGCCGGCGTGCTGACGGCGGATGGTGCTGATCTTGAGTTGGTCAGCTCTGAATTTGTCGGTTCTCAGGTGGGCGAAGAGCTCAAAGAGGACAGTGGGCTGGGGCTGCTGATCGCGCTCGCGGTGGTTCTGATCTACGTGGGTATGCGCTTTCAGTTCAAGTTTGGTATCGCCTCGGTGATTCCTCTGGCGCACGACGTGATCATTGTGCTGGGCGTGTTCGCGCTGTTTCAGTGGACCTTCGATCTGACAGTGCTGGCGGCGTTGCTGGCGGTTATCGGGTATTCCCTGAACGACACCATTGTTGTGGCTGACCGTATACGGGAGAACTTCCGTAAGATGCGCGTGGGTGAGCCTTGGAACATCATCAACCAGTCTATCCACGAGACCATTACTCGAACCATTAACACTTCCGGTACTACCCTGGTTGTGTTGCTGGCGCTGTATTTCCTCGGTGGCGAAGCGATCAATAACTTCGCGCTTGCCCTGATTATCGGTGTCGTTGTCGGTACCTATTCGTCCATCTACGTGTCCGCGAACATGTTGATGGTGATGGGCGTGACCCGCGAAGATCTGATGGTTCCCGCGAAAGAGGGTTCCGGTGAGGAAGAAGAGGAGCAGCCGCCGGAGTGGTTGAACCGGATGTAAGCTCCGGGTCTTTTCCGGGCCACAAAAAAACCGCCATCCGTGAGGACTGGCGGTTTTTTTGTGGCCCTGTCTTTCTTAACGCGGCAGTCGACCCCGGAATGGGTGCAGCGTTTTGAGCAGTTCCCGGAACAGCTTTGGATTGGCGACGACCAGTTGCCTGGCGGCTCCAACTGCTGGGTTGCCGGAGAAGTCGCCGGTCAGGGCGCCGGACTCCATGGCCAGTGTTACGCCCAGATCAAAATCTGCTGCCTGTGGTCGGAAGATCACGGCCGCATCCAGCAGACCAGCAGACACTCGCGCGATATCCAGTGTTACGCAGCCCGAGGTGCGGAACATGGCGGTGTCGCGAGCCAGTACGGCTGCCATCTCGCCCCAGATCATGGGGTCATCGCCCTGGCGGGCCTGGTCGAGGAGGTTGGTAGCCAGTGCTGCCTTGGCGGGCACTTTTATTTCGGATGTGCGCACGCGGCGGCTGTTCAGAACAGCGCCGTGGCCTCGGCTCGCAGAGTACTCTTCGCCGGTAATCGGGTTAACCAGCAGCAGGTTTTCTGTGCGATTGTTCTTTTTCTGGGCCAGGGCAAGTACAAATTCGGGAATGCCTCGCACAAAATTGTCGCGGCCGAGAACCGGGAATATGTGCCAGCTTTTTTCGTGGTTGCCGGCGTCGGACTCGCCCAGAGGTGCGATCACATGATCCTTGTAGGCCTTTTCCAGTTGTTCGGTGAAGTTGTCGTAAATGGACTGCTCCACTCGCTCCAGTTGCCGATGGCGTTCGGACTCATCCTTACCGTTAGGCTCCTGGCGCTCGAAATGGGCTTTCAGGTAGTCAGATCCCTGGCGGGCAACGCGCAGGGCCATTTTAATTGCTGGTTGCATCTGAGTGTTCATTATCCGGGTGTGTGAAGGCCGGCCATGATAGCAAAAACTGCCCCGCCTTGTACGTTTTTTGGCTTAGCAAAAGCACGGATACCACGGGGTTGCGGCATTTCCGGAGAGCAGGTTGGCCGGTAATTCTGGTATCATGCCGCTCTTTTATCACTTTTCTTGAAGTAACAGGCCCGATGACCATGAACAAGCCCGCGCTGCCGGTGGAAAGCACTGATACCTACCATGATCAGGTTCGCATCGTCCTGGTGGAAACTACCCACTCGGGCAATATCGGCGCCGTCGCCCGCGCCATGAAAAACATGGGGCTTGGAAATCTTTGGCTGGTGAACCCAAAGTCGTTTCCGGACGAAGCCTCCTATGCCCGGGCTTCATCGGCGTCGGATGTGCTGGATCGGGCTCAGGTAGTTTCCAGTCTTGATGAGGCGTTGTCAGACTGTGTCCTGGTAATGGGTACCAGCGCACGCGGGCGGAAGGTCCCCTGGCCCGTTATTTCCCCGCCCCAGGCTGCCGTCACCGCGGCGGAAAACAGTGCTCGTGGTCCAGTCGCCCTGGTGTTCGGGCGTGAGAGCAATGGGTTGTCCAATGAAGAGCTTCAGCGCTGCCATTATCACATCCATATTCCCTCGAACCCGGACTACAGCTCACTGAATCTGGCAATGGCGGTGCAGGTGGTTTGTTATGAATTGAGGATGCATTATCTTCGTGGGCTTGAAGAGGTGGAAAGCAGTCCCTACCTTGAGTCCATGGTCGAACCCGGGGACCGCGGATGGGATGTGCCGCCCGCGACGGTGAATGATGTTGAAGGATTTTTCGGTCATCTCGAGCAGGTATTGCAGGATGTGGATTTTCATCGCCGGGAGAACCCCAGGCAGTTGATGACACGGTTGCGCCGGTTGTTTCAGCGGGCAAAGCTGGACCAGATGGAAATCAATATTCTCCGGGGTATTCTGACATCGGTTCAGAAGGCCGCCGGTGCCCGCGAAGGGTTGGGCAGGAACACGACAGCGGCTGGTGCCGTGGATGAGGGGCAGGAATAACGTCATGTTTGAGCGTTTACGGGAAGATGTAAAAAGCGTATTTCACCGGGATCCGGCGGCGAGGAACACCTTTGAGGTGTTGACCAACTACCCGGGATTGCACGCGCTGTTGTTTCATCGCTTCTCCCACTGGCTGTGGAGCATGGGGCTGAAGTGGCTGGCGCGGACGATTTCTACGCTGGCGAGATGGTTTACCGGTATCGAGATTCATCCTGGCGCAACCATTGGTCGCCGCTTCTTTATTGATCATGGCATGGGTGTGGTGATTGGTGAAACCACGGTGATTGGAGACGATGTCACGCTATACCAGGGTGTGACCCTTGGCGGCACCAGCTGGAACAAGGGCAAGCGGCATCCAACGATCGGTAATGGTGTGGTAGTGGGTGCCGGCGCAAAGATTCTCGGGCCATTTGAGGTGGGTGAGGGTGCGAAGATCGGCTCCAACTCTGTGGTGACCAAGGCGGTTCCGCCTGGGGCAACCGTGGTAGGCATACCGGGCAGGGTCATCGTCAAACGCAAAGGTGAAGACGACGTGCGCCGCAAGGAGATGGAGGAGCGTATGGGTTTCGACGCCTACGGCGTAACCGAGGAAATGCCGGACCCGGTCGCTAGATCGGTCAGGGCATTGCTGGACCACATGCATGCGGTGGATGATCGGATTGAGAATATGTGCAAGGCGCTTCGCAAGGTGAACGCCGAGTATCAGAATGGCGAGCTGCCTCCCTTGCATGATGAGGATTTCGACTGCGTTCGCGATGAGTCTGATGAGCGGGAGCGTGGCTGAATACTTGACTGTTTTAGTTGGTCAATTCATACTCGCTCCAGTGAATCGAGATTCAATCCCATCATTGGGGCTGAGGTTATGAAACTGACCACGAAAGGCCGCTATGCCGTTACGGCAATGCTGGATCTTGCGCTGCATGCAGGGCAGGGGCCGGTGAGTCTGGCGGATATTTCAGCCCGACAGGAAATTTCCCTTTCTTACCTGGAGCAGCTGTTCTCTCGACTGCGCAGGCAGAAATTGGTGGTAAGTGTGCGTGGCCCCGGTGGCGGTTATCGCCTGAGCCGCTCCGCAGATGAGGTTTTCGTGGCCGAAGTGGTCGACGCTGTGAGTGAGTCCCTTGATACTACGCGTTGCGGTAACAAAGGTGACTGCCAGAACGGCGAGAAATGCCTTACCCACCATCTCTGGTCTGATCTCAGTGACCAGATTCATCAATTCCTGAGTGAAATCAGTCTCGGGGATCTGATGCGCAAACACGAGATCCGGCAAGTGGCTGATCGTCAGAACCGCAAGCAGTCTGATGAAAGTGCCGACGCTATCAATACCCAAAGACTGACTGACCAGGCCACGGCCTGATAACCCGACCTCTTTTGCCTATGAAAAAGCCCGTCTATCTGGACTATGCGGCGACGACGCCCGTTGATCCCGCCGTTGCTGAAGACATGATGAAGTACCTGACCCTGGATGGGGTGTTTGGCAATCCGGCTTCCCGTTCTCATGGTTATGGCTGGCAGGCCGAAGCCGCCGTTGAAAATGCTCGTCGACAGGTGGCGGATCTGATCCACGCAGACCCCCGGGAGATTGTCTGGACTTCCGGAGCCACGGAATCTGACAATCTTGCCATCAAGGGTGTGGCGGAGCTACGCGATAATCCCCATATCGTGACATCCCGCATTGAGCACAAGGCTGTCATTGATACCTGTAAGTGGCTGGAGCAGCAGGGCATTGAGGTTACCTGGCTGGAGCCGGGAGTTGATGGCAGGGTGTCCGTTGAGGCTGTCGAATCCGCCCTTCGGGATAATACGGCCCTGGTCAGCCTGATGATGGTCAACAATGAGCTTGGGTCGCTGACCGACATCCGCGCAATCGGCCGGTGCTTGAGAAAGCGTGGCGTGCTGTTTCATGTTGATGCCGCCCAGGCCGCCGGCAAGCTGCCAGTGGATGTTGCGGATCTTGAGGTGGATTTGCTCTCTCTTTCGGCTCACAAGGTTTATGGCCCGAAAGGCGTAGGGGCGCTGTATGTCCGGCGAGCGCCGGAGGTTCGCATTGCAGCACAGATGCATGGCGGTGGACATGAGCGCGGCATGCGATCGGGCACACTGGCGACGCATCAGATCGTGGGCATGGGGCGGGCCTTCGAGCTGGCACGTACCGGGCTTGATGCCGAAATAAGTAAACTGGAACAGATGCGCGCGGCGTTCCTGGACGGGCTTGAGGGGCTTGACGGAGTTCACTTTAATGGCAGTCGGGAACATCGTGTGCCGGGTATTGTCAATCTGTCGTTTGAGGGTGTTGAAGCCGAGTCGTTGATGCTCGGCCTTCGCAACCTTGCGGTGTCCTCGGGCTCCGCCTGCGCTTCAGCAACGGTCGAGCCTTCTTATGTATTGCGAGGAATAGGCGTCAGCGATGAGCTGGCTCACCGGGCGCTCAGGTTCTCCTTTGGCAGGTTCACCACCGAAGAGGAGGTTGCATTTGCCTGTTCCCAGATTATTGAAGTTGTGGAGCGACTTCGCTCGGTGCGGTAGGCAGTTGCACCCTGACTGCGTATAATCCCACCTCTGAATTTTCAACCCTGAACTAACTGGAGAAATACCATGGCAAACGAGCGCACGCTCTCCATTATCAAGCCCGACGCAGTCGCCAAGAACGTGATCGGCGAAATCTACAGCCGTTTCGAGAAGGCGGACCTGAAAATCGTTGCTGCCAAGATGATGCACCTTACTCAGGAGCAGGCTGAGGGCTTTTACGCCGAGCACAAAGAGCGCCCGTTCTTTAATGATCTGGTTGCATTCATGACCTCTGGCCCGGTTGTGGTTCAGGTGCTGGAAGGCGAGGGTGCTATCCTGAAGAATCGTGAGCTGATGGGTGCTACCAACCCTAAAGAAGCGGAAGCTGGCACCATTCGTGCGGATTTTGCTTCCTCCATCGACGCCAACGCTGTCCATGGTTCTGACTCTGCTGCCTCCGCTGAGCGTGAAGTGGCTTATTTCTTCAACGACAACGAAATCTGCCCGCGCGGCTGAGGTTGTTGTTTCAGGGGTGCCCGGCAGGGTGCCCCTGAATTGGTTATCTGATCGAGGTTATGTGATGACGGGCGCCGCCGAAAAAGTCAATCTTCTGGGAATGCCCAAGGCAAAACTGGAGGCGTTTTTTGAAACCCTGGGGGAAAAGCGTTTCCGTGCCCAGCAGGTTCTCCAGTGGATGCATCAGCGCGGTGTTGATGACTTCGATCAAATGACCAATATGAGCAAGTCGCTGCGCGAACAGCTCAAGGAAGTTGCCGAGATTCGTGGCCCCGAGGTCGTCTATGATGAGACATCAAAAGACGGTACCCGGAAATGGGTCATGCGCATGGATAACGGCAACAGCGTTGAAACCGTCCTGATTCCGGATGGCGAGCGTGGAACTCTGTGCGTGTCGTCGCAAATCGGTTGCAGCCTCGACTGTACCTTCTGCTCTACTGGCAAGCGTGGTTTTAACCGTAATCTGACGGCCGCCGAGATCATTGGTCAGGTATGGGTTGCACGACGGGCGTTCATGCCGTTCGATCCCAATGACCGACCTATCACCAACGTGGTGATGATGGGGATGGGCGAGCCCCTGCTTAATTTTGAGAACGTGGTCGATGCCATGAATCTCATGATGGAAGATCTCGCTTACGGCATCTCAAAGCGTCGGGTAACGCTCAGTACATCCGGAGTGGTGCCAGCACTGGATCGTCTCGGCGAAGTTACCGATGTTTCACTGGCCATCTCACTCCATGCACCTAATGATGAATTGAGAAACCAGTTGGTTCCCCTGAACAAGAAATACCCGATTGCGGAACTGTTGGCCGCGACCCGGCGCTACCTTTCACGATTGCCGGACAAGCGCAAAGCCACGATTGAGTACACGGTGATTGAAGGAGTGAATGATCAACCGGAACACGCCCGGGAGCTGGTGGTGTTGTTAAAAGGGTTGCCCTGCAAGATCAACCTGATTCCGTTCAATCCGTTTCCGGAAAGTGATTTCCGCCGGCCAAGCATGAACGCAACCCGGAGGTTCCAGACCGTGCTCAACGAGGCCGGTTATGTCACGACGATCCGCACCACCCGCGGAGACGATATCGATGCCGCCTGCGGTCAGTTGGTAGGGCGGGTCGAAGACCGGACGCGCAGAAGCCAGCGTTATATCGCAGTACAACAGGTCAACCCCTGATAACCGTCGGGTGAGACAACAGGAGAAGGTGTTTGTTGATGGCAAAGGACGTTACCGTGAAACTCGTTTCCGCTGTGGTTCTGGTTATCGGGGTCATGTTATCGGGCTGTGTCACCACCACCGATAGCCGGTTCAGCCGTGAAGCCGACCGACAGAAAGCCCTCAACAATTATGTTCAACTGGCGACTGCCTACATTGGTCAGGGGAATCTGGATCGTGCCCGTGACCACCTGGAGCGGGCGTTAGAAATCGACAGCCGAAGCGCACCGGCACTTGCTGCCCGGGGCCTGGTGTTGAGCGCCGAGGGTGAGGAAAATCTGGCGGAAAAAAGTTTCCGGGATGCCATAGCCTCAGATGGAGACTATACCCGGGGAAGAGTGTATTACGGTGCTTTCCTGTATAGCCTCAAACGGTTTGAGGAGGCCCGGGACCAGTTCCGGACTGCCTCGCGTGATACGGAGTATAAAGACCGGGGAGCCGTTTTTTATAACCTCGGGCTGACAGAAGAACGGCTTGGTTCGCTGGAATCGGCCGAAGCCGCCTATCGGCGTGCTGTGGAGCTCACGCGGGGCGAGGCCCGCACCCTGTTGTCCCTCTCTCGGGTGCTGGTTGAGCAGGGTGACTTTTCTCAGGCCTCTCGATACTACAGCCGTCTTCAGACCATGATACAGCGCAACACCCGGTTGACGCATTCACCGGAGAGTCTGTATACCGGTATCCGGATTGCCCGGCATTTCCAGGACAGGGATCAGGAAGCCAGCCTGGCACTATTGCTCAGAAACGAGTATCCGGAATCTGTCGAATATCAACAATATAAGGTACTGATTGCCAATGACCGGTGAGGAGCAGTCACAGCCAGCTTCCGAGGCCTCGGTTGGCCAGCAGCTAAGGCGCGCCCGGGAAAAGCTCGGGCTCAGCGTTTCAGACATTGCAGATCAGCAACACCTGCGCCCTTCGGTAATCCAGTCCATCGAGGAAGGTGATTACAGCAAGGTTGATACCGAGTTGTTTCTCAAAGGGTATGTTCGAACTTATGCCCGCCAGGTGCAACTGAATGCAGACGCCCTGATTGCAGCGCTCGACTCGGAACTTGAGCCCCTGCGTCAGCAGCGGGAGCAGGAACACCAGTCCAATCCTCTGGTTGATATCGAGCGCAAGAAAAAACGCAAGCGGCAGATTGCCAAACTGGTTGTGTTGCTGGCATTCCTCGGGGTAGTTGGCTTTCTGGCGTATAGCTATCTCGTAAAACCGATGTCGGAGCCGGTTCAAAGTAATGCCGACGGTATCTCGGAGTCTCTGGAAGCACAGAGTGGCGAGGCCGTTAGCGATGCCAGTCCTGAACCGGAAGATGCGCCCTCCGTTATCGAAGAGGCTGAACAGCCGGCCGAACCGGAACAGATGGATTCAGGCACCAGTTCAGTCGGAAACGTTGAAACAGAGAATGGCGCTGTGACGGATACTGAAGCTCTGAGCGAACCGACCGAGAGTGGAAGCTTCGGCCAGGAAGAGTTGCTGTCAGAGCAGCCTTCGGTGGAACAGCCGCCTGTTGTTGCGCAATCCCCGGATCCCGCTCTGACTGAGTCTGAAGTGATGGAGGCCCCGGTTGAAACCGTGAGGTTGGCCATGACGTTCAGTGACGACTGCTGGATTCAGGTCACAGATGGTGCGGGCAATCGACTGGCCAGTGCGTTACGCCGAGAGGGCGATGCCCTGGACGTGAGCGGACAGCCACCGCTCAGAGTTGTGGTGGGCGCCATGAGCGCGGTGGAGTCCCTGGAATTCCAGGGCGAACCGATGGATCTTGGTAATTTTCGCGTCGTAAACAATCGGTCAGAGTTTACGCTCGAGCCCTGAGCAGAATTTTCTTCCCAAAGATTTCTGGTTGAATCCCATGAAACAAGAGTCTCCGATCAAAAGACGTAAATCCCGTCAGATCATGGTAGGTAATGTTCCCGTTGGCGGCGATGCGCCCATTGCGGTGCAGAGCATGACCAATACCAATACCTGCGATGTAGACGCAACAGTCACACAGATCAAGGCTATCCAGGAGGCCGGAGCTGATATCGTACGGGTGTCGGTTCCGTCCATGGAGGCGGCTGAGGCCTTTGGCAAGATTCGCCAGCAGGTCTCGTTACCGTTGGTGGCCGATATCCATTTTGACTACAAGATAGCGCTCCGAGTTGCAGAGCTTGGTGTGGACTGCCTGCGCATCAATCCCGGTAACATTGGCCGGGACGATCGGGTCAGTGCGGTAATCAGTGCTGCCCGGGACCGCAACATTCCGATCAGGATCGGCGTAAACGCGGGTTCACTGGAAAAAGCGCTTCAACGCAAATACGGCGAGCCCACGCCGGAAGCGCTGGTAGAGTCGGCCATGCGTCATATCGACATCCTGGACAAACACGATTTTCAGGACTTCAAGGTCAGCCTGAAAGCGTCGGAAGTGTTCATGACCGTCGCGGCCTACCGCCTTATCGCCTCCCAGATTGAGCAACCGCTGCACCTTGGTATCACTGAGGCCGGTGGATTCCGTTCCGGCACGGTCAAGTCCTCCATTGGCCTGGGCATGCTGTTGATGGATGGCATTGGGGACACCATTCGGGTTTCCCTTGCCGCCGATCCGGTTCAGGAAATCAAAGTCGGCTTCGACATTCTCAAAAGTCTTCGGTTACGCAGCCGCGGCATTAACTTTATAGCCTGTCCAAGCTGTTCCCGTCAGAACTTTGACGTTATCCAGACCATGAATGATCTGGAAGCCCGGCTTGAGGATGTGAACACCTCTATGGATGTGGCCATTATTGGCTGTATTGTTAATGGTCCCGGTGAGGCAAAGGTAGCGGATATCGGTCTGACCGGTGGCACACCGAAAAACCTGTTTTATATGGCCGGAAAGCCAAACCAGAAGCTGGACAACGCAACGCTGGTGGACGACCTTGAACGCCTGATTCGCGAGGAAGTGTCACGGCGCGAGGACCAGGACAGCGCAGTCATCGCCAAGTCCTCAGACTGATCAGAACCGATTTCAGAAACCTATCAGGATATTATTTTGGCAAAGATTCAGGCAATCCGGGGGATGAACGATATTCTTCCGGACCAGACCCCGGTCTGGCAGTACGTTGAGTCCACCGTTCGACGGGTTCTCGGGCAGTACGGCTATCAGGAAATCCGTATGCCAGTGGTCGAACATACCGAGTTGTTCAAACGATCGATCGGTGAAGTCACTGACATCGTCGAAAAAGAGATGTATACCTTTGAAGACCGCAACGGCGATAGCCTTACTCTGCGGCCCGAAGGCACGGCCGGGTGCGTGCGTGCAGCGGAAGAGCATGGGCTGCTCTTTAATCAGACCCGGCGGCTTTGGTACACGGGTCCGATGTTCCGGCATGAGCGGCCGCAGAAAGGCCGTTACCGCCAGTTTCATCAGATTGGTGTGGAATGCTTCGGTATGGCCGGCCCTGACATTGATGCCGAGCTGTTGATCCTGACGGCGCGCCTGTGGAGCGCCCTGGGGTTGTCCGACCATGCCAGACTCGAGATCAACTCCATCGGTACCAGCGACTCCCGGAAAGTCTACCGTCAGGCCCTGGTTGCCTATCTGGAGCAATATCAGGATAAGCTCGACGATGACAGCAAACGCCGGTTAACCACGAATCCTTTGCGGATACTGGACAGCAAGGATCCGGCCACGAGGGAGATTTTGCAGGGCGCACCGAGCCTGGACGACTATCTGGATGATGAATCGCGCCAGCATTTTGAACAACTGAAAGCGATGCTGGATGCGGCGGGCGTTGCCTACACGGTAAACCCGGCCCTGGTGCGCGGACTGGACTATTACGGCAAAACCGTGTTCGAGTGGATTACCGACAGCCTGGGTGCCCAGGGCACGATCTGTGCCGGTGGCCGTTACGATGGTCTGGTGGAGCAACTTGGAGGCAAACCCACCGTAGCGGTGGGCTTCGCCATGGGGCTGGAGCGACTGATTCTGCTACTGGAAACCCTGGAACTGGTCCCCGAACATGTGAACAATCAAGCCGATGTTTACGTTACAGCCATGGGGGACCAGGCGGTAGCCCCGGCGATGGCGTTGGCAGAAACGCTACGAAATGAATTGCCAGGCCGGATTGTCGTCTCACACTGCGGTGGCGGCAGCTTCAAGAGTCAGATGAAAAAAGCAGACCGCAGTGGCGCACGCTTTGCGGTGATTCTGGGGGAAAACGAAATCGCTCAGGCCACGGCGGGGCTCAAGCCGTTACGTGACGATCAGCCCCAACAGGAAGTCGCTCAGGCAGATCTGGCAGCTGTGCTTGCCGGTTTGTTGTAAGCAGAGTCTATATAAACAGGCAGTTTTAACGAATAACAGGAGTTTTCATGGCGGAGTTGCGCACCGAAGAAGAACAGGTTCAGGCAATCAAGGACTGGTGGAAAAATAACGGAAGCTCGCTGCTCATCGGTATTGGTGCGGCTCTGGCCATCGTCTTCGGATGGCAGGCCTGGCAGAACCATCAGGCGCAACAACGCGCCGAAGCCGCTAATCAGTTTGCCAACCTGCTGAACGCGTTCTCCTCTGCAGATGATGAGTCGGCCGACACTGTAGGTTTTGTGGCGGAGACACTGCGAGACGAACACGGCGACAGCGCCTATGCCATCTATGGCAATCTGGTTCTGGCACGGCAGCAGATGGTTGAAGGTGAGGATCCCGCGGCCGCTGTTGAATCACTGAACTGGGCGCTGGAAAAATCGGCCGGTCATCCGGCTCTGGAGCTGGTGATTCGTAACCGTCTTGCCCGAGCCCAGTTTGCCGCTGGCGAACACGATGCCGCGCTTGCCACCCTGGACAATGCCACAGACGCGGATGCCTTCGCGGCCATCTTCTCCGAGCTGAAAGGCGATGTTCTGTTGGCCAAGGGCGACCGGGACGGTGCGCGTGAGGCGTACCTGGCGGCACGTGAGCAGAGCCAGCAGGGTCGTAGCGGTGTTCTTGAACTGAAGCTGTCAGACCTCGGTGTCGGGGAGGACGCTTGATGTTCGTTGGGCGCGCGCTCAAGGTCGGGCTTGGCTCGGTTTTTTGTGGTCTGTTGGTCGGAATCGCCGGGTGCAGTAGTACAGACACTTTTGAGCAACCCGCTCCGGTACCTGAAATCACCGAAACCGTTGAGCTGGATACGGTATGGAGCATGTCTGTTGGTGATGGTCATGACGATCAGCTGCTTCAGATCGCGCCTCTTTACGCCGGCGACGTGATTTACGCGGCTTCCGCAGACGGGATTGTTGCGACGGTCAGGCCGGCGGATGGTGAGGTTATCTGGCAGAAAGACTACGATGAACGGTTTTTTGCCGGACCGGGCGCTGATGCCCGGCACCTTTACCTGGTCACCCGGGATGCGGAACTGGTGGCCGTGTCGTCGGAGGACGGTACCGAGGCCTGGCGGGTACCTCTGCCCACCGAGGTTCTGGCTGCGCCTCAATCCAACGGTAACCTCGTGGTGGTGCAAACCACCGATGGTCGTGTGATTGCCCACGACGCAGAGACCGGAGAACGCCGCTGGCAATACGAGGCTCAAGTGCCGGTACTGACCGTGCGCACCGCAGCTGCACCGTTGGTGGGCGGCGACATTGTGATCTCCTCGTTTGCCAACGGTCGTGTCATTGCACTCACCGCCTCGGACGGGCAGCCAGTGTGGCAGTATGAGGTCGGTCAGCCCCAGGGTCGTACCGAACTGGAACGCCTGGTGGATATCGGCGGCCAGCCGCTGGTTCTGGATTCGGCCATTATGGTCGTCGGTTATCAGGGTAAGCTGGCACTGGTGGATATTCGTTCCGGGCAGGAAATCTGGAGCCGCCGGGCATCAAGCTTCTACTCGCCTGCGATTGGTAACGGCAATATCTTTCTGTCCTCCGCCAATGGCGATATCGTAGCGCTCCGTGGCAGCGACCGGCGAGAGCTTTGGGTTCAGGATAGCCTGTCCTGGCGCCAGCTGACCCGGCCGGCTGTCTCCGGTGATTACCTCGTGGTAGGCGACTTTGAAGGCTACCTGCACGTGCTGTCGACCTCCGATGGCAGTCTGCAGGGCCAGCGTGAGTTCGATAGTGACGGTATCCGCGTACCAGTTCAGGTGATCGAAGATGGTAACCTGCTGGTTTATGGAAATGGCGGAAAGATGGCCGTCCTGAGAATTGAACAGGACGACTGAGTACGCCCCGACAAGTTTATGCCCGGCCCAGGCTTCAGCCTGCGTGCCGGGTTTCTGGTTTCTTGAATAGCAGATCAATATGACCCCAGTTATCGCCCTTGTAGGCCGCCCCAACGTTGGTAAGTCCACGTTGTTTAACCAGATGACCCGCTCCAGGGATGCTCTCGTAGCGGACTTCCCCGGGCTGACCCGGGACCGTAAATACGGTGAGGGCAACTACGAAGGCCAGAAGTTCATCGTTATCGATACGGGCGGCCTGACCGGTGACGAAGCCGGTATTGACGCCGAAATGGCTCGCCAGTCAATGCAGGCGGTAGAAGAAGCGGACATTGTCCTGTTTCTTGTGGACGGTCGGGCAGGACTGACCGCCGGCGATGAAATGATCGCGGATTATCTGCGCAAATCGGGCAAACAGGCTCATCTGGTGGTTAACAAGACCGATGGCCAGGATCCGGACGTGGCGGCAGCGGACTTCTACAGTCTGGGGTTTGAATCCACGTTTCTGATTGCGGCGGCCCATAACCGCGGCATCCTGTCTTTGCTGGAAGCGCTGCTGCCGGAACCGGAAAATCCGGAAGACCAGGACCGGGCGGATCGTTACCCGGGTATCCGGATTGGTGTGGTGGGACGGCCGAATGTGGGCAAGTCTACCCTGGTTAACCGCATGCTCGGTGAAGATCGGGTGGTGGTGTACGACATGCCGGGCACTACCCGCGACAGCGTTTACATTCCCTATGAGCGCCAGGGCCATGAGTATACCTTGATTGACACTGCCGGGGTTCGTCGCCGAAAGAATGTTCGCGAGGCGGTGGAGAAGTTCTCCATTATCAAGACACTGCAGGCGATTGATGATGCTCATGTCGTGATTCTGGTGATCGATGCCCGGGAGGGGCTGGTAGACCAGGATCTGCACCTGATCGGGTTTGTACTGGATGCGGGCCGCTCACTGGTGATCGCCATCAACAAATGGGACGGCATGGATCCGGAAGACCGTGAACGGGTAAAAGAGCAGGTAGCCAGGCGCCTGGATTTCCTGGATTACGCGGACAAGTATTATATCTCGGCACTGCACGGCACGGGCGTGGGAACCATGTATGAGTCGGTCCAGGCCTGCTATGAATCCGCGATGTCAAAGTGGCCAACCAACCGGTTGACTGCAATCCTTCAGGATGCCGTTGCTCAACACCAGCCGCCGATGGTTCATGGTCGCCGCATCAAGCTGCGATACGCTCACCAGGGTGGCTCCAACCCGCCGGTTGTGGTGGTGCATGGTAATCAGGTGGATTCACTGCCCGGTGCTTACAAGCGTTACCTTGAAAACACCTTCAGAAAGGTGCTGAAAGTCGTGGGCGCGCCGATACGGTTTGAATTCAAGTCAGGCGAAAATCCCTTCGCAACCAAGGTCGACCGTCTGACGCCTCGGCAAAAGGTCAAGAAAGACAACGACCTGAAGAAAGGCCGTCGGATCAAGAAGACCCGGCAGAAAAGCGTTAAACGCTGATCTGCCGGGGCTAGTCCCTGCCAGGAGCCCTGATCAGGCGGCTCCTGCATCGGCGACCTGTTTTGCCTGTACTGCCGTCAGGGCAATGGTGAAGACAATATCTTCCACCAGGGCCCCGCGGGACAGGTCGTTTACAGGTTTTCGCAAGCCCTGGAGCATGGGCCCCACGCTGACGACATTGGCACTGCGCTGCACCGCCTTGTAGGTGGTGTTGCCCGTGTTCAGGTCCGGGAACACAAACACGGTAGCCTTGCCGGCTACCTTGCTGCCCGGGGCTTTGGATTTTGCCACGCTCTCAATCGCCGCAGCATCGTATTGCAGCGGTCCGTCAATGAGCAGATCCGGGCGCCGTTCCCGGGCAATGCGGGTGGCTTCGCGAACCTTGTCGACATCCTCACCGCTGCCGGACTCGCCGGTACTGTAGCTGATCATCGCAACCACAGGTTCAATACCAAAGGCTTCAGCAGATTCGGCACTCTGTATGGCAATATCGGCCAGTTCCTCGGCATTCGGGTCTGGGTTGATGGCGCAGTCGCCATATACCAGCACCTGTTGCGGTAACAACATGAAGAACACCGATGACACCACCTTGGCGTTGTCATGGGTCTTGATCAGCTGGAGGGCAGGGCGCACGGTGTTGGCCGTGGTATGAATAGCGCCGGATACCAGTCCGTCGGCTTCGTCCATGGCCACCATCATGGTACCCAGAACGACGTTATCCTCCAGCATGGCTTCGGCCATATCCGGTGTCAGGCCTTTATGCTTTCTCAGCTCCACCATGGGTGCCACGTAACGCTCGCGCACCGATTGCGGGTCTATGATTTCCAGGTCATTTGGCAGTTCCACGCCCTGGGAGGCGGCGACTGAGCGAATTTCGTGTGGATCACCGATCAGCGCGCAATGAGCGAGGTTACGTTGATGGCAGATAATGGCTGCCTGAATGGTTCTGGGTTCACTGCCTTCTGGCAAGACGATCCGCTTGGCTGCAGCCCGGGCTCTCTCCGATAGCTGATAACGGAATGCCGGAGGCGAGAGCCGACGTTGGCGCTGAACTTTCAGGTGCTCCTGCAGCCACTGGGTGTTGATTCGCCGGGCCACAGATTCCATGGCTTCTTCAATACGCTCCGGATCGTCAATGGGAATGGCTGAAGACAGATTTGCCAAAAGGTGGGCGCTCTCGTAGGTATTGGTTTCCGAGCTCAGCACTGGCAAACCGGTGTCCAGTGCTCGCCGACACAACTCTATAACCCGTTCGTCCGGCATCAGGCCGCCTGTCAGCATCAGTCCGGCAAGCGGGACACCATTGAGGGCGGCAACGGCCGTGGCCACCACAATATCCTCGCGATCACCAGGCGTGACCATCAGAGTGCCTGGCTTGAGGGTGTCGGTCATGTTGCGGATGGATCTGGCGCACACTGATACCCGCTGCACCCGCCGTGAGTGCATTTGCCCTTCGTGCAGTACCGGAACACCAAGCTCTCGCGCCACATCAGAGACCCGGGGTGCCAGCAGTTGGGGTTGCCAGGGAATCTGCGCCAGCAACTGGAAGCGGCCGTTCGCGAATACTTTGCAGGAGGTGTGATAATCGGTTTCAGTGGCTTCACTTGCCGGCGGATGATCCAGTGCCATACCGGACTTCTGTGGTTCTCCCACCTTGTTAAGAATGACCGCAATCACGTCCGGATCCGACGGTGCAGCAAACAGGCGCGAGGAGAAATCCAGGTCATCATCGAGCTCGCTGGCAGTGCAGCTCTTCGGTGTGCTCACCAGGATCACTTCGGAACCGAGATTGCGGGCGACTTCCACGTTCAGCCGCGCGATATAGGCTTCGGTTCTGTCCGGAACCAATCCTTCAATGATGACCACATCCGCTTCGTTGGCGACTTTCTGGTATTCACCGACGACGTTCTCCATCAGCAGGTCTGCTTTGCCGTGGTTCAACAGCTGCTGGGCTTGTTTCAGGGGAATCGGGTCGGGTGGTTCGAGGTGGCTGCGGGCACGCACAAAGGCCACCGAAGAATCCTTGCCGTCGTTATGAAGCGCTTCGCCTCTGTGTACGGACTGACTGAATGGTTTGTAAAAGCCGACGCTCACTCCTTCCCGTTCCAGGGCGCGCAGAAGACCTAGGCATACGGATGTCAGGCCGGAGTCAAGAGAGGTTGGGGCTATGAAAAGACTTTTTGCCATGATTGTTCCAGGTTTCATTCTTCGGAGTGTTCGGTGCCGGCAGCGGCCAGGCGGGAGGCTTCTCGGGCAATCACCAGTTCTTCATTTGTGGGAATGACCAGCGCCGGATAACGCGAGTCCGGGGAACTGATGCGGCCATCACTCCAGCGGCCGTGATGCTCGTTGAGGTCCGGATCCAGCTCAATCCCAAGCAGGTGCAGATGTCGGGTTGTGTCCTGGCGAATGCGGGCACTGTTTTCACCGATGCCGCCAGTGAAGACCAGAGCGTCCAGTTTTGTCAGGGACGCGGTCATCGCTCCAATATACCGCGCCAGGCGGAAGCAGAATACGTCAATTGCCAACTGTGAGGGTTCGTGGCCATGGTCAGCCAGCTCGCACAAGGTTCGCATGTCGTTGGTCTGGCCTGAGAGTCCCTGTAATCCGCTTTCTTTATTTAGCATCTCGTGGACGTCACCGGCACTCATACCCCGACTTGCGAGGTAGTCAAACAGCCCGGGATCGACGTCCCCGCTGCGGGTGCCCATCACGAGTCCCTCAAGCGGAGTCAGACCCATGCTGGTATCGACGCTGAGCCCATTCTGGATCGCTGTGATGCTACAACCGTTACCCAGATGGGCAGAGATAATTGAGGTGGTGGCTGGTGTCTTGTCCAGCAGACGAGCGGCCTCGTGTGCCATGAAATAATGACTGGTGCCGTGGAAGCCGTAACGACGCACTCCCCAGTCGCTGTAGCACCGTTCCGGTAGTGCGTATCGGTAAGCGCGCTCGGGCAGGGTCTGATGGTAAGCGGTATCGAACACCGCGACCTGTGGAACGTTCGGGAACAGCGCCTGCATGGCGCGAATGCCCGCAAGGTTTACCGGGTTATGCAGGGGGGCCAGCGCAGCGCAGGCTTCAATGGCGGATACCGTTTGATCATCAATCAACGAAGCTTCACGGAAGGTTTCGCCCCCATGGACCACTCGATGGCCAACAGCCATGGGTTCGCCCGTCATCAGAGCCCGGTCTTTAAATGCGTTGACGAGCGCCGCCAGCGCCTGGCTGTGGCTGGCACCGGAAGGTAAGTGAACCGGTGTTTCATCGCCATTGATGCGTGCAAAGGCATCGGATTGATTAAGTCTTTCCGCCAGGGCGGAGGTGATTTTCTGGTGGTCGTGATCAAACAGGGCGAGTTTCAGTGATGAACTGCCGCAGTTCACGACCAGGATTGAGTCGTCCATGGTTGTGCCGTATTGATTACTTTAGATTGGCCCGCTCATTGGTTTCGAGCCAGTGAATGAAGTCCTGCTCGGGCAGGGGGCGACTATAGAAGTAACCCTGGGAGTAGTCGCAATGCTCTGCTTTCAGGAAGTGAGTCTGGTCTTCTTCCTCAACCCCTTCGGCAACCACTTTCAGGCCGAGGCTGTGGGCCATGTTGATGATCGCGCGGACAAGGGAAGCATCTTCGTTCTCTTTCAGGACATCCTGAACAAATGACTTGTCGATTTTCAGGGTATCGAACGGATAGCTTTTCAGATAGCTGAGTGCCGAATAGCCAGTTCCGAAATCGTCGACCGACAAGCGGATTCCAACTTTGTCGAGTTGTTTGAGGATATCAGCGGTTTCGATGGAATTGTCCAGAATCAGCCGTTCCGTGATTTCCAGTTCCAGCAGTTCCGGCCGTAAATTGCTGTCGTTCAGCGCGCGCATGATGGCGTCGGTAAACCCGGGGTCCCGGAACTGGCGTGGTGATACATTGACGGCAATGCTGATCTCGCGCCCGGTCATCGCCTGCCAGCAGTACGCGGCTTGACAGGCTTCCTTGACGACCCATTCGCCGATCGGAATGATCAGGCCGGTTTCCTCGGCCAGCGGAATAAAGCGATCTGGCATCACCATGCCCATGGCCGGATTGTTCCAGCGAAGCAGGGCTTCTGCCGCCACCAGGCCACCACTGGCGGTGTCGACAATGGGTTGGAAATAGAGCTCGAATTCACCCAGCTCCAGGGCCTTGCGCATGTGAGATTCCATTTGCAGACGCTCGTGAGAAACCTCGCTCATCTCCGGAGTAAAACGGGCATAGGCGCTCTTGCCTTTGTGTTTCGCCTCGTACATGGCCGCATCGGCGTGCTGGAGCAGGGTGCCGCTGTTATCCGAGTCGTCCGGGAAGGTGGCGATGCCAATACTGGTTGTAACAAACACTTCCTGGCCGCTGAGCATGAACGGCGGTGCGAAGGTTTTCAGAATACGTTCGGCAACCTGGGAAGAGGCGTCCGGCCCGTTCAGCCCCGGCAGCACCACAAGGAACTCATCACCACCCAGCCGCGCAACGGTACTGGTGCCGCGCAGGCAGCTGGAGATCCGGCGTGCGGCTTCAATCAGCAGGGTGTCACCGGCGTCGTGGCCGAGGGTATCGTTGATGTGCTTGAAGTTGTCCAGATCCAGGAACATCACCCCAACCTTGGACTCATCACGCCTTGCCTGGGCCAGCGCCAGTTTCAGGCGGTCCAGGGCAAGCATACGATTGGGTAGCCCGGTCAGGATGTCATAATTCGCTTGCCGCAACAGCTGTTGCTCGTAACGTTTGCGGATGCTGATGTCTTCCCCGAGTATCAGGTAACCGGTGGTTTCACCGTTATTGTCCTTGATAGGGGTGACCACAAGCTGTTCCCAGTAGCGCTCGCCATTTTTCCGTGTGCTGTTGACTTCGCCTTGCCAAACGCCCACGCGCTGTACCTGAAGCCTGATGGATTTCCAGAGCTGTCTGGCTTCGTGGGAATCCACACCAGGGTCAATGAGTGAGGAGGGATGCTTGCCGATGATTTCAGACGGGCTGTTCCCCGTCAGCTGGCTGAATTTCCGGTTCGCATATTCAATGCGCCATTGCCGGTCACAGATCAGAACCGAAGACGGGCTCTGGTCGATGGCTTTGGAGAATTTACGAATTTCGGCTTCATCCCGTTCCCGCCTTGCCACGTCATCGGTAAGGCGTTCGCGCATCTGGTTAATGGCTTCCGTCACCATACCCAGTTCATCACGCTGGTAAGCGGGAGTATCTGGCCTATCCAGTTCCAGCGGGCGCGCAAGATTCCGCAATGACAGATCGCGGGTGTAGTCAGCCATGTCAGCCAGGTGGCGGGTGACCAGGTGGCGGAAGATCCATAGAATCAGAATGGAAACAAAGAAAACGATCAGGAACTGGGTGCCAAGAATGAACCCCACCCGGCGCCGCAGCTCATCGTACACTCGCTGCAGGCTGGCGGTTATGGTGAGTTCGCCCAGCTGGAACTCGGCATCGTCACGATAGATCAGCTCAAAACTGTGGGTGAGGGTATCGGCTTCTCTTGGGAGCTCTCCCATGACCAGCTCCGAGTCAGGTTCAATCCGGAGCCGAAGGTGTTCGATATCGGGCAGACTAAGGATACCGTCCATTTGGGTTTGCAGGTGCTTTTGATCCAGCGCCCACAGGCTCTGGGCAAGACTGGAACGATAACCGGATTCGATAACCTGCATCCGCTGTTCAATCTTGGACAGATCCTCCCGGTAGTCTGAGTAGATCTGGATGCCGGATGCGAGCAGTGTAAAAGCAGAGCTGAACAGAAGGATCCATGCCACCAGCCGGAAAGATAAAGGAGAGGCTGCACGAAAACGTTTCAAACGCGTCGCAATGTCTGGCATGTCTTTGATTTTTCGACCATCCAAGGAAGTATCGGACATAGCAATTACAGAAGCGATCCCTGACTTTGTTACCTGTATTCCCTTGCCTACGACTATAGCAGCAGTTTATGGCAAATGCGCTGCAAACTCAGGATAAATCGGGAGAAATGGGGGAGAGCGTCTCACTTTGGCAATTATTGCAATGACGAAATGAGCTTGATGCAGATCAATACGGGGCAGGCGGTGCCGGCGTAACCTGAGCTTAATCAAGTTTTACAGGTACAGGAGACATAGCCATGTATATGGACGCAGTTGTAATCGCCGGAATCGCCACAGTATTGCTGATGATTGGCTTCTTCGTCGGAGTTGGCATCTTCGTCATGAAGGATCAGAAGAGCCATGCTGCTAAAGGAGGAAAGCACCACCAGGGTGGTCATGGCAGCTGACGAGCAGACAGCTTTGAAATTGGCGTCCCCTAGGGGGTTCGAACCCCTGTTGCCGCCGTGAAAGGGCGGAGTCCTAGGCCACTAGACGAAGGGGACGCAACGTTTTCAAAAGCTTGCCTCGTCGAGGTGGCGCGTATATTAAGTAAGGTGCCTTGGGCTGTCAACGCTTTTTCTTAAAAAAGTTAAGTTCCCACACTTTCCCTTAACGCGGCTTCCAGTTCCGCAAACCGGAATTCAAAACCCTCACGTTTTAGCCGTTCCGGTATCGCCTTCTGACCGGTCAGTAACAGCCCGGCCATTTCCCCCAGCATCAGTTTCAGCGCAGGCGCTGGAGCCGGTATAACGGCTGGGCGGTGTAGAACCTGTGCAAGCGTTCTCGTAAATTCCGCATTGGTGACCGGGTTCGGGCTGACCATATTGTAGGGGCCGCTTGCCGTTGGCGTATCCAGCATCCAGAGCAGGCCGGAAACCACGTCGTCCCTGTGAACCCAGGGCATGTATTGCCGTCCGGAGCCCAGCTTTCCGCCAAGCCCGAGCTTGAAGGGCAGGATCATGCGTTGCAGAAAACCGCCGTTACGGCCGGCCACCACGCCGGTGCGGGACAGGCAAACGCGCACGCCATCAGTTTCAAGCTTCAGTGCCTCCTGTTCCCAGTCCCGGCACAGTTGGTGTGTAAACTCATCATGGGGTTCTGTGTCTTCGGTAACCAGGTGATCCCCCTGGTTGCCATAAAAGCCGACGGCAGAGCCGGATACCAGAACCTCCGGCATGTTGCTCCAGGTTCTGACCACTCCGACCAGGGTGCGGGTAAGATCAATGCGGCTGGCACGCAGTTGTTCCTTGCGGGCATGGCTCCACCGTTTGTCGGCAATGCCTTCCCCTGCCAGGTTGATAACTGCATCGAAGCCCGGGTGTGCGCGCAACTTTTCCAGATCATCCGTGACTTCTACCCGGCCGCAGATGGAGCGCACGGCATCCGACTTCTGACGGCTGAGAACTGTCAGCCCATAACCGCGTTCAATCAACTCTCGGCATAGTATGTGGCCGATAAACCCTGTGGCACCGGTAACCAATATACGTTTGTCCATGGGTTCCCTCCTGCGATCGGAATCCGTAGTTGGTTCTTTGTCAGTGTTCAGAGCGCTCCAGTTCCTCCTTAACCACATCACGGATGGCCAGTCCAAGCCTCGGATTTTTCCCGATTGGTTCAGCCAGGCGGATAGTAACGCCGTGTTCCGCCTCCAGCTTTTCGATCATGGCTGGCACATCTTTTCGCAAGTGGCGGCCCGCAGCGAGAAATAACGGGACGACCGTGAATTGCTCTACGCCTTGCCCTTTGGCCCGGTTCACAATGGTATCCAGTGAGGGTTCTGCCAGTTCCATATAGGCAATGGCTGCGTTCTCGATTGACTCTACGGTCGGTTCGGCCAGTTTCTCGAAGGTTTCGCACCAGCGTGCGTCGCTGCTGCCGTGGGCCAGTAGAATAATCTGGTGTGGTTGGGTCATAACATCTCCGATCTGGTCGTTTGTCTTGATACGACCGTAAACTTGACGACAGTGGGTCGTTTAAAGTGATCCTGACAATCAATGTATCAGGGAGTTGTCAGATGTTCGATTGGAAAGAGCTTCTGGATTTCTGGTTCGGTCAATTAGATGAAAACGGTATTCCTGATCGCGATCATCGTAACCGTTGGTTTCGCAGTGACCGTGCCTTCGATCAGGAAATCCGGCGCCGGTTTCTGTCTCTGGTGCTGTTTGCCTCGGAGCAAGGGTTAGATCACTGGCGTAAAGCCGCCGGAGGCTCGCTTGCTGAGATTCTTCTGCTGGACCAGTTCACCCGTAATATTTTTCGCGGAGGCGCCATGGCCTTTGACAATGACCGGCTGGCCAGGCAGTTGTGCCGTGGCGCAATGCAGCGAGGACAGGATCTGGATCTGCCCCCGGTGCAACGCGCCTTTCTTTATATGCCGCTGCAACACTCCGAGAAGCTGGCTGATCAGGATCTTTCAGTAGAGTGCTATCAGCAGTTGTCTGCCACCACAGATGGCGTTCTGGGAGACTTTCTTGGCAGCTTTCTGCAATCGGCTCGCGATCACCGGGATATTATTGCCCGGTTTGGCCGGTTTCCCCATCGCAACAAGGCCCTGAAGCGCGCCTCCTCGGCGGACGAACTGGCTTATCTTGAAGGTGGGCCACGCTTTGGCCAGTAGAGCTGGCCAGTTTGATGATCGGTTCAACGAATTGGATGTCGATAACGGGCACACTCATTCACACGCAATAACAAGAAAATCAACGGAGTGAGAACAGGATGTCATCTTCCAACCCGGCGATGTGCGACGGCCCGGGCGCCAATAAACCTATGCACAATGATAACAAGGCCCCAGGGCGGGGTGGCAGAACCACTCGTGCCAAAAGTGAAATCCGGCGTCATGCTATTCTCAAGGCAACCATCCGGGTAGCGGCGAAGGACGGTATCAAAGGTATCAAGCATCGTTCCGTCGCCAGGGAAGCGGGGGTTCCCCTGGCCGCAACCACCTATTATTTCCGGGACATCAACGAGTTGATCAGCGATGCCTTCATGCTGTACGCGAAGGAGGCCGGTGCGGAACTGAAAGCCTTCCATGACACCCTGAATCTGGTACTTGATGGTGTGCCTGAGGTGCAATTGCGCCGCGGCGCTGAGTTTCGTCCGGAGCTGTGTCAGCGCCTGACCGACTTTGCCCGGGCCTGGATGCAGGAGCAGTTTACACGCCGGAGGGAGCAGGTGCTGGCAGAGCAGGTGTTTTTGATGGAGGCCCTCAGAGATGACCGTCTGGCCAGGGTGGCTCGTCGGTATCGGCAGTCCTGGATTGATGGTCTCGAGCAGCTCCTGGTACGACTGGATTCGCCGTGCCCTCGTCAGGACGGTACCCTGATCGTCAATGTAGTGCTGGGTATGAGCTACGATCTGCTGCTGGAAGTGCCCGGCACCGAGGCTGAGGTATTGAGTGCATCCGTGGCCAGAATTGTGCAGTTGGCCCTAGGGGTGGAACCCGAAGACCTGCGAGCACCATGATTATCAGCGGTTGTTAAATTTTTTCACGAAAGTGTTGACGGCCCCCGAGTTATCAGTAGAATACGCAGCCGTTGTCAGGCAACGCCCGGCAGCAATCAGCGGGAATAGCTCAGTTGGTAGAGCACAACCTTGCCAAGGTTGGGGTCGCGAGTTCGAATCTCGTTTCCCGCTCCAGAATTCGGAAACCCGGCCTAAGGCCGGGTTTCTTCGTTTATAGCCTCGCAAAATCACTCACTACCTCTGTCTCGTCAGTTATACTCGGCAGCCATTTCCTGAATAATCCGGCAACTGAGGAAGGCGAAGCCATGAAGGTGAAAACCCTCTATATCTACCCGGTCAAATCGTTGGCTGGAATCGAAGTGTCCCGTTTCAGCTTGGATGATTTCGGCCCGCAAGGTGATCGCCGCTGGATGATTGTTGATGGGGATAACCGCTTCGTCACTCAGCGTCGGTTGCCTCAGCTCGCCAATGTTTACACTGCTCTGCAGGAGGGTGTGGTGGTTATTGATGTGCCTGGCGAGGGGCTTTTCCCGCTTACGGCCGGCACAGACGCCGTGGAAGTAACGGTTTGGAGAGATCAGGTGGTTGCCACTGCCGGAGCTGATCGTGCTGCCGAGGCCTTGAGCCGCTATTGCGGAGAAACGCTCAGGCTGGTTTATATGCCTGATAGCTGTTTCCGGCGGGTGGATCCTGGTCGTGTCAGTGCTGAACGCCGAGTGGGTTTTGCCGATGGCTTCCCGTTGCTGGTGGTTAACCAGTCGTCTCTGGATGAGCTCAATTCCCGTCTCGAATCCCCGGTCGATATGCGTCGCTTCAGGCCGAACATTGTGGTTGAGGGGGCGGGGGCCTGGGCGGAAGACACCTGGCGGAGCGTCAGCGTTGGTGAAAGCCGGCTGGATCTTGTCAAACCCTGCTCCCGTTGTGTGATGACCACGGTCAACCCGGATACTGGCGAGAAAGATTCCGCCACTCAGCCCCTCAAGACTCTGGCCAGCTATCGAAAGACCCGGGACGGCGTTATTTTTGGGCAAAATGCCGTGCACCAGAAGCCCGGCGAGATATCTGTGGGCGATGAGGTAACCGTTTTGAATCAGGAGAATTGATACAGTGCCACTGTTAACGCTAGACAGGATTTCGCTCGCCTATGGCATGCATCCATTGCTGGATGAGGCCAGCCTGACCATCGAGCCCGGTGAACGGGTGTGTCTGTTGGGGCGAAACGGTGAGGGGAAATCCACGCTGCTGAAGATCGTCAGCGGGGAAGTGACGCCGGACGGCGGTGTGGTGCGCATGGAAGATGGCTCAGTGCTGTCGGTGTTGCCTCAGAGTTTGCCATCGGACGACACTCGTACGGCCTATGATGTGGTGGCTTCCGCATTTCCGGAAACCGGTGACCTGTTGGCGGAATTCCACCGGCTGTCTCAAAGGGCGGACGAATCCAGTCTTGAGCGTTTGATGAAGGTTCAGGAACGGCTGGAATCTCTGGATGGCTGGCGGCTTGACCAGAAGGTAACCACGATTCTGGGGCAGTATGGAGTGGATCCGGATCGGGTACTGAATACGCTTTCCGGGGGGTGGCAGCGGCGAGTGCTTCTGGCCAGGGCGTTGGTGGCAGACCCGGATATTCTGTTGCTGGATGAGCCAACCAACCATCTGGATGTGCCCGCCATTGCCTGGCTGGAAGAGGCGTTATCGCAGTTCCGGGGGGCCATGTTGTTTGTCAGTCATGACCGTGCCTTTATCCGGCGAATGGCCACTCGCGTCGTGGAGCTGGACCGGGGGCAGCTGGTGAGTTTTGCGGCCAGTTATGACAGATATCTGGAGCTTAAGGAAAAAGCGCTGGAGGAAGAGGAGCGCCAGAACGCGCTTTTCGACAAGCGCCTGAAACAGGAAGAGGCCTGGATCCGCCAGGGTATCAAGGCTCGCCGCACCCGGAATATGGGGCGGGTGAGAGCGCTCAAAGCGATGCGGGAAGAGCACAGGCAACGCCGGGTGAGGGGTGGCACCGCCAGTTTTGCCGTAGAGCTGGCGGATATTTCGGGCAAGCTGGTTGCGGAAGCGAGCAATGCCGGATTCTCTTATGTCGATGGCGAGCCAGTGGTTCGCAATATGGATCTCACCATTCTCCGGGGCGACAAGATCGGACTGGTTGGTGAGAACGGCACGGGCAAGACGACCCTCGTGCGCCTGTTGTTAGGTGAGCTGACACCCACTGAGGGAAGTATTCGGCTGGGAACGAATCTTCAGGTCGCCTACTTTGACCAGCTTCGGGGAGAGCTGGATCTCCAGAGAAATGCGTTGGATAACCTGGCTGAGGGCCGGGAATTCATCGATATCAATGGTCAGAGCAAGCATGTTTTGGGTTATTTGCAGGAATTTCTGTTTACCCCGGAACGGGCACGCTCTCCTGTGCGTGTGTTCTCCGGTGGTGAGCGGGCGAGACTGTTGCTGGCCAAATTGTTCAGTAAGCCAGCCAATATTCTGGTACTGGACGAACCTACCAACGATCTTGACGTCGAAACCCTGGAATTGCTGGAAGAACAGCTTTCAGAGTTCAAGGGTACCGTGATTGTTATCAGTCACGACCGGGAATTTCTCGATAACGTGGTGACCGATACCATCTTCCTGGACGGTTCCGGGGCGGTGATGGAATACGTGGGTGGATACACCGATTGGCGTCGGCAAGGCGGTCGTTTTCCCTCTGAAACATCGGGAAGCCGACTGGACAAACAGGATAAGCGTGATAAACCCGACAGTTCCGCTAAAAAGCCAGGTCAGGATGGCGGTACTGTGGGGCAGTCGGCAAAATCAAAGCCCGTCAAACTGAGCTACAAGCTTAAACTTGAGCTGGAACAATTGCCCGGCAAAATCGAACAACTGGAGCAGCAGGTAGCTGAGCTTCAGGATAAAATTTCTGCACCGGATTTTTATTCAGGCCCACCGGAAGATGTATCGGCCACTCTGGAACAGCTGGCGGAAACGGAGTCTCGCCTGGAGTCGGTGATTGAACGGTGGATGGAGCTGGAAGAACAGGCGAACCAATGAACATAAATTACAATTTCAAATTTCAGGATGGCCGTGATATCGAGTTCAAGGTAACTGGGGAGTCCTCCTCGCCGCCGCAGGGTCAGTCACTGCCGGCCTGGGTTCGTCTCGAACACTGTCAGTGTTCGAACTGCCCGCTGAAGCCTGGCGAGACCCCGTATTGCCCGGCGGCAACCGAGATTCTGCCGGTCGTAGAGGCGTTTCAGGCGGAAGACGCGTATCAGAAAGTGGATGTAACCGTGACGGATGAGCGCCGCTCCTATTTCAAGCAGACGACGCTGGAAGAGGCGTTGCGTTCTCTGCTGGGGCTCAAGATGGCTACCAGTGGCTGCCCTGTGCTTTCGGAGCTCAAGCCGATGGCGCTCCACCACCTGCCGTTTGCCAACAGTGACGAATTTGTGATGCGCAGTGTGGGGTATTATCTGCTTCAACAGCTTTTCGCAAAGCGGAATCAGCAGGAAGCGGACTGGGAACTGAAAGGTCTGGTGGAGCGTAATCAGCGATTACAGCTGGTGAATCAGGCGCTCTGGCAGCGGATACATGCTGTTTGCAAGGGCGACAGTAATCTGAAGGCACTGCTCAACTTTTTCTCAATGGCCTCGAGTGTCAGCGTTTCTCTGGAAAGCCAGCTCAGGAAGCTTCAGGCCAGGATGAAGGGGGAGGGCTAGGGCCGTCCCCCTTCCATCACGAGTCTCAATGAATACGAATGGCCAGTACATCGCACTCCGTGCCGTGAAGAACGCCGTTGGCAGTTGAGCCAAGCAGTAACTGGAAGCCTTTACGGCCATGGCTTCCCACGATCACCAGGTCAACGTTGTGCTCCTTGGCCAGCCGGTGGATTTCCGATTCTGGCCGGCCGACGGTTACCACCTGGTTGGCCGCCGCAATACCATATTCATCCCCATACTTGCCCAGCTGTTCACGAGCGGCTTTGTCCAACTGATCCTGCAGTTCAGACAGATCCATAGGAATATCGCCACCATAGGCGTAGCCAACCGGCTCAACAACGTGAACCAGCAGCAACTCGGCTCCCTGGGCATCGCACATCGCCTTGGCTTTGTTCAGAACCTGTGGTGCCTCTTCAGTCAGATCAATGGCAACCAGCATTTTCTTATAGGTGGACATAACTTAGCGCTCCTTCGTACTTGGGGAATATGTTCAGAATAGTACCGAGAGTATACCGGGGAAAGTGTTTTGTCATGCTGACCGGTATCAACCGGGGGAGGGATTTGGCTGGGGTGAGCTGGCCGCTCACCCCGGAAGAGCGTCAGGCGCTGGCGCGTAGCAGGTCAATAGCGTTGGTCAGGCCTTCAATGATGCCTTTCGAGTAGCGATCAATCACAAAGCCCACGTTGTTCTCGTTGTAGTTGATGTACGAGCTGCGGATGAATTGCCATTTGGAAGCGACATCGTCCAGGGCAGTCTTGAGTTCGCCGTTTGTTGAGCCGGCCCTGAGTGAGGAAAGGAGTTGATCGAATGTCTTGGCCTGCTCGTCGAGCGGAACTTCGCTGGAAGCTCCCTGGAAGGTCTGGGCGACGGACGAGTGCGTTCTGGCGGCATAACGGGCCATCATCTGGGCCATGACCACAGCGGCTGAACGAGCCGACTCAATACGGGTATCCGCCTTAATTCCGCTGCTTTCCTGTGCTACCGAATAGAGCTCGGTAGCCAGGTTATTCATACTCTGGGCCTGGTTTGCCAGGTCGGCCATCAGGCGAAGATCCGGATAGCCCCGGTCGCGTACCTCATTGATGTTGCCGCGCATCAGATTCTTGAACTGGTCGAAGGCCTGGTTCAGTTCCTCAATCTGCTGTTCAGAAAGAACGCCGCTGGTGCTCGCCACTACGGAATTCATGGCGTCGTTGGAGTAATTGATTCCGACAACGATCCGGTTCAGCGTTTCGGTATCGCCGGTCGCACTGAAGCTGTAAAAGGCATCGAGAGCAAGGTAGTTATTGACCCGGAAATCGTGGAGGTCAGACAGAAACTCTGCCCCGGTTTCCTGGGCCTTTGCGCTCAAAGCCGTCAGGGCGAGTAGAATGAACGCGGCAATCAACGACTGGATCCGCAGGCGGGCGTCTTTCATCGGATGAGTCTCCGTAATGCAGTTTTATTATTGTGGACTAAAGTCGTAACCCGAAGTTAAAGTAAGTCTGCCGGCTAATCAAGTAGTTTCCGGCGCTTACAGAGTCAGCTCCCTTTTTTCTGCAGGTTTCATTCAGAAACAAATTGACAAACGCGTCTTTTTTTTTCATCGTGTGCCCTCACGATTCAAACGACTGTATGAATTTTTGGATCGGAAGATCGGGCAGTGACCGAAATCTCGCTGCACAAACAGCCGGCATGGTGGCCAACGCCCGCCGGTTGTCAGCAGTTCCAAACACAGACTGGAGATCAGTTGATGATTTACGAAGGTAAAGCCATCACGGTTAAAGAGATCGAAGGCGGGATCGCTCAGTTGGACTTCGACTTGCAAGGCGAGTCAGTCAACAAGTTCAACCGTCTCACCATCGAAGAACTGGGCGCCGCAGCTGAAGCACTCAAATCCCAGAAGAACCTGAAAGGCCTGGTAGTAACCAGCTCCAAGGACAGCTTCATTGTCGGTGCCGATATCACCGAGTTTACCGAGCTGTTTGCTGGTTCCGAGGAAGACCTCGTGGCCAACAACCTCAGGGCCAACGAAGTATTCAACGCCATTGAAGACCTGCCGTTCCCGACGGTTACCGCTATCAACGGTATCGCTCTGGGCGGTGGTTTCGAAATGTGTCTGGCGACCGACTATCGTGTCATGGCTCCCAAGGCCAAGGTAGGTCTGCCGGAAGTGAAGCTGGGTATCTTCCCGGGCTTTGGCGGTACGGTTCGCCTGTCCCGCCTGGTTGGTGTCGACAATGCGGTTGAGTGGATTGCTGGTGGTACTGAAAACCGCGCTGATGCCGCTCTGAAAACCGGTGCTGTTGACGCTGTTGTTGGCGCTGACAAGTTGGTTGAAGCTGCCGTTGCGATCATCAAGCAGTGCAATGAAGGCAAGCTGGACCACATGGCTCGCCGTGAAGAAAAGAAAGGCAAGATCAAGCTCAATGCCATGGAAAGCATGATGGCATTCGAGATTTCCAAGGCGTTCGTGGCCGGCAAGGCTGGCAAGAACTACCCGGCGCCGGTGGAAGCGATCAAGACCATGCAGAAGCATGCCGGCATGACCCGCGACAAGGCGATTGAGGTAGAGGCCAAAGGCTTTGCCAAGATGGCCAAGACCAACGTTGCCGCGTGTCTGGTTGGTCTGTTCCTGAATGACCAGGCCCTGAAGAAGAAAGCCAGTGCCTGGGAAAAAGAAGCTTCTGATGTGAATCTGGCCGCCGTACTGGGTGCCGGAATCATGGGTGGCGGTGTTGCGTTCCAGTCTGCACTGAAGGGCACACCGATCATTATGAAGGACATCAATCAGGACGGCATCAAGCTGGGTCTGAATGAAGCCAAGAAGCTGCTGTCCAAGCGTGTTGCCAAAGGCAAGATGGACGCCGGCCAGATGGGCGACGTGCTGAACGCGATCACTCCGACCCTCAACTACGGCGACTTCAAGAACGTTGACCTGGTGGTTGAAGCGGTTGTTGAGAATCCGAAGGTCAAAGATGCTGTTCTGCGTGAAACTGAAGATGCAGTTCGCGAAGACACCATTCTTACCTCCAACACCTCCACTATCTCCATCAACCTTCTGGCCAAAAACCTGAAGCGTCCGGAGAACTTCTGTGGCATGCACTTCTTCAACCCGGTGCACATGATGCCGCTGGTTGAGGTTATCCGTGGCGAGAAGACCAGTGACCGGGCTATCGCGACTACGGTTGCCTACGCCAAAGCGATGGGCAAGACCCCGATTGTCGTCAACGACTGCCCGGGCTTCCTGGTTAACCGTGTTCTGTTCCCGTACTTCGGTGGTTTTGCCGCGCTGGTACGTGACGGCGCCGATTTCCAGAAGATCGACAAGGTGATGGAAAAGTTCGGCTGGCCCATGGGCCCGGCTTATCTGCTGGACGTTGTCGGCATGGATACCGCCAAGCACGCCAACGAAGTGATGGCTGACGGTTTCCCAGAGCGCATGAAGGCCGACTTCAAGTCTGCCATTGACGTGATGTTCGAGAACAACCGTTACGGTCAGAAGAACGACAAAGGCTTCTACAAGTACGAAGAAGACAAGAAGGGCAAGCCGAAGAAGGTTGTTGACGAAGAAACCTACAAGCTGATCGAGCCTGTGGTTGACGGCAGCAAAGACTTCGACGAAGAAGAAATCATCGCCCGCATGATGATTCCTCTGTGCCTGGAAACCGTTCGCTGCCTGGAAGACAACATTGTTGAAGACCCGGCCGATGCAGACATGGGCCTGATCTACGGTATCGGCTTCCCTCCGTTCCGTGGTGGTGCATTGCGCTACATCGACGACATGGGCGTCGACAAGTTCGTCGAACTGGCAGACAAGTACGCAGATCTTGGCCCGCTGTACGCGCCGACCGAGAAGCTGCGTGAAATGGCCAAGACTGGCAAGAAGTTCTTTGGCTAACCCTAACGAGATTTCCGAACGGAGAAAGATCTATGAGCCTTAATCCGAGAGACGTTGTCGTCGTCGATTGCGTGCGGACTCCGATGGGTCGTGCCAAAAACGGCTGTTTCCGCAACGTACGTGCCGAGACTTTGTCGGCTGCGCTGATTGAAGCACTGTTTGAGCGCAACCCGAAGCTCGACCCGAAAGAAGTAGAAGATGTGATCTGGGGCTGTGTAAACCAGACCAAGGAGCAGGGCTTTAACGTGGCGCGGCAGATTTCCCTGCTGACCCGTATCCCCCACGAGTCTGCTGCCCAGACCGTAAACCGTCTGTGTGGTTCCGCCATGAGCGCTATCCACACCGCGGCGCAGGCTATCCAGACTGGTAACGGTGATGTGTTCCTGGTCGGTGGTGTTGAGCACATGGGCCACGTACCCATGACTGAGGGTTTCGACCACAACCCGGCTGCTTCCAAGTACTCCGCCAAGGCGTCCAACATGATGGGCCTGACCGCGGAAATGCTGGCCAAGATGCACGGTATCACCCGTGAGCAGCAGGACGAGTTCGGCGCCCGCTCCCATCGCCTCGCCCATGAAGCCACTCAGGAAGGTCGTTTCAAGAACGAAATCGTTCCGATTGAAGGTCACGACGAGAACGGCTTTGTGAAGCTGATCGAAGAAGACGAGACCATTCGTCCGGAAACCACAGCTGAGTCCCTTGGCCAGCTGCGCCCGGCGTTCGATCCGAAAAATGGTACGGTGACTGCCGGTACCTCTTCCCAGTTGACCGATGGTGCGTCTGCCATGGTGCTGATGTCCGCCGAGCGGGCAGAAGCTCTGGGTCTGACCCCGATTGCCAAGATCCGCAGCATGGCCGTGGCTGGTTGCGATCCCGCGATCATGGGTTACGGCCCGGTACCGGCCACCAAGAAGGCCCTGAAGCGTGCAGGCCTGAAAGTTGAAGATATCGACTTCTGGGAACTGAACGAGGCCTTTGCTGGCCAGTCCCTGCCGGTTCTGAAAGACCTGAAACTGCTGGGCGTCATGGAAGAGAAGGTGAACCTGAACGGCGGCGCGATTGCTCTTGGCCATCCGCTGGGCTGCTCCGGTGCCCGTATCTCCACCACACTGCTGAATATCATGCAGGCCAAAGGCGGTAAGCTTGGTGTATCCACCATGTGTATCGGTCTTGGTCAGGGCATTGCCACTGTGTGGGAGCGTATCTGATCAGGAGTATCTGATTAGTGAGCTCAGTCAGGAGGCCCGGCATATGCCGGGCCTTCCTGTTTCCGGACGCGCAAAATGCGACGGAACCCGGAAAAAAGGCTGATTGAAATCAAAGAATGGGTTGTCTTGCCAATCTTGACCCTGTAAAACAGTGAGCCTATACAGAATGGCAGCCTTTGTGTTTTCCAGTTGCCTGATTTTTATGCGAGTTTACGGTTCTGTTCAGATATTGACCGATTGATCGCCAAGGATACAGATCTCCGATATGGGTAAAAGTCTCGTTATTGTCGAGTCGCCAGCGAAAGCGAAGACCATCAACAAGTACCTGGGCTCGGATTTTATCGTGAAGTCCAGTGTTGGCCACATCCGTGACCTGCCCGTAAGTGGCAGCGGCAGCCAGTCAGACCCGAAAGAACGGGCGAAACAGGCGGCGGCCACGCGCAAGATGAGCCCGGACGAGAAGGCCGAGCACAAGAAGCGTAAGGCCCGGGAGCAACTGGTAGCCCGCATGGGTGTTGATCCCGACCATGACTGGAGCGCCCGTTACGAGATTCTGCCTGGCAAGGAAAAGGTGGTCAGCGAGCTCAAGCGTTTGGCCAAGTCTGCCGACCACATCTATCTGGCAACGGATTTGGATAGAGAAGGGGAGGCGATTGCCTGGCATCTTCAGGAGACCATTGGCGGCGAGCCGGACAAATACCGTCGTGTGGTGTTCAACGAGATTACCAAACGGGCGATTCAGGAAGCTTTCAAGGATCCGGGCAACCTCGATAACAACCGGGTTAACGCTCAGCAGGCCCGACGGTTCCTGGACCGCGTTGTGGGTTATATGGTCTCGCCGCTGTTGTGGGCAAAGATTGCCCGCGGTCTGTCAGCGGGCCGTGTGCAATCCGTCGCCGTACGACTGATTGTGGAACGGGAACGGGAGATCCGTAAATTTGTGCCGGAAGAGTTCTGGCAATTGCATGCAGACCTTGCTGCCGAGGGCGCCAAAGACCCGGTCCGGTTCGAAGTAACCCGTTATATCGACAAGCCCTACCGCCCTGTCAACGAAGCTCAGAGCAAGGAGCACGTTGAGCGGCTCAAGGCTGGCGGCTTCAAGGTGGCCAAGCGCGAAGACAAGCCGACCCGATCCCGTCCGTCTGCACCCTTTATTACCTCTACGCTGCAGCAGGCGGCCAGTAACCGCATGGGTTTCAGCGTCAAGAAAACCATGATGCTGGCCCAGCGATTGTACGAGGCCGGTTTTATTACCTACATGCGTACGGATTCCACCAATCTCAGCCAGGATGCCGTAGTCAGCTGTCGAGAGTTCGTCCAGAAGCAGTTCGGCGAACGTTATTTGCCTGAGAAGCCGCGGGTCTACGGCAGCAAGGAAGGCGCCCAGGAAGCTCACGAAGCCATTCGCCCGACGGATGTTGCTCGCAGGCCAACGGATATTACCGGCCTGGAAAAAGACGCAGAGAAGCTCTACGACCTGATCTGGCGCCAGTTTATTGCCTGTCAGATGGCAGATGCCGAATTCCTGAGTACGTCTATTGTGGTGGCCAACGGCGACTACGAGCTGCGCACCCGGGGTCGAATCGTCAAGTTTGACGGCTTCCTGAAGGCTGCGCCGCAGTCCACCAAGAAAGATGAAGACGTGGCATTGCCAGATATCAAGGTGGATCAGCCCCTGGATCTCAAGAAACTGGATCCAACCCAGCATTTTACCAAGCCGGCGCCCCGGTACACCGAAGCCAGCCTGGTCAAAGAGCTCGAAAAGCAGGGGATCGGCCGGCCGTCCACCTATGCCTCCATCATTTCTACTATTCAGGATCGGGGCTACGTAAAGCTTCAGAATCGCCGCTTCTACGCGGAGAAGATGGGGGAGATAGTGACCGAGCGACTGGCGGAATCCTTCCCGAATCTGATGGATTACGATTTTACCGCGCGCCTCGAAGATGAGCTGGACGAGATCGCCGAGGGTGAGGTTCAGTGGAAAAAAGTGCTGAACGACTTCTATGCCAAATTCCGTAATCAGCTGGAAAGCGCTGAAAAGACGGATGGCGGTATGCGCGCCAATACTCCCACGGAAACCGATATACCGTGTCCGAGCTGTGGCCGGAATATGCAGATCCGGGTGGCCAGTACCGGGGTATTCCTGGGCTGCTCCGGCTACTCGTTGCCACCCAAGGAACGCTGCAAGACCACCATTAACCTGGTGTCTGGCGACGAAGTGGTGAGTGCTGATGACGATGTGGAAGGGGAGGGTGAAACCCGGCTGCTCCGGAAAAAACGCCGCTGTCCGAAATGCGGCACCGCCATGGACAGCTACCTGATCGACGAGAAGCGCAAGCTGCACGTGTGTGGTAACAATCCGGACTGCTCAGGGTACGAGGTTGAAGAGGGTACGTTCCGTATCAAAGGTTACGATGGGCCGACGCTGGAATGTGACAAGTGTGGCTCCGAGATGCAGCTCAAGACCGGCCGATTCGGCAAGTACTTCGGTTGCACCAACAGTGAATGCAAGAACACCCGTAAGTTGCTGAAAAATGGTGAGCCGGCACCCCCTAAAATGGACCCGGTGCCAATGCCAGAGCTCAAGTGCGATAAGGTGGACGATACCTACGTACTGCGTGATGGGGCGTCCGGCCTGTTTTTGGCAGCCAGTAAATTCCCGAAAAATCGGGAAACGCGGCCGCCATTAGTGATGGAAATCAAGCCACACCGTAAGGAAATCGATCCGAAATACGATTACCTGATGGATGCCCCTGAAAAGGACCCTGAAGGCAATCCGACGGTGATACGTTACAGCCGAAAATCAAAAGAGCAGTACGTCATGTCGGAGAAAGACGGCAAGGCTACGGGGTGGTCAGCGTGGTTTGAAAATGGTCGCTGGGTCCCGCGCGACAAGAAAAAGTAAGATGGTCGGTGGCGCCCCCTCGCCTTTGAGAAGGCGAGGGGGCGTTATTCTCGTATACGCTGGCGCGTTAACGGAACTTGCGTAGTCGCTGTATGAGAGACGATGTGTCCCAGCGTCGTCCGCCCATGGATTGCACATCCGCGTAGAACTGGTCTACCAGTGCGGTAACCGGCAGCGATGCATTCACTTTTCTCGCTTCCTCCAGGCAGATTCCCAGATCCTTTCGCATCCAGTCAACCGCGAACCCGTGATCGAACTCACCGTCAATCATGGTTCCCGAACGGTTTTCCATCTGCCAGGACTGGGCCGCACCTTTGGAAATCACATCTACCACTTTGCGTACATCCAGCTCTGCCTGTTCGGCAAAGTGCAGCGCCTCTGAAAGCCCCTGAACCAACCCGGCAATTGCAATCTGGTTAACCATCTTGGTTTTCTGCCCGCTGCCCGCCGGGCCCATCAGGTTGAGCGCACGAGCGTAGTGCGCCATGACCGGCCTGGCTTTTTCGAACGCCTGCTCGGCGCCGCCACACATGATGGTGAGTGCGCCATTCTGGGCGCCTTGCTGACCACCCGAAACCGGCGCATCGATAAAAGCCTGTTTGCGGGCGCCAGCGGACTCGGCCAGGCGTTCGGCAATCCCCGCAGATGCCGTCGTGTGGTCAATCAGGATGGCGCCCTCTGGAGCGTTTGCGATGATTCCCTCGTCGCCTTCAAATACTTCGATCAGATCTTTGTCAGCGCCAACACAGGTTATGACAAAATCTGCGTCTCTAACAGCGAGCGCGATCGAATCACAGGCGGCGCCTGAATGTTCTGACGCCCATTGTGTTGCCTTCTCGCCAGACCGGTTCCAGACACGGACAGAAAGTCCTGCGTTTGCCAAATGCCCCGCCATGGGATAACCCATTACGCCCAGGCCAATAAACGCTACCGTTGTTGTCATTGATTTACTCCAGTCGGTGAGTGTCAGTGTGCTTTGATTATGAAATCGAGCCGAAAGGATTGAAACCCTTTTCGACCGTTCGCGGGGTATCCATTGGTCTGGGCTCACAGAATGCTCAATGCAGGCATGACGCCAATCACAGACCGGTAAACTATCTGCCTATTTCAGGCGCATACGATAGCAGGCGCTTCCAGGCCTTCTTATACTTAGCAGGCTAGCCGCATGGATGCTTACAGGCCGTGAGAAACCAGTTTTTGGGTCTCCCGGTGCTTCTTATCCTTGTTGTTCAGCGAATGGGGGAGGCCGTGATGCCGCCTGTAGTTTATTCGTGAGGGAAGTAAATGAATCTGGTATACAAACATGAAAAACCGTTGCTGCTGGTGACGGCGGTGCTTGCTGTGGCCATCTGGCTGGCTCTGATACTGGGGACGCTCGGTATTGTATTGCTGTATCTGTTGGTGGGGTACGTGTTCTTTCTCTTTGCCCATTCGGCTTTCATCTCACACCTGAAGGGGTCTGGGGTGCGAATCAGTCGCGAGCAATATCCGGATCTCTATGACCGGCTTATTCGTTGTTGCGAAAAGGTTGGGGTAAAGGAGGTGCCGGAAGCCTACCTCCTGCGGACGGACTTTTTCAATGCACTTGCGACCAAGTTTCTTGGACGGCATTTTGTTGTGCTGTTCACTGATGTTGTTGATGCGTTGGAAGAGCGCCCGGACGCTATTGATTTCTACATCGGTCATGAGTTGGGTCATATTCACCGGCGCCATCTTTCCTGGGGGCCGGTGCTGGCACCCGCTGCCTGGCTGCCTGTAATCGGGCCGGCGTTGCGGCGTGCCGAAGAATACACGTGTGATCGCTACGGTGTAGCCTGCTGTCAGTCACCGGAGGACATCAAGGCAGCGCTGGCAGCAATCGCTGCTGGCGATACCCGCTGGCAAACCATCAACGTGGACGCATTTGTAGGGCAAGTGGCTGTGACCAACGGCTTCTGGATGTCCTTCAACGAAATAACGGGAGACTACCCCTGGCTCACCAAGCGGATGGCAGCGGCCATTGCCCTGTCGGAAGGGCGTGAAGTATCTCACCCGGGGCGGAGCGAGTTAGCCTGGTTTTTCGCTCTGTTCGTCCCGAGGCTCGGGGTTGGGGGAGGGGCTGCGTCCTTGCTCGTGATGGTTGCCATTGTCGGCATACTGGCCGCTGTTGCGATTCCTCAGTATCAGGAATACGTAGAGAGAAGTCGTTATCAGGATGCTTACCTGGAAGGTTTGGGGGTTACGGATTCTGTCGATTCCTATGTCAGTGAACACCAGGCCTGGCCGAGCTCGATGGCGGAGCTTGGTTATGGCGGTACCTTCGGGGGCTCTGGCGAAAACTATACTATCGATGTCTATGACGGTGGTGTGATCGGCATTGAGATGGGGGTTGATGAAACCGGAGAGTCGGAATACATCGTTCTGGAGCCGGAGGTCACCGATAGCGGGTTATTCTGGAGTTGCTATGGTCAGAACGCTGTTGAAAAACTACTGCCGGCGGACTGTCGTTAGCATGGTGAAAGACTGACCGGGAAATGAAAAAAAGCCGCTGAAGTCAGCGGCTTTTTTCTGGTTGAAGGCAAGTGGTGTGCTTACTTCTTCGGGTAGTCCCGCTTCGGCGAGCCGGTGTACAGCTGGCGCGGGCGGCCGATACGGTTGGCACCGCTGACCATTTCGTTCCAGTGGGAGAACCAGCCGATGGTACGGGACATGGCGAAGATAACGGTAAACATGGAGGTCGGAATACCGATGGCCTTCAGGATGATGCCGGAGTAGAAGTCGACGTTCGGATACAGCTGGCGCTGAACGAAGTACTCGTCTTCCAGGGCGATCTTTTCCAGGCGCTGGGCAATTTTCAGCAGCGGATCGTTTTCCAGGCCGAGTTCGCTCAATACTTCGTGGGCAGTCTGAGCCATGACTTTGGCGCGTGGATCGAAGTTCTTGTAAACCCGGTGGCCGAAGCCCATCAGGCGGAACGGATCGTCCTTGTCTTTTGCCTTGGCAATGAACTTCTCGATGTTGGACTCGTCGCCGATCTCGGCCAGCATGTCCAGTACCGCTTCGTTCGCGCCGCCGTGAGCCGGGCCCCAGAGTGCGGCAATGCCGGACGCAATACAGGCGTATGGGTTGGCGCCGGTAGAGCCTGCAAGGCGAACGGTGGAGGTGGACGCGTTCTGTTCGTGGTCAGCGTGCAGAATGAAGATCTTGTCCATGGCGTTGGCCAGAACAGGATTTGGCTTGTACTCTTCGCACGGAGTGCCAAACATCATGTGCAGGAAGTTCTCTGCGTAGGACAGGTCGTTCCGTGGATACATGAAAGGCTGTCCCATGGAATACTTGTAGCACCATGCCGCAATGGTCGGCATTTTCGCGATCAGGCGATGGCCGGTGATTTCACGTTGCTTGGGATCGGAAACGTCCATCTGGTCGTGATAGAACGCAGACAGCGCGCCCACAACGCCACACATGATGGCCATTGGATGCGCGTCACGGCGGAAGCCGTTGAAGAAGTTGCGCATCTGGTCGTGCAGCATGGTGTGGTTTTTGATGGTGTCGTGGAACCGCTTGTTTTCTTCTTCGCTGGGCAGTTCGCCGTTCAGCAGCAGGTAGCAGACTTCCAGGAAGTCGGAGTGCTCGGCCAGCTGGTCAATGGGGTAGCCGCGGTGCAGCAACACACCGTTGGCGCCATCGATGTATGTGATGGCCGATTCGCAGGCTGCGGTGGATACAAATCCGGGGTCGTAAGTGAAAACGCCTTCCTGTACCAGGCCGCGTACGTCAATAACGTCAGGGCCGACGGTGCCGGAATAAACCGGTAGCTCAATGGACTTATCTCCCACCGAGAGCGTGGCTTTCCTGTCGGTCATGGTGCTCTCCTGTCTGATTAGCTATAACAGCTTTT
The DNA here is from genome assembly GCF_000475355.1 of Marinobacter sp. C1S70. NCBI lineage: Bacteria > Pseudomonadati > Pseudomonadota > Gammaproteobacteria > Pseudomonadales > Marinobacteraceae > Marinobacter > Marinobacter sp. C1S70. The sequence continues at coordinate 38,797 of NZ_AXBW01000040.1, read as the reverse complement.
CTGCATGTGTAGATGCGCCAGAAAGCGCGTATTATCGCAAAACTGGCGGCAAAATATAGGGCGTCAGCTTTTTTTGTCAATGCACTGGCGGAGAAAACGGCAAATTTCTTCCCGTTTGTAAATGAGGGATATCCGGAATATCGGGCCCCTGGGGCGGAAATTGGTTTTGTCAATAAGCCTTATAGATGGGTGGAGGCTGCAAGCTGCAAGGCCTGGAGGGCGATTGCAAGTTTGTAATTACCGGGGTGTCTCCTTATAATCCGTAGCCCGGAATCGGGGATGCACCGGCTTATGGGCTTGAGTATAGCAAGCTACCGGGTAGTCATCCGCCCTCCTGAACCAATCGGTTATCGGTATCGTACCGATTCTCCGGTCCCAACATACCAACCATCCGCCACCGTTTTGCGGTCCCGCGGAACCAAGAGAGAGTGTGAGAGCGCTGTGAATAGCAAACGACCAGTAAATCTCGATCTCGGCAAGTTTCATTTCCCGCTGCCAGCCATTACTTCGATCCTGCATCGCATCAGCGGCATCATCATCTTCGTAGGTGTTGCCTTCCTGATGTACGGCTTGGATCTCTCCCTTTCCGGAGAAGATGGCTTTAACCGGGTGAATGAGCTGCTGGACAGCTTCCTGGCGAAGCTGATCATCTGGGGCATCCTGTCTGCTCTGCTGTACCACCTGGTTGCAGGTATCAAACACCTGTTGATGGACGCTGGTATTGGCGAAGAGCTTGAAAGCGGGCGCCTCGCCGCGAAAGCCACGATTGCGGTTTCCGTTGTTCTCATCGTTCTGGCAGGAGTCTGGGTATGGGCATGAACAGTGTAACGAATATTGGTCGTAACGGTATTCAGGACTGGATCATCCAGCGCGTAACAGCCTACGTATTAGCTCTGTACACGCTGTTCCTGCTTGGCTTCTTTGTGACCACCGATGTTGACTACCAGGCGTGGTCTGCATTGTTTGCTCAGGGATGGTTCAAGATCTTCAGTCTGCTTGCGCTGCTGTCCATTGCCGGGCACGCGTGGGTTGGCTTGTGGACAGTTTCTACCGACTACATCAAATCCGCGATGCCGCGTTTTCTGCTTCAGGCAGCCTGTGTGCTCGTAATGTTTGTATATGTCGTGTGGGGCATTCAGATTCTTTGGGGGCTTTAATCGATGGCTAACATCAAGACCATGTCGTTCGACGCGATTGTTATCGGTGGTGGCGGTGCCGGTATGCGAGCCGCCCTCCAGCTGACCGAATCCGGTCTCGATACCGCGTGTATCACGAAAGTATTTCCGACCCGTTCGCACACGGTATCCGCCCAGGGCGGTATTACCTGTGCGATCGCAAGCGCTGATCCCAACGACGATTGGCGCTGGCACATGTACGACACTGTGAAAGGTTCTGACTACATCGGTGACCAGGACGCGATTGAGTATATGTGCTCCGTCGGTCCGCAGGCAGTGTTCGAGCTCGAGCACATGGGTCTCCCGTTCTCCCGTACCGAGCAGGGTCGTATCTATCAGCGTCCGTTCGGTGGTCAGTCCAAGGACTACGGTAAGGGCGGTCAGGCTGCCCGTACCTGTGCCGCAGCCGACCGTACCGGTCATGCTCTGCTGCACACGCTATACCAGGCTAACCTCAAAGGCGGCACTTCGTTCCTGAACGAGTGGTACGCCGTGGACCTGGTCAAGAACAGTAAAGACGAAGTGGTCGGTGTTGTCGGTATCGAAATTGAGACCGGTGAAGTCTGCTACATCAAGGCCAAGGCGACCGTTCTGGCAACCGGTGGCGCCGGTCGTATCTATGCGTCAACCACCAATGCCCTGATCAACACCGGTGACGGTATCGGTATGGCCCTGCGTGCCGGCTTCCCGGTTCAGGACATGGAAATGTGGCAGTTCCACCCGACCGGTATCCACGGTGCCGGTGTGCTGGTAACTGAGGGTTGCCGGGGTGAGGGTGGTTACCTGATCAACTCCGAAGGTGAGCGTTTCATGGAGCGTTATGCTCCGAACGCCAAAGATCTCGCTGGTCGTGACGTTGTTGCCCGCTCCATGGTTCTGGAAATTCTGGAAGGCCGCGGCTGTGGTCCCGACAAGGATCACGTACTGCTGAAGCTGGATCACCTGGGCGAAGAAACCCTGAACCTGCGTCTGCCGGGTATCTGTGAGCTGTCCCGTACCTTTGCTCACGTTGATCCGGTCAAAGAGCCCGTGCCTGTGGTTCCGACCTGTCACTACATGATGGGCGGCATTCCGACCAACGTTGGTGGTCAGGCGTTGACTCAGGATGAAAACGGCAATGACAAGCCGATTCCGGGCCTGTTTGCCTGCGGTGAAGCCGCTTGTGTGTCTGTACACGGTGCCAACCGTCTGGGTGGCAACTCTCTGCTGGATCTGGTGGTCTTTGGTCGTGCGGCTGGTCTGCACATTGAGGAGCAGCTGCGTGGTGGTTTCGAGGTCGACGGCGCAAGCGACGAAGACATCAAGCGTGCCATGGCTCGTCTGGAGCGTCTGGACAGTGCAAGTGAGGGTGAGGATGTGGCTCAGGTTCGTAAAGACCTGCAGAACTGCATGCAGCTCTACTTCGGCGTGTTCCGTGACGGCGAAAGCATGGAGAAGGGGCTGAAGCTGCTGGAAGAAATCGGTGAGCGGGTTCGCAAGACCAAGCTGACTGATACCAGCAAGGCATTCAACACCGCCCGTATCGAAGCGCTGGAACTGGACAACCTGTACGAAGTTGCCTATGCGACCGCCAAGTCTGCGATTGAGCGTAAAGAAAGTCGCGGTGCCCATGCCCGTAACGATTTCACCGAGCGTGACGACGAGAACTGGCTGAAGCACTCCATGTACTTCCCGCTGGACAAGCGCGTTGGCAAGCGTGACGTGAACTTTGCACCGAAAACGGTTCCGACCTTCGAGCCGAAGATCCGGACCTACTAAGGGGGTATCCTGAAAATGTTGGTAAGTCTGTACCGTTATAACCCGGAAACTGACAACGCCCCTTACATGCAGGACGTTGAGATTGAGTTGCCGGAAGGCAAAGATCTGATGGTTCTGGATGTTTTGGCGCTGGCCAAGGAAAAGGACCCGACTGTCGCATTTCGCCGTTCCTGTCGTGAGGGCGTTTGCGGCTCAGATGGTATGAACATGAATGGCAAGAACGGCCTGGCTTGCATCACACCGGTTTCCGATGTGGTCAAGAACAACAAGCTGGTTTTGCGCCCGCTGCCTGGTCTTCCGGTCATTCGTGATCTGGTGGTTGATATGGGTCTGTTCTACAAGCAGTACGAAAAAGTGATGCCGTACCTTGTGAATGACAACCCTGCGCCAGCCATCGAGCGTCTGCAGTCTCCGGAAGATCGTGAGAAGCTGGACGGCCTGTACGAGTGTATTCTCTGTGCCTGCTGCTCTACCGCTTGCCCGTCTTTCTGGTGGAATCCGGACAAGTTCATCGGTCCGTCTGGTCTGTTGCAAGCTTATCGCTTCCTGGCCGACAGCCGTGATACCGCCCAGGCAGAGCGTTTGGCGAACCTGGACGATCCGTTCAGCGTGTTCCGCTGCCGTGGCATCATGAACTGTGTCAGTGTGTGTCCGAAGGGCCTGAACCCCACAAAGGCAATTGGCCATATCCGGAACCTGTTGCTGCAAAGAGCCACCTGACCGGCAAAATTCGTAGCACCAGCTATACTGGTGTTCTGACACCAGTTAGTACCCCTGAAGGCCTCGCTATATGCGGGGCCTTCAACCAAAGGCTTATAGTCAAAAGTCTTACCGGGGTGCAAACTTATGCACGCTGTTTCGGTGCGCTTATCCAGTCACCGGACAGTATTGCTGAGTATAAAAATCACTGGGGACGGAAAACATCCTTGCCGGGTGTGGTGGCCAAAGTCATGCCGTAATAACCCGTATTGACTGAGAATTACCCCTGGCCGACCATACTGGCTCCCCCGCACCAGCCCAAGGTGAGCTATTCAAAATGCACGAAAGCATCATGGAGCAGTTATGGCAGACTTCCCACCTGCAGGGTGGCAATCTTGCCTATGTTGAACAGCTTTTTGAAACCTACCTGACAGACCCCAACGCAGTTCCAGAAGAGTGGCGGAGTTACTTCGACAAACTCCCGAGCGTCGATGGCTATCAGGGCCGCGACATCGTTCACTCCACCATCCGCGAGCAGTTTGAGCACATCTCCCGCAATCAGCGTTTTCTGGCGACCAATGGCGTGCCTGCCAGTGCTACGTCCGACGCTGATAAAAAGCAGATCCGTGTTCTGCAGCTGATCAACGCTTTTCGTTTCCGCGGTCACCAGGAAGCAAAGCTTGATCCTCTGGGTGTCTGGCAACGTCCTCAGGTAGAAGATCTGGACCCGCGATTCCACGAATTGGGCGAATCCGATCTTGATCTGGAGTTCCAGACCGGCTCTCTGAACTTTGGTTCCGAGAGCATGAAACTCGGCGATATTGTTCAGGGCCTGCGCCAGACTTACTGCGAGAGCATCGGCGCTGAATACATGCATGTGGTAGACACGCGCATCAAGCGTTGGTTCCAGCAACGTATGGAGCCTGTTCGTTCCCGTCCGGAATACGAGACCGAAACCCGCAAGCATATCCTTGAGCGCCTGACGGCTGCTGAAGGGCTGGAAAAATACCTGGGTTCCCGTTATCCGGGCGTCAAGCGTTTTGGTCTCGAGGGCGGTGAAAGTCTGATCCCCTGCCTGGACGAGCTGATTCAGCGTGCGGGCTCCTATGGTGCCAAAGAGATCGTGCTGGGCATGGCCCACCGCGGTCGACTGAACGTGCTGGTCAACACCCTGGGCAAAAATCCGAAAGAACTGTTTGATGAATTCGAGGGCAAGAAGCTCGCGGATTCCGGCTCCGGCGACGTGAAATACCACCAGGGCTTCTCCTCAAACGTGATGACGCCAGGTGGCGAGGTTCACCTGGCCATGGCCTTCAACCCGTCTCACCTGGAAATCGTATCCCCGGTAGTGGAAGGCTCGGTACGCGCCCGTCAGGACCGTCGTGGCGATACCGATGGCAGTACCGTGGTACCCATTGTGATGCACGGCGACGCTGCGTTTGCCGGGCAGGGCGTAGTGATGGAAACCTTCCAGATGTCCCAGACCCGGGGCTTTGGTGTTGGCGGTACCATCCACATCGTGATCAACAACCAGGTTGGCTTCACCACCAGCAAACAGGAAGATGCTCGTTCCACCGAGTATTGCACCGACGTTGCCAAGATGGTTCAGGCGCCGATTCTGCATGTGAACGCCGACGATCCTGAAGCGGTGATGTTCGCCACCCAGATGGCGATGGACTACCGCAACGAATTCAAGCGCGATGTGGTGATTGATCTGGTTTGCTACCGTCGTCGTGGCCACAACGAGGCGGATGAGCCGGCAGCGACCCAGCCGCTGATGTACGACAAGATCCGCAAGCTGAAGACCACTCGTGCGATCTACGCGGATCAGCTGGTTGAAGCCGGTGTGATCACCGAAGATGAAGCCAAGCAGATGGAGACTGATTACCGGGACGCCCTGGACAAGGGTGATCACGTGGTCAAGTCCCTGGTTAAAGAGCCTAACAAAGAGCTTTACGTGGACTGGGCTCCGTATCTGGGCCATGAGTGGACAGCGAAGTGCAAGACCAGCGTTGCGCTGAAAACCGTCCAGAAACTGGGCAAGAAGCTGACTGAAGTGCCGGAAGGGTTCAGCATACAGCGCCAGGTTTCCAAGATTGTTAATGATCGCGAGAAGATGACGGCTGGCGCGCTGTCCCTGAACTGGGGCTACGGCGAAATGATGGCCTATGCCACTTTGCTGAACGAAGGCCACCCGATCCGCCTGACTGGTCAGGACGTGGGCCGGGGCACCTTCTCGCACCGTCATGCTGTTCTGCATAACCAGAAAGATGGGTCTACTCATATTTCCCTGCAGAATCTGAAAGACGATCAGCCGAAGTTCGATATCTATGACTCACTGCTGTCTGAAGAAGCGGTGATGGCGTTTGAATACGGTTATTCCACCACGACGCCGAACGCGCTGATTGTCTGGGAAGCCCAGTTTGGTGACTTCGCCAACGGTGCCCAGGTGGTGATTGATCAGTTCCTGACCAGTGGTGAGCATAAGTGGGGTCGACTGTGTGGCCTGACACTGCTGCTGCCACACGGTTATGAAGGGCAGGGGCCGGAACACAGTTCCGCCCGTCTGGAGCGTTTCCTGCAGCTGTGTGCCGAACACAATATTCAGGTCTGTGTGCCGACTACACCGTCTCAGGTATTCCACATGTTGCGTCGGCAGGTGAAGCGTCCGTTGCGCAAGCCGTTGGTTGCCATTACGCCCAAGAGCCTGCTGCGCCATAAGGAAGCCATTTCGGGTCTGGACGACCTGACATCCGGTACATTCCAGACAATTCTGCCGGAGAAAGAGCCGTCCGATCCGAAAAAAGTGACTCGCCTGATCCTCTGCAGTGGCAAGGTCTACTATGATCTTCTGGAGAAGAAGAAGGCGGATGAGCGGGACGATGTCGCGATTGTTCGTATCGAACAATTGTACCCGTTCCCGAGCGATGACCTGGACGAACTGCTGAGCCAGTACAGCAAGCTCAAGCATGTGGTCTGGTGTCAGGAAGAGCCGATGAACCAGGGAGCCTGGTATTGCAGTCAGCATCACATGCGGAACGCACTGCAGCGCCTGAATCCCAAGCTATATCTCCAGTATGCCGGTCGTGAGGCTTCTGCTGCTCCTGCCTGTGGACACATGTCTGTTCACATTGAAGAGCAGAAGAAACTGGTTAACGACGCGTTTGAAATCTGACGAGCTACCGAACTAAGGATCCGTAATGTCAACAGAGATTAAAGCCCCCGTTTTCCCTGAGTCGGTTGCCGAAGGCACCGTCGCGACCTGGCACAAGCAGCCGGGTGAGGCCTGTTCCCGTGACGAGCTGATTGTCGATATCGAAACCGACAAGGTTGTGCTCGAAGTGGTTGCGCCGGCGGATGGTGTGATCGAAGAAGTTCTCAAGAACGAAGGCGACACCGTGGAAAGCGGTGAGGTGATCGGCAAGTTCAAAGAAGGCGCGGCAGGTGAATCCAAGCCAGCCGAGAGCAAGTCCGAAGCGAAAGCCGAAGCACCGAAAGCCGAAGAGAAATCCGAAGCTGCTTCCGGTGATGCCATTCTAAGCCCGGCTGCCCGCAAGCTGGCCGAAGAAAACAACGTTGACCCGAGCGCGGTAAAGGGCACCGGTAAAGACGGCCGTGTTACCAAGGAAGACGTTCAGAACTACGTGGACAGCAACAAATCTTCCGGTGGAGCGGCTGCCTCCAAGCCGGCAGCGATGCCTGAGGTGAACGTTGCCCAGGGCGAGCGCGCCGAGAAGCGGGTTCCGATGACCCGCCTGCGTGCCAGCATCGCCAAGCGTCTGGTTGATGCCCAGCAGACAGCAGCCATGCTGACCACCTTTAACGAGGTGAACATGGCGCCGATCATGGAACTGCGCAAGCAGTACCAGGACAGCTTCGTGAAGCGCCACGGCATCAAGCTGGGCTTCATGTCGTTTTTCACCAAAGCGGCTACCGAAGCTTTGAAGCGCTTCCCGGCAGTAAACGCCTCCATTGATGGCAACGACATGGTGTACCACGGTTACCAGGACGTAGGTGTGGCGGTATCCACCGACCGTGGCCTGGTGGTACCGGTTCTGCGTGACACCGACGCTATGGGTCTGGCCGACATCGAGAAGAAGATCGTCGAGTACGGTACCAAGGCGAAGGAAGGCAAACTGGCCATTGAAGATATGACCGGTGGCACCTTCACCATCACCAACGGTGGTATTTTCGGGTCTCTGATTTCCACGCCGATCCTGAATCCGCCCCAGACTGCCATTCTGGGTATGCACAAGATCCAGGAGCGCCCGATGGCGGTAAATGGCAAGGTTGAGATTCTGCCGATGATGTACCTGGCGCTGTCATACGATCACCGTATGATCGATGGCAAGGAAGCGGTGCAGTTCCTGGTGGCCATCAAGGAAATGCTGGAAGACCCGGCACGTATCCTGCTGGATGTGTAATCTGACACTCAACGAATTCGATAACAGGAAAGATTATGTCCGATAAGTTCGACGTTATTGTCATTGGTGCAGGCCCCGGTGGTTACGTTGCTGCCATTAAAGCCGCTCAGTTGGGTCTTAAGACCGCCTGTGTTGAGTCCTGGACTGGTAAAGACGGCAAGAGCCAGGTGCTCGGTGGCACCTGTCTGAACGTAGGCTGTATCCCGTCCAAGGCCCTGCTGGAAGTGACTCACAAGTTTGAGGAAACCAGCCACGATTACGATTCCATGGGCATCCTGGCCAAGGACGTGAAAATCGACGTTGCCAAGATGATGGAGCGCAAGGCTGGTATCGTTAAGCAGCTGACCGGTGGCATTGCTGGCCTGTTCAAGGCCAATGGCGTCACCTCGATCCACGGCCACGGCAAGCTGTTGGCCGGTCGTAAGGTGGAAGTCACCGACAAGGATGGCAAAACCAAGACCTACGAAGCCGACAACGTGATCATCGCCACCGGTTCCCGGCCGATCGAGATTCCGCCGGCGCCGTTCGACGGTGAGTACATCGTCGATTCCGAGGGTGCGCTGGAGTTTACCGAAGTTCCCAAGCGTCTTGGTGTGATCGGTGCCGGTGTTATTGGCCTTGAGCTGGGTAGCGTCTGGGCCCGCCTGGGTTCAGAAGTAACCGTGATCGAAGCGCAGGACAGTTTCCTGCCGGCGGTTGACCAGCAGTGTGCCAAGGATGCGTTGAAGCAGTTCCAGAAGCAGGGCCTGAACATCGTGATGGGCGCCCGCATGACTGGCGCGGAAGTCAAGCGCAAGCTGGTTAACGTCAGCTACGAAGACTCCAAGGGTAAGCAAGACGCCAAGTTTGACAAGCTGATCGTGGCTGTTGGCCGTCGTCCGTACACCGATGGTGCACTGGCTGAAGACTCCGGCGTGACCATGGATGAGCGGGGCTTTATTTTCGTAGACGACAACTGCAAGACCGAAGCACCGGGTGTCTGGGCCATCGGTGATGTGGTTCGTGGTCCAATGCTGGCCCACAAAGCGTCTGAAGAGGGCGTGATGGTTGCTGAGCGTATTGCCGGGCATAAGCCTCAGGTCAATTACGACTGCATCCCGAATGTCATCTACACCTTCCCTGAGGTTGCCTGGGTCGGCAAGACCGAAGAGCAGCTGAAAGCTGAAGGCGAAGAATACAACGTCGGAACCTTCCCGTTTGCGGCGAATGGTCGTGCCATGGCAGCCAATGCGGCTTCCGGTATGGTCAAGATCATCGCAGATGCGAAGACCGACCGTATTCTTGGCTTCCACGTGGTGGGTCCGCAGGCGTCTGAAATCGTTGCCCAGGGCGTGATCGCCATGGAATTCGGTTCCAGTGCAGAAGATCTGGCTCTGACCTGTTTCGCGCACCCGACTCTGTCCGAGTCTGTGCACGAAGCGGCCCTGGCCGTTGCTGGCGGTGCGATTCACGTCGCCAACCGTCGCAAGAAGAAGTAACGCATTGTCGGAATACGGGGCGCCAACTGGGGCGCCCCGCTGCCATCATAACGGCGGCTTTTCGCATGCGTGACCGGCAGGCCGAGGCGATCCCTGGCCTGCCAGAACGAATTCGTTCCAGCTGCACCAATGGCGGTGCACTGACGGGTTCATTTCCGTACGTGGTTATCCTCCATCAATAGACGGGACATTAACTATGAATTTGCACGAATATCAGGGCAAGCAGCTGTTCGCTGAGTACGGCCTGCCCGTATCCAAAGGCATTGCCTGCGATACTCCCAAGGAAGCCGTAGCAGCGGCAGACGAAATCGGCGGTGACGGCTGGGTAGTGAAAGCCCAGGTTCACGCCGGTGGTCGCGGCAAGGCCGGCGGTGTAAAGCTGGTCAAGAGCAAAGAAGAGATCCGTGAATTCGCCGAAAAGTGGCTGGGTAAGAACCTGGTTACCTACCAGACCGACGAAAACGGCCAGCCAGTCAGCAAGATTCTGGTTGAATCCCTCACCGACATCGATCAGGAACTTTACCTGGGCGCTGTGGTAGACCGTGGTTCCCGTCGTATCGTTTTCATGGCCTCCACTGAAGGTGGCGTGGAAATCGAGAAGGTTGCCGAAGAAACTCCGGAAAAGATCCTGAAAGCCGAAATCGATCCGCTGGTCGGCGCGCAGCCGTACCAGGGTCGTGAACTGGCATTCAAGCTTGGCCTGGAAGGCAAGCAGATCGGTCAGTTCACCAAGATTTTCCTGGGCCTGGCCAAACTGTTTGAAGAGTGCGACCTGGCTCTGGTTGAGATCAACCCGCTGGTGATCACCCCGGCTGGTGACCTGCACTGCCTCGACGCCAAAGTAGGTGTAGACGGCAACGCACTGTACCGTCAGAAGAAAATCCACGAGATGCACGATCCCTCCCAGGAAGACTCCCGGGAAGCGGAAGCGGCCAAGTGGGAGCTCAACTATGTTGCGCTGGAAGGCAACATCGGCTGCATGGTTAACGGTGCTGGCCTGGCCATGGGCACCATGGACATCATCAAGCTGTCCGGTGGCCAGCCTGCCAACTTCCTGGACGTAGGCGGCGGCGCAACCAAAGAGCGCGTATCCGAAGCGTTCAAGATCATCCTGTCTGACGACGCGGTACAGGCCGTTCTGGTTAACATCTTCGGTGGTATTGTTCGCTGCGACATGATCGCAGAGGGCATCATCGGTGCGGTTAAAGAAGTCGGCGTTAAAGTGCCTGTTGTGGTTCGTCTGGAAGGCAACAACGCGGAGCTGGGTACCAAGGTACTCGCCGAAAGTGGCCTGAACATCATCGCCGCCACCAGCCTGGCGGACGCCGCAGAGCAAGTCGTTAAAGCCGCAGGGGGTAAATAATGAGCATCCTGATCAACAAAGACACCAAGGTTATCTGCCAGGGCTTTACCGGCGCACAGGGTACCTTCCACTCTGAGCAGGCCATTGCCTATGGCACCAAGATGGTAGGTGGTGTCAGCCCCGGTAAGGGCGGCACTGAGCATCTGGGTCTGCCGGTGTTCAACACCGTACGTGAAGCGGTAGAAAAGACCGGCGCTGAAGCGACCGTCATCTACGTTCCGGCTCCGTTCTGTAAAGACGCCATCATCGAAGCGGCCGACGCCGGTATTCAGCTGATCGTTTGTATCACTGAAGGTATTCCGACCATCGACATGCTGTACGCCAAAGAATACGTTGATCGTAAAGGCGTTCGCATGATCGGCCCGAACTGCCCGGGCGTGATCACTCCGGACGAGTGCAAGATCGGCATCATGCCTGGCCATATCCACAAGAAGGGTAAGGTTGGTATCGTGTCCCGTTCCGGCACCCTGACCTATGAAGCGGTCAAGCAGACCACGGACTTCGGCTACGGTCAGTCCACCTGTATCGGTATCGGTGGCGACCCGATTCCTGGCTCCAACTTCATCGACATTCTGAAGCTGCTGCAGGAAGATCCGGAAACCGAAGCCATCGTCATGATTGGTGAGATCGGTGGTACCGCTGAGGAAGAAGCGGCTGCGTTCATCAAAGAGAACGTCACCAAGCCGGTGGTTTCCTACATTGCCGGTGTCACTGCACCTCCGGGCAAGCGTATGGGCCATGCTGGCGCCATCATCTCTGGTGGTAAGGGTACGGCGGACGAGAAGTTTGCCGCCCTGGAAGACGCCGGTGTTAAAACCGTGCGCAGCCTGGCCGAAATCGGCAAGGCCCTGAAGGAAGTGACTGGCTGGTAAAGCAGCCCTGAGCTTCACCAAAACCCCCGGATTCGCGAGAATTCCGGGGGTTTTGCGTTATAGGGCTCCGGTTTTGTGCCGCATTGCTTAACGCCGGCGAGTGTAAAGACTATAATGCCCGGTCAGCCTGATTTCAGCGGCCGGTTTAGGCGCTGATCTCCGGCGCTCTATAAACAGAAAGAAGGAGTTCGTGCTTTGAGTTCTGTCGATTCCCAGCAAAGAGTGTTGTCCGGCATGCGTCCGACCGGCAAGCTGCACCTCGGCCACTACCATGGTGTGCTGAAAAACTGGGTCAAGCTCCAGCACGAGTATGAGTGCTTCTTCTTTGTGGCGGACTGGCACGCCCTGACCACGCAATACGATGATCCCTCAGGCATTGAGCAAAGCGTATGGGATATGGTCATCGACTGGCTGGCGGCCGGAGTTAATCCGGGCTCGTCCACCATGTTTATCCAGTCCCAGGTTCCGGAACACGCCGAGCTGCACCTGTTGTTGTCTATGATCACGCCCCTGGGCTGGCTGGAACGCATTCCCACCTACAAGGATCAGCAGGAAAAGCTGCGGGAAAAGGATCTGGCCACCTACGGCTTCCTCGGTTACCCGTTGCTCCAGACTGCGGATATCCTGATGTATCGTGCCGGCAAGGTGCCGGTTGGTGCTGATCAGGTATCCCACGTTGAGATTACCCGTGAAATCGCCCGCCGGTTTAACCACATCTATGGTCGCGAGCCCGGTTTTGAAGAGCAGGCCGAGGCCGCTATCGTCAAGATGGGCAAAAAGAACGCGAAACTCTATCGCAACCTGAAAAAACGGTATCAGGAAGAAGGCGATTTTGAGGCGCTTGAGACCGCACGGGCCCTGCTGAAAGAACAGCAGAACATTTCGCTGGGTGACCGCGAGCGGTTATACGGTTTCATTGAAGGCGGAGGCAAGGTGATACTGCCGGAGCCGCAGCCGTTGCTGACGCCGGAATCCAAGATGCCGGGGCTGGACGGACAGAAGATGTCCAAGTCCTACAACAATTACATTGGCTTGCGTGAAGATCCGGACAGTGTTGCGCAAAAGATCCGGACCATGCAAACCGACCCGCAGCGGGTGCGACGGACAGACCCGGGCGAGCCGGAGAAGTGCCCGGTCTGGGGTATGCACAAAGTCTACTCGGACGAGCAGACCTGCCAGTGGGTACAGGAAGGCTGCCGCAGCGCCGGTATTGGCTGCCTGGACTGCAAAAAGCCGCTGATCGATGCCATCATCGAGGAACAGAAGCCGTTGCATGAGCGTGCCCGGGAATACGAGAGCAATCCGGATCTGGTGCATTCCATTCTGCAGGAAGGGCGAGAGCATGCGCGCGATGCCGCACGTGATACCCTGGAAGAAGTCCGTGCAGCGATGGGGCTCAGCTACCGCTGATTCCTGACCGCCAATAACGTCAAAGGCTGGCAAAGGCATGACCGAAGACACCAGGGAGTCGGAAGAAGCGCAGGCAACGACACCGGAACAGGTGCCGCTGGCGCTCGTATCCGGCAAACCCCTGGTGGATATCCCGAAGGATCTTTATATCCCGCCGGATGCCCTCGCGGTTTTTCTGGAGGCCTTTGAGGGGCCGCTGGATTTGCTGCTCTACCTTATTCGCCGCCAGAACATGAATATCCTCGATATTGATGTCAGTGAAATCACACGCCAGTACATGGATTACATTGGTGCGGTGGAAGCGATGCGGTTTGAGCTGGCAGCTGAATATCTGGTGATGGCTGCGACCCTGGCGGAGATTAAATCCCGTATGTTGCTACCCCGCCAGGAGAGTGACGATGAAGACGATATTGACCCCCGGGCAGAGCTGATTCGCCGGCTGCAGCAGTACGAACGCTTCAAGAAGGCTGCGGAGGATATCGATGAAATCCCGCGCATGGAACGGGATACCTATCCGGCTTCCGCTGCTTTACCCAAGCTTCCGTCATCGCAACCCCATCCGGACGTTGATATGAAGGAGCTGTTACTGGCGTTGCAGGGTGTTTTGCAGAGGGCGGATCTGTTTACCAGCCACCATGTCGAGAAAGAGCGGTTATCGACAAGGGAGCGGATGTCCCACATTCTCTCTGTGCTGCAGGGCGACCGGTTCGTAACATTCGAGAGCCTGTTTACCCTTGAAGAGGGCCGGCTTGGCGTGGTGGTGACCTTTCTTGCCACACTGGAACTGGTGAAAGAACAGCTGATTGAAATCGTTCAGGCGGAAGTGCTCGGCCCCATTCATGTCAGGGCGCGGGCGGCAAGCTGAAGGATCGAGTGACACTATGAACGAAGAACATCTGGCCCGTATTCAGGCTATTGCTGAGGCGGCACTGTTGGCGGCCGGCAAGCCGTTGTCTATGGAGCAGCTGCGCGAGCTGTTTGGCGAAGATGAGCGCCCGGCCAGGCAGGTGATGGAGCATGCGCTGATGATGCTGGAGCAATCCTGCGAAGGCCGCGGCTTTGAGCTTCGCAAGGTTGCCAGCGGGTACCGATTGCAGGTCAGGGAAGAGTTTGCGCCATGGGTTGGTCGACTGTATGAGGAAAAGCCCCAGCGTTATTCCCGGGCGCTTCTGGAAACTCTGGCCCTGATTGCCTATCGTCAACCCATCACCCGTGGCGAGATCGAGGATATTCGTGGGGTTACGGTAAGCAGCAATATCATTCGAACACTGCTTGAGCGAGAGTGGGTGCGCGTGGTCGGTCATCGGGATGTCCCTGGGCGGCCTGCCATGTATGCCACCACACGCCAGTTCCTCGATTATTTCAACCTGACCGGTCTGGATGAACTGCCTCCGCTTTCTGAGGTACGTGACCTTGAGGAGATCGGTCGGGAAATAGAGCAGAACATGCAGGGAGAGATCCAATTCGACTCTCCTGATGGTTCCGGTGCCAGTCCGGACTCCGACGCGGAGTCCCAGGCGCCTGAACCGGATCAGACACTTCACTGAAACCCAGGTTTCAGCCCCGTATATCAAGGATATTTACCCTTATGGCGGCAAAAGGCCCCGAAAACAAAACAGCCCGTAGCGATCAGTCTCTAAGTGCAGGTCCGGAGCGGGTGCAGAAGCTGCTTGCTCGCGCCGGCGTTGGCTCCCGGCGGGAAGTGGAAGGCTGGATAGAGGCCGGTCGACTGCTGGTCAATGGTGTTCCGGTTCAGCCTGGCCAGAAGGCTTCCACTTCTGATCGTTTTGAGCTTGATGGCAAGCTGCTGGACGTGAGTTCAGCTGCCGAAGTTGTGCGTCGGGTGCTGATTTACAACAAGCCAGAGGGCGAAGTAACCAGCCGGAAAGACCCGGAAGGGCGGCCCACGGTGTTTGACCGCCTGCCGCGGCTCAAGGACCAGCGCTGGATCTCCATTGGGCGTCTGGATATCAACACTACCGGTCTGGTGTTGTTTACCACCGACGGTGAGTTGGCGAATCGCTTGATGCATCCCTCCAGTCAGATTGACCGGGAATACGCGGTTCGGGTATTCGGTGAAGTGGATGACGCCATGATTGAGCGCCTGAAGGAAGGTGTGCTGCTTGAAGACGGCATGGCCAAGTTTACCGATATCAGCCCGGCGGGTGGCAAAGGTATGAACCAGTGGTTCCACGTAACCTTGCTGGAAGGTCGCAACCGGGAGGTGCGTCGCCTTTGGGAATCTCAGGGCGTTCGGGTGAGCCGTCTCAAGCGGGTACGGTATGGACCGATCTTCCTGCCCAGCCGGTTGACCATGGGCCGTTGGGAAGAGCTGGATCAGAAGGGTGTTGATGCGCTGAGCCGTGCCGTGGGGCTCGGCAGCGTTGCTGTACCCCAGAAAACTCCGGGAGAGCAGGCTGCCCATGATCGCAAGCGCCGCAAGAGTCCTGGTAAATCACTGCAACGGACGCGTAAAGGTGGAAGCTGGCAAGTCGCCGATGGTGCGCCGCCAAAAAAACGGTCTGATTCCCGCGGGAAGCCGTCTGCAGGCAAGGGCAGAAAGCCCGCTCGCTGAGGCTTCTCTTCAGGAAATACTTGCGAATACCCGTGTGCAGTTTCTGCCGGCCGCCTTGGCCCGGTAGAGTGCTTCGTCGGCCCGGGCAAGCCATTGCTCGGGCTGTTCATCCGTCAGGTGCATCGCCACACCGCAACTGGCGGTAACCGTCAGAGGTGTTTCACCGCCGTCCACTCGAATGCTTTCAATGGCAGCCCGAATTCGATCTGCTACGTCACGGGCTTCCTGCTCGTTGGTATGAGGCAGGAGAATGGCAAACTCCTCGCCACCAAAGCGATAGACCGTGTCGGAATTACGCAGGGCCTGCTCAAGCTTTTCTGCGGTGCGAGCGAGAATGTGGTCGCCAACCACGTGGCCGTGGTTGTCGTTAATCAGTTTGAAGTGATCCAGATCGCACAGGATCAGGCTCCAGGGGGCGCCGTGTCTGTCCGCCATGGCGCTGGCGCGCTGGAGCGCCTCATCCAGTGCCCGTTTGTTGCCAATGCCTGTCAGGGAATCCGTCAGTGCGGTCTGTTCGATGGCAATGAACTGGCAGGCATTGCGAATATGGCAGATCGCACCGGAGAGCATCATCTCGATACCCGTCAGTTCCTCTTCGCTGAATCGCTGGCGACGGTGTAACGTCAGAGTGCCATACTGGTGACCTTCCAGAGAGAGACGGTACTCGCAGCGATGGGGGCCACCCATGCCAGTGGAAAAAACGAAGTCCTGACGGGCGATGCGGTGCCTGTAATTGAGTGAGTCGAAAGGCACCATGTCTGTCATCTCCTCCGCCAGAATCGACAGTTGCGCCTCGAGGGAGAGAGTGGTGCTCAGGCGTCTGGCCAGCCGGGCCATGACATCGGAGGTGTTGTTCCAGTCCTGGAACGACTGCTTCAAAGCGGCAAGCCGCGCGGGGCGGGAAGTGTTTGGCCGGATCGATGTCAGGTTTTTCACAGTAGGACGCTCTGCTGGTGACAAAGTGATTTGCTGTACCAATAAGCAGAAAAAATGCCATAAGATAAAAACCCAATAAAAACAATAGAAAAGTGCCTCCTGTTAAAGTCGATTCCATAAACTGGCAGATAATATTTGCCTGGTTGTCAAAATTCCGGCAGCGGGTTGCCGGTTCTGAAGACGTGCAATCGAAATGTCGGACAAAGGGGTGGGGCTGCCAAAAGCCTGTGATAAACTCCTGCGCTTGAATGTACCAAGCGAGCTGTCGATTTATGAGATTTCAGGCACCGGAAAGCCTATCCGAACAGATTGCCCAACATCTGGGGCAGCGCATTGTTGTTCGCGATCTCAAGCCGGGAGAGCGAATTCAGGAGCTCAAGGTCGCCGGCGATCTGAATGTCAGCCGCGGCTCCGTGCGTGAGGCTCTGCTGATTCTGGAGCGGCGTCATCTGGTTGAGATCTATCCCCGGCGCGGGGCGGTGGTGTCGGAGCTGACGATAGACTCGGTGAATGCCCTTTACGATATTTACATCGATCTGCTGTGCATGTTGGCTCGCAAGGTGCTGGAGCGTTGGCCAGGTGAACAGCTCGGCGGCGTGATGGGGCAGGTTAATGAAATGCAGGCGGTTATTGATGCCCTGAACTCGAATGCGCCCGATGCCGCAGAGCGGGTCATTGAAGCGGGGTTCGGGGTCATGCAGTATGCCTACCGTCTGGTTGACAATCCCTTTCTTGAGGAAACCCTCGAAAACTTCCGTCCCGCCATCAGCCGGACCTATTACGTGGCGCTGGATCATTTCCGGAGTGAGATCGCAGAAACCGGTACCTTCTTCCGTCGTCTGGCCGATGCTGCCGTTGAGGGCGATTCCGAGCGTCTGCAACGGGTTATTCAGGACTTTGGCGAGCATCAGCGCCACCAGGTTCTGAGTATTCTCACGGAGGAGACCGCCTGATATGCGGCTGAAGTCCATCAAGCTCGCGGGATTCAAATCCTTCGTTGATCCCACTACGGTGCCTTTCCCTTCCAACATGACCGCGGTGGTGGGCCCTAACGGCTGTGGCAAGTCCAATATTATCGATGCCGTTCGCTGGGTAATGGGTGAAAGTTCCGCGAAGTACCTGCGTGGCGAATCGATGACCGACGTTATCTTCAACGGTTCCAGTGCCCGCAAGCCGGTGGGACAGGCGTCGATTGAACTTGTTTTTGACAACAGTGACGGATCGGCGCCCGGCGAGTTTGTGAAGTTCAACGAGATTTCGGTAAAACGCCGGGTTTCCCGGGAAGGGCAATCCGAGTATTTCCTGAATGGCTCCAAATGCCGTCGTCGTGACATTACCGATCTGTTCCTTGGCACTGGTCTCGGGCCGCGCAGTTACGCCATTATCGAGCAGGGCATGATTTCCCGGCTGATTGAGGCGAAACCTGAGGAATTGCGGGTGTACATCGAGGAAGCTGCGGGCATTTCCAAATACAAGGAACGGAGGCGGGAAACGGAGAACCGTATTCGCCGTACTCAGGAGAACCTGGAGCGGCTGACAGACCTTCGCGAAGAGCTTGGACGTCAACTGCAGCACCTGGAGCGTCAGGCGGCAGCCGCGGAAAAATACAAAGCCTACAAACAGGAAGAGCGCGAAAAGAAAGCCGAGCTAACCGTGTTGCGCTGGAAAGCCCTGGATGACGATCTTCAGACCTGGCGCGGAAAAATCCGCGATACCGAGCTGGAACTTGAGAAGTTCCTGACCGAAAGGGTGAACCTGGAAACTTCGCTGGAATCGCTCCGGGAAGACCACCATGAACGGACCGAGCACTTTAACCGGGCTCAGGCCCGGTACTATGAGGCCGGGGCCGACATTGTCCGTATTGAGCAAAGTCTGGAGCACCAGCGCGAGCGCAGCCGACAGACTGCCGCAGAGCTGGATCAGGCCCTGGCCAACGAGCGCGAATTAGGCCGCGAACTGGAACAGGATGAAGAAAAGCTGGCCACGCTCCGGGAAGAGCTCGACATGATCGAGCCTGAGCAGGAGGCATTGGCGATACGTTCAGAGGAATCGGCCGAGAAGCTCCAGCAGGCAGAAGAGGCCATGAGTGACTGGCAGCACCGCTGGGATGAGTTCAGTACCCGTTCATCGGATGCCCGCCGGCAGGCCGAACTGGCGCAATCCCGAATTCGCTCTCTTGAAGACGCCATCGAACAGCTGAAAACCCGACAACAGAAATTGCGCGATGAGCAGGCGCTGCTGGACGGACAATTGGATCGCTCGGAGCTCGAGCAGCTTCTGGAAGAACAGGAAACCCTGGAACTGAAAAGGGAAGAAACCGCGGAGCGTATTCAGCAACTGCAGGATCAGGTGTATTCGAGCAGACAGGCTTTGCGCGAAGCCGAACAGAGTTCATCTGAATATCGCCAGACGGTACAGAGCCTCAAAGCCACGATGGAGTCCCAGCAGGCACTGCTGGACGAACAAATGGGTGCCGGCGACGATGCCCTGCAATCGTGGCTGGCCGATCAGGGGCTGACCGACGCGCCGCGACTTGCTGCGAAATTGTCGATTGAGGACGGCTGGGAGTTTGCCGTCGAGCAGGTCATTGGCCGCTTCACTCAGGGCCTGACGTTGCCGGAATTCGATCAACTGGCTACAGCGCTGGAATCGGCCCCCAAAGGTTTTGCGGTGGTCAGTGACCGTGCCGTTGCCTCCGAAACCCGTGGCCTGGCGGCCAAGGTGAGTGGTGTTGGGGCGATCAGCCAGCTGCTTTCTTTGGTTCAGGCTGCCGATACCCTTTCTGAAGCCATGGCCAACCGATCTGGTCTGGCGCCTGGCGAGAGCATCATCACCCGGGACGGTGTCTGGCTTTCTCGTGACTGGTTGCTGATGCCTGACTCCGATGCCGCTCAGGTTGGTGTGATTGAGCGTCAGAAAAAGGTAACGGAATTGCAGGCAAAGCTGGCGGAAGCACAAGCCAGGCTGGAGCAGGCAACCGAGCAGCTTGAGCATCTCCAGGAGAAGGCGGAGCGTGCCGAAACCGAACGGGACGAGGCTCAAGCCCGCCACAGCGACGTTGAGCGGGAGCTTGGGGCTCTGGCCTCACGTGCCAGTGGTCTGAAAGCCAGGGCAGAGCAGATTGAAGCCCGGCTGTCCCGGATCAGGGAAGACATTGCGGATGTGGGTCTGGCGTTGGAAGAGCAGCAGGCCAACCTCCAGGAAGCCCGTGAAGAGTGGGATATTGCACTCGCATCCAGCGAGGACAGTGAGGAAGAGAAAGAGCAGTTGCTGGAGCAACGGGATTCTCTGAGGGAAACGCTGGACCGCCTGCGCCAGGAAGCCCGGCATGACCGTGATCACGCTCATCAACTGCAACTACAGTTGCAGACCCTCCAGAGCCAGCGCGACGGACTGCAGCAAACCATCGACCGGATGCAGATGCAGAAAGAGCGCCTGCAAGAGCGGCTGGATGTACTCAGGGAATCCCGCGAAAGTGCCGAGGAGCCTATTGAGGATCTCCAGTTGCAACTTGAAGGGTTGCTGGAACGACGACTGGCCGAAGAAGAAAAGCTTAGTGCCGCCCGGGATGCCCTGGAAGAGATTGATCGACAGGTTCGTGATCGCGAACAGGGGCGGAGCCGAACCGAGCATCAGGTTCAGGAAATCCGGGCTCGGCTGGAAAAACTGAAGATGGAATCCCAGGCCCTGGAAATTCGCTCCGGCAACCATATTGAGCAGCTCAAGGAACTCGACGTTAAACTCCAGGAAGTGCTCGAACAGCTGCCAGAGGATGCTGAAGAAAAGGTCTGGGCCGAAGAGCTGGAGAAAATCGGTAACCGTATCCAGCGTCTGGGAGCAATTAACCTCGCGGCCATTGAAGAGTATCAGGTACAAAGCGAGCGAAAGACCTACCTGGACGAGCAGCACAACGACCTGATGGAAGCGCTGGAAACCCTGGACAATGCTATCCGGAAAATTGACCGGGAAACCCGGCAGCGCTTCAAAGAGACGTTTGATCAGGTGAATGGCGGCCTGCAGGCCCTTTTCCCGAAAGTATTCGGTGGTGGCAATGCCTATCTCGAGTTGACCGGGGAAGACTTGCTGGAGACTGGCGTGGCCATCATGGCGAGGCCGCCGGGCAAGAAGAACAGCACCATCCACCTGTTGTCGGGGGGTGAGAAGGCGCTGACAGCCATCGCGCTTGTGTTCTCGATTTTCCAGCTCAATCCCGCTCCGTTCTGTATGCTGGACGAAGTGGACGCGCCGCTGGACGACGCCAACGTGGGTCGCTACGCGAATATGGTTAAGGAGATGTCGAAACAGGTTCAGTTCATCTACATTACCCATAACAAAATCGCCATGGAGATGGCGGATCAGTTAATGGGGGTCACCATGCACGAACCCGGCTGCTCGCGCCTGGTATCTGTTGATGTGGATGAGGCCGCCGCGCTGGCTGAGGCCTGATAGGCGCAGTGGTTGGTGAAATGCTCGCCAACCATGACAATAACGCCATCTGGGCCCGGTGTGCGTTGTATTCATTACGGGCTTTTCTTAGAGTAGCAACGTTCCAAACTGCAAACAGGACAGCAGCATTATGTCACTTAGGGAATGGTTAATTGCCATAGGTACCCTGGTTATTATTGGAATTGTGATTGACGGTGTGCGCCGTATGCGGCGTGCCCGGAAGGAATCCATGGCCATTTCGTCCGGTATGGGGGCCGACGAACTCAAGGACTCCCCGCTGGATGATGATTTCAACCCGGAATTGCCAAACGGTGGTGCTCGCACGGTTTCCCGCTCGACACTGGAAGACCGGGGCTATCTGAAACGCGATATGTCCGCGCCCGTAAGTGCTGATCAAGAAGACGATGTAACCCCGGAATCCGGCTGGAGCGCCCGGGACGACGATGAGGATGACGGCATCCTGAGCCCTCCCAGGGTCGTGAAACCGGAAACAGAAGAATCCGAGCCCGTTGAGCCCGAGGCGGTCAGCACTCCGGCACCGGAGGTGGATAGACCGAAAACCAGGCCCTCCCGTCCTGAAAAGGCCAAAGCCGTACCAGAACCCAGAGCGGAAGAACCGCCGGTGGTTACCACCGAGGTTGAGGAAGATACTGCCAGGCGAACGCCCAACAAGCCGCGCAAGAATCAGCCCCTGGCCGGAGCCAATCGCCCCGAGGCCAGGGAAGTGCTGGTGATCAACGTGTTGGCCCGCAGCGGCGAGCAGTTCCAGGGCAGTAAGCTCAAGAGCCTGTTTGAGGCCTGCGGCCTGGAGCATGGCGATATGGACATTTACCACCGCCATGAATCCGAGGACACTACCACGCCTGTGCAATTCAGTGTCGCCAATGCCGTGGAGCCGGGTACCTTCCGCCCGCAGGACATGGCCGGCCTCAGCACCCCTGGTATCAGTTTCTTCATGAGCCTGCCGGGGCCCACCAATGCGTTGCAGGCCTTCGAATTTATGCTTGAAACTGCCCAGTGCGTAGTCCGAAACCTTGGTGGCGAACTGAAAGATGAGCGCCGAAGCGTAATGACGCCGCAAACCATTGAGCACTGTCGCCAGCGCATTCGTGAGTTTGAACGCAAACAACGCTCCCAGCGAGCCTAGCAGCCCGTCCGGACCCCAGACCCGATGACCAACGTTCCCGAAACTATCCGGAAGCGCGTGGACTCTCTGCGCGCTACCCTCGAAGACCACAATTATTACTATTACGTTCAGGACGACCCCAGGATCCCCGACGCCGAGTACGATCGGTTGTTTCGGGAGTTGCAGAAGCTGGAAGCCGAACACCCGGAACTGGCGACAGAGGATTCGCCGACCCGCCGGGTAGGCAGCAGCGCTGAGACCAGTTTCGAGGAAGTTACCCATCGCCTGCCGATGCTGTCGCTGGATAATGCCTTCAGTGAGGACGAGCTACGGGATTTTGACCGTCGGGTTCGTGACCGGTTGGGAGAGGACGGGGCCATTGAGTATGTCTGTGAGCCCAAGCTGGACGGTCTCGCCGTCAGCCTGCACTACGAAAACGGTACATTAACCCGTGCCGCGACCCGGGGTGACGGCTATACCGGCGAAGATATCACCGCCAATATTCGTACCATTCCGTCGGTACCTCTCAAGCTGCGTGGCTCGGGATATCCGGATCTTGTTGAGGTCCGCGGCGAGGTGTACATGCCCCGTGCCGGTTTCGAGAAGCTGAATGAGCGCCTGGCAGAGCAGGGCGAGAAGACCTTTGTAAATCCCCGCAACGCTGCTGCCGGAAGCCTGCGCCAGAAGAAATCGACGGTAACCGCCAGGCGCCCGTTGGAACTGTGTGCCTACAGTATGGCGGTAACTGATGAAAGTGTACTGCCTGAAACTCATTGGGACAGTTTGCAGCTTGTCAGGGACTGGGGGTTCCGGATCAATCCGGAAATGCGCAAGGCCGAGGGTGTGGAAGCCTGTCTGGATGCCTACAACGAATTGATGGCCAAGCGCGACAGCTTGCCCTATGAAATCGATGGCATTGTGTTCAAGGTAAACCGTCTCGATCTTCAGCAGGAGCTGGGTTTTGTTTCCCGCGCCCCGCGTTGGGCGATCGCCCACAAGTTTCCGGCCCAGGAAGAGCTGACGATCATTGAAGATGTGGAATTCCAGGTGGGTCGAACCGGAGCAGTGACACCGGTAGCCCGCCTGAAGCCGGTGTTTGTCGGCGGTGTGACTGTGTCAAATGCAACCCTGCACAATATGGATGAGATCCGACGCCTGGACGTTCATATCGGCGATACGGTGTTCATTCGCCGGGCCGGGGATGTTATCCCGCAGGTAGTGAAGGTGGTGCCGGAAAAGCGCCCGGCCATGGCGCCGATGGTTGAAATGCCCGAGCACTGCCCGGTCTGCGGCTCGGATATTGTCCAGATTGAGGGAGAGGCCGTTGCGCGGTGTTCGGGCGGCCTGTATTGCCCGGCTCAGCGCAAGGAAGCGATCCGGCATTATGCCTCCCGGAAGGCCATGGATATTGAGGGCCTTGGGGACCGGCTGATCGAGATGTTGGTGGACGAAGGTATGGTCAGCACCGTGGCGGATCTTTACCGGCTGACGAAATTCCAGATCGCCAGTCTGGAGCGTATGGGCGACAAATCTGCGGCAAATCTTACTGCCGCCATCGATCGCTCCCGTGAACCGGTGCTTTGGCGGTTCCTTTATGCACTTGGTATTCGTGAAGTGGGTGAGGCGACCGCCAAGGGGCTGGCAGCCCATTTCGGCACGCTGGAAGCGATTTCCGAAGCGGATGAAGAGTCTCTCCAGACGGTGCCTGATGTCGGGCCTATTGTGGCCGGTCATATCCGGAGCTTCTTTGATCAGCCCCATAATCAGGAAACACTTGCGGCGCTGAAAGAAGCAGGCGTCACCTGGCAGGAAGAGCAAGTGCTGTCGGCGTATGAACAGCCTCTCAGTGGTCAGACCTGGGTGTTGACTGGGACCCTCTCCGGGATGACACGGGATGAGGCCAAGGAAAAGCTTGAGCAGCTCGGTGCCAAAGTGGCTGGTAGTGTCTCCAAAAAAACCGCCTGCGTTGTCGCAGGCGAGGCTGCCGGCTCCAAATTGACGAAGGCTGAGCAGTTGGGGGTACCTGTGTTGGATGAGGCAGTGCTGGCCGACCTGCTGCGGGAACATGGTATCGAGGTCTGAGGGCTGCTGGCCAAAGAATCTGAGAACTCGCGCAGATCGCTCCGGATTCAAATTGGCTACCATGGCGTTGATCTGTAACGGTGTGTAAACCGGATGCCAGGCATCCGGGCACGGCCATAACAATAACGTCATGAAACGGATTTTTGCATGCGCGCCGATTTGTTCTCCCGCTCAACCGCCTCGGGCCGCCTCCTTGGTGTTGCCCTGATTGCCCTGGCAGCAACCGGCTGCAAGACCGAAAAAGATCCTGACCAGCCCACGTTGTTGGGGGCGCCACCGACCACCGCCTATCTGGGGGTGGAGTATTACTACAACTGGGGTGCCTATGGCGGTGAAAGCATACTCGATTACTCGCTGACCAATGCGCCATCCTGGCTTGCGCTGGAAGACACCAGCAATAAGGCGCGTCAGGGTATTATCATGCGCGGTGTGCCTGGGCTATCCGGAGGCAACCGGGGTGAAGCTGATCTTGGCCAGACCGAGAATATCGAGATAGTCACCACGGACGGCCGCATGGCGGGTTTTCAGCCGTTTGATATCGACGTCAAGCGGAACGTTATCACCCTTGCCGGAGCCAATCTGAAAGAAGGTGAAAGCCAGGACTCCGAAGACGAGTCGGAAGAGCGGTGTGCGGTGCCTGAGCTTGATGCCGGCTCCTATTCTTATGAGCTCCAGAAGTTCACGGATGAGGGTGCGCCGGATGGAACTGAGTCAGTCACCTACCCAACAAAGCGCGCGTATGTAAAAGTAAATCTGGATCAACCCTCCGTTACCGAAGTCAAAATCGCCTTTGAGTTGCGTTCTGATTTCGACCCAACTGCCTGTGACAATGACGAAACTGATCCCGCCCATCAGGACTGCCAATATAGCCGCGCCAACACCGGTGCGATTATTATCGGCGAAGACCTTGTTGCGCTCAGCGACGAACTGAATCACCCCGTTGATAAAGAAGGTAATCCTCTCGAGTACATCGAATACGACATGACTGGTGATACGGTTACCAGTGGTGTTGTGACGCTGAAGCCCGGTATTACCGAGTGCTACATTCCCTTTGAAGTGGTCGACGACCTGATTCCCGAGCCAACAGAAGTCGCGACGATGGTTCTGACCGAGGTTCGCCAGGGCATTGCCTCCCTTGGCAACGGCAGTGTTGAGGTCAAGGCCAACATTTCCATCGAGGACAATGAACCGCTACTCAGCATTGAAACCGTCAATGGCGGCAGCCGCGATACAATCAATACGGAGACGACTCGAGAGTATCGCGCTATTCTCACCGGTGACCGTAAAACCGAATTCAGAGCCAAACTGGCGAGAATTGGTGCACTGACCGGTGTTATCGAGGACGAAACCTTCGAGATTGTTCAGAAGAATGCACAGGACGACTATGACGAAATAGAAGAGCTGGTATTCCCGCTGGAGCAGGATGAAATCACCTTTGGTGTTCGCGCACTTGCCTATAACAATCAGGGGGAAGAACTGGATGACAACGCAGCGCCCATTGGCGTAGACGTCAATTATCAGGCTGGTCGGGCAGGGTATGCCAGGGGCGCTTCTGAAACACTGCTGAGGCTGAACCTGAACCGCCTGATCGCACCGCTGGCCTGGAATGATGGCTTTGTGGCAACGGATGTGGCTTTGGGCCATGAGGGCCGGGTGTTTGTTGCTGGCTACGTTCCGGGGAACAATCAGGTTCAGGTCCGCATCTATGACCAGGCAGGCGCTGTGCTCCAGGATCCTATTGATGTGACAAGCTCGGGCTTGGCAATGCCGCCGTCCGAGGTATTTCTGGACGTGGGTGTGCGAACGGTCACTGAAAACAATAACCGCGTAAATCGTTATGAAATTGCCGTTGCTTTCAGCTCTGATGAGGCAGGCCTGGGCACACCGGTGGGCGGGGTTGATGCGGTAACGGCACTGTTCCATTTTAACGGTGATTCGGGGAACTATGTTCCCAGCTGGGACGATGAAATCTATCGGATTGGCACCCCGGCCGACGATTCGGTGCGCTGGGTTGGCATAAACGGCACCACTGGCTATGTGTTGGTGGGGGGTGAAACCCGAGGTGCCTGGAATACCGGTGCCTATCAGGGCGGTACCGACAGTTTCCTGGCGCGCATTGATACTGCCGAGAACGCAGGGGCTCTGGAGCCGACCCTGGCCTGGGCGCGGCAGGTGGGCTCATCCGGTAATGAGACCGTGGTCGGTGGTAGCTCACAAGGCTCGTTGGCGCTGCTGTTCGGGTCATCGCCAATGACGCTTGATGGCCTGGGCAATGTTGGTCCGTATTTCTTCAATGGCAACACAGGAGAATCACCGACCGTGTATCAGGTAGGTGAAGACAACTCTGAATCGCTGGGGGACGGTCTTTATGGAGGGGCAGGGGTCGTGCTGGTCGGCGATGCACCCTATAGCTACCGATTCCGTGAAGCCCAGCCAGAGGACGCCGGTACCGATAACGCAGAGGATGAGATTATTCGCACACCGTTGGATAACCGCGCTGGTTTTGTTCTTGGATTCAATACTTCAGGCGAACCTCTGAGCGCGTACACCGTTGATGATGCCGATGATCTTTCCAATGAACTCCTGACCAGCGGTGTCCGGTTCGACGGTGATATCGTGGTGTCGGGCAATACCAACGGGAGTTTTGTTGAAGGTCAGGCGGCGCCGGTGTCTGGCACAGAAAGTATCCTGGCCCGAGTGGACACATCCGAATCCGGCGCAGCGTTCCGGAACTGGCGTAAGCAGCTGGCATTCGAAGGTCTGGAAATTCTCGACCTGGAAAATTATCGCGACGATGAGCTAGTGGTGCTGGCGGACAGAAACGGCGAGAGAATGGTGCTTGTCTTCAGTCCGGAAGGTGAGTTACTGACACCGATAACGCCGTAATCCTCAGGCTGGCAGGTCAGGGAGGATTCAGACCGACCCTTCCTGCCGGCCGGCATTGGCATAGAGTTTCAGGTAGTCTGTGCTGGTAACCACACCGGCGGGTTCTCCGGCAGCATTGATCACCAGCGCGGCATTCAGCCGGTGAGCGAGCATCAGGCGAGCCAGTTGATGGGCATCCGTTTCCGGAGAGGCGGTCAGAAAAGCCGGAAGTTCGATGTGAATCAGGCTTTGGTCCAAAGCCTCTGAACTGTGTTCGTGAATCCACGAAAGTAGCCAGCGCAGATCGATCAGACCTGCCACATTGCTATCGGCCAGCACCACCAGATGATGAACTCCGTGTTCTTCCATGGTATCCAATGCCTCTGCGACGGTGGCAGAAGCAGGAACCGAGAACTGGGCTGGTGAGCTGATGTCAGCGACTGGCAGGTAAACCCTTTCTTCCCGGCGTTCGCCGGCGGCAGCGGCACCATATTCCTGAAGCGCGCGAAAGCGGCTGCCACCGCCACCGCTGTGGACTGCCTGCTGGAACTCGGCATCGGTAGCCTCGCTATGTTCGGCAGAAATGGCCTCAGACTCCGACAGCTCGGTGACATCACCCACCCGGCGACTTCGGAACGCTTCGGGTAACCGGGTCCCGATTGGGCGCCCGGGTTCACTGACGAAAATGGACATGATTCCACCTCTCCGGGGATTCTCCCCTTTACCACCACCTTATGACCTTTTATCGGCCGCCTGACCGTTCGCTATAGCACGAGTTTATTACTATCCGGTTAGTTGGTTCCGGTAAAGACGTCCCGTTTCCACACGACGGGCGAGCCGGGTATTCAGGCAGGGCGGTTGCTCGCAGATCCGGTCGGCCAGATATTCAGCCAGCAGGGGAGCCCACACCAGGCCTTTGCTGCCGAAACCCGTCAGTAGAAAAACGCCGGGCTGGGCTGGCTCGTCGCTGGCTGGGCAGGGACCAGCCACCGGCTGATAGTCGTGTGTGGTGCAGCGGAATGCCACGCGCCCCTCAAGATGTTCTGCCTGTATGTGCTCTGAGATGTTTACGGAGGGCAGCAGTTCCCGAAGTTGGTCGAGGTTTTCCTGATTCCCCTCGGGCGTTGGTTCCGGGTTATCGTCATGCAGATCAAATGTGGCACCGGTTATGGCATTGCCTTGATAAGCGGGGTTCAGGTATTTGGTGCCACAAATAACCACGTCTGGAAGTTGGCAGTCGTCTGCGGGTATCCGGGTGACCTGTCCGCGAATTGGCTTAAGCCGCAGCGACTGGCCTTCGGGCACAGGAGCAAGAGCGCCGGTTTCGTGGCCGGCGGCAACCACAACCTTAGTTGCCCTGAGTGATCTTCCGTCACTGGCGTTTATTACCCAGTAATTTTCCACCCACCGCAGCGTATCAACCTGAAACTCGAAAATCGTGCGGATGAGTGGGTGCTCAATCAGCGTTTTGCACGCACGGGCCGGTTGTAGCCAGCCGGAACCTGGGAACCAGAGCCCTTCGCACTGGACCGGCATGCCGGCAATACGGCTTGCTTCGCCGGCTTTCACGGCCGCCAGCAGATTTTCAGGGTAGGTGTTGCGTTCCAGAAATCGCCTTTGGCGATCGTGTTCCTGATCCGTTGCTGCAAGCTGCAGCAAACCACTTGGGTGCCAGAACTCGCCCTGCCAGCGTTGGTAGAAGCGTTGACTGAAGGAAAGTGCGGTGGCCGCGAGCTCTGTCTGATCGTTGTACTCGACACCGAGTTTTACATACAAAGCCCCCTGGTCATTGCCGGAGGCGCCCGCGCCGGGGCCATTGGCCTGGTCGATAAGCACTACCGGAACGCCCCGTTCTGCCAGATTGCGGGCCAGGGTGGCACCGGCAATTCCGGCACCAATGATGGCGATGGGCTCCGCTCCTGCGGCGGGTGCAACGGCCTGTTCCGCCGCAGGAAATCTGCCGGTCAGCATCTCCCGCTTGCGGCCGAAACCGGGCACTTTCAGCATGTCAAAGCCCTCATCGGCGAGAGCGCGACGAATCCGACCGACCGAAGTAAAAGTGGCAAGGGTGGTGCCCGGTTTACTGTGAGCACGAATCTGCTGAATGGCCTGTTCGAGCCACATGTCGGGGTTCAGTGACGGCGCAAATCCATCCAGAAACCAGGCGTCGGCCACGAATTCCAGTTCGTTCCAGGCGTCCAGCACATCGCCAAAATAGAGGGTAAGCCTGATGGCGCCGCCGCCAAGCACCAGGCGGTGGGTTCCTTTTATCAGCGGAGGGTAGTTCTCAATCAACTCCCGGGCCAGGGGCTGCAGCCCTGGCCAGCTGTCCAAGGCCTTTTCCAGATCGGCCAGAGACAGGGGATAGCGCTCGACCGAGATGAAGTGAAGAATTGCGTGGTCTTGCTCGTCGGGGCGTTGAGCGAGCCACTCTGCCCAGGTTGCCAGGAAGTTGAGCCCGGTGCCGAAACCGGTCTCCGCGATCACAAAATGGCTGTTGCTGTTCAGTGCTGCGAATCGCCCGGGCAGTTCATTTCTGTCGATGAACACATAACGGGTCTCGGCCAGTCCGTCATCTCGGCTGAAATAGACATCGCCAAAGCGGGCCGATTCAGGCACTCCGTCTCGCCATATCAGTTCCGCCGGTTCCATGGCCGGCGGAAGAAGGTCGGGGGTCATGGGGCTCAGTTGTCTTTCGTGATTTCTTCGGCGGACTCGATAATGACCGGGCTCACCGGGACATCGGCCATGCCACGCTGGTAGCCGGTCTGAACCCCTGCGATACGATCAATTACACCCATGCCCTCGGTAACCTTGCCAAAAACGGCATAGCCCGGGCCTCGCACTCCGGCATTCAGGAAATCATTGTTGGCCACATTAACGAAAAACTGGCTGGTGGCAGAATCCGGCGCATTGGTCCGGGCCATAGCGATGGTGCCGCGAAGGTTGGGCAGGGTGCTGGTGGCTTCGTTCACAATCGGGGCTCTGGTTTGTTTGCGTCCAAGATTCTCATCGAATCCGCCGCCCTGGACCATGAAGCCGGGAATCACACGGTGAAAGATGGTGCCGTCGTAAAATCCGTTGTTTACGTAGGCCAAAAAGTTTTCAACGGTTTTTGGAGCGACGTCGGGCCGCAGCTGAAGCACGAATGCGCCTTCCGTCGTCACAAAGCGGACCTCCGGAAGTGCTGTTTCTTCGCTCTGGGCCATGGCTGGTGAGGTGGTCAGCAGAGTGGCAACGAAGGCAAACAGGACAGACATCACAATCGAGATGTGTTTTACGGTATTTGTCATTTTAAGGCAGCTCTCTGTTACAGGTGGTGACCAGAATACTGAGATAATCCGGTTATTACGAAGTTTGAGCAGATCTTAACAGATCATTACGCCATTAAGGGTAAATCAGAACAGCATGCTCAGAGGTTGTGGGCTACGCTTCACTTGATTGTTGAATACCGGGCCGGGTTGTACGGTGATCACTGATACTGCAGGAGGAATCTGGTGAGAATCCGTCAGGGTTTTGAAGAGAAATCCCGGCTTGGCCGGTTGCTGATCAATCGTGGCTATCTGTCTGAAGGTCAGCTGGAAGAAGGACTTCGTGCTCAAAGGGAAACCGGCCAGCGCCTCGGTGAGGTGTTAATCGCTGCCGGCTGGATCTCAGAGCGGGAGCTCCACCGGGTACTCAAGCATCAGTCCCGTTACCGTAACGCAGCGGCACTGGTTACCATGGTCACTCTGCCATTTCAGCCCCTGGTTTCACTGGCGTCCAGCAACACCAACGCAGGGCAGATTGGCGCTGAAGCGGGCGAGCTCTATGCACGGGGCGATCTCACGCCCTTGTCGGAAGAAGAAATGTCAGGGGTGTCTGCTCAAAGCGGTATCGGCCTGATGGAGCGCCTGGAGGCGGTTTCTTCCATGCCTGGCAGCGCCAGGGACAATCCCTCAGGTGACTCTCCCGATGTCGACGTGGTGGAAGGAATCAGGTTGGCGGCCAACGTGTTCGTGCCGGTGCTCAGCTTTCTGGATTCCGACCTTACGATTTCGGGTGTGCATTACCGGGACTCAGAGCCTCGCTACTCGCTGCAGGAAGACGGAGGCCTGCGGCTGGCATTTCCTGAGCGTATTGAGGAAATCCGGATGGACAACATTCGTGTGATGGGCGGGCAAACACCGCCCATGGGCAATGTCAGTATCCGGGATATCCGCTTTCACCCCGATTCGCAGATGACCATTTACACGCGCTGAAAGCCGTGCCCTGAAACGAAAAATGCCCGGAAAATCTCCGGGCATTTTATTTTCTCTGGGCGCTTGGTGTATCAGGCACTGGCCAGAATATTGGTGCTTGAGACGTTGGTCTGCTGGCCTTTGGCGCCATAGAGCTTCTGCTGGGCGGAAGCGCCTCGGAAGATGTCGGTAAGGCGTGACAGGCGCTTTTGCAGATGCCCAAGGATTCGGCCGTTGTTCTGGTTCACAGCCTGACATTCGCGCAAGTGGGTGTCTGCGTCTTTCCAGAGTTGGTGGAGCTCATCCATGCCCGCGGCCCGAATGAATCGTGATGGCTCTCCTGCGTTGGGCTTGTAGCCCATATTCACCAGCAGGTGAATTTTCTTTTTGGCGCGTTCACGAACGCCTTCAAGAATCTGGTTCTTCCGGCTGGTCATTTCTTGCAGGGGCTGGATATCCGCAGAGGAGAGCACGGATTTTTCCTGGTGGAGAAGTTCCGCCAGCAGCTCAAGCTGGCGGATATCTTCCTGAAGAATCGCTTTCAACTGTTCATGTGCGTTCATGCTTTACTCACCCGAAAATGCTTTTATCCATCTCAAGCATTTTCTGGGCCAGTTTCTGAGCATCTACCTTGTAGGTGCCGTTCTCAAGAGCAGAACGAATCTGTTCGATACGATCATCGTCCATTTCGGGGTAATCCCCCAGCTTCTGCTCAAGTTGCTTCAGGTTTTTTGCCTGATTGCTCAGGTTCACATTTTCACCGCGGGCAGCGGGGCTTTGGGCCTTGGCTTGTTCGCCAGTTGTCGCCTGTGAGCCCTGGTTGCCTGTGGCTTTGTCGGCCGTGGTGCGAGTGGTGTTGACCTGGCCTGGGCCAATTCCATTTAAGTCAACTGACATATCAATACCTGCTTGCCTGGGGCCACATCAAAGTGGCGTATTCGGGTTTATATCTACTTAACGGCAAATCCGCGCCATACTTTAGTTACAAAACGGAAAACATTTGCCGCTTTTGCTACTTTGCTGCCTTACATCGGAATTTCGACCCGCCCGGGGCCAACCGCACGGGCTTTGACTGTCCGGGACGAGCGGAGATTCTCTACCAGAACCTGCTCTCCAACCCCTGCACTCGCCAGTGCTTTACCGCGAGAAGACACCGAAAATGAGCCTGAACGCGCGGTGATAATAACATGATCGCCCCGCTCAATCGCGTTGGGGGCTTCAAGGAGATCCGGGGTCATTACCGTGCCGGCATTCACCGGGCGGCGCATCATCATCCCTGAAATGGACTCTTTGCGGGTGAGTACTCCGCGGCGACTGGCGTTGATCTGAACCGAATTTACGGTTACCAGATCCTGTGTCAAACGCTCCCCGCGCGCCAGGGGGCGAGCCGCTACCAGGGCAGGGCCATGAACCTCAACGCTGGTGGTCACGTACATTTTCCAGGGGCGTTCACCACTGCAGGAAACCAGGACCGACGGGCTGGTGGTCTGTAGCGGATCGCCCGCAAACTCGGCGTTCAGCCCCTGGTTGCAGGCAGCAAGGGCGATGCGGCTGTCGATAGCGCCAACTTCGTAGCGGCTCGTGTAGCCCTCGGCAGCAAGGGTTCTGGACCACTCTGCCAGGAACGTCTGGGCGGCGTTACGGATGGTTTCAGCAGTGGTACGTTCTGAAGACTGAGTGACCGGGCTCAGTAAAAGGCACAATGCAGCCAAAAAGATGATTCGCATACGCACCGGTTTGTCCTATGCTGTCTGTATCTGTGTGTTTTGTCGAAATTCGTTAAGGATTCGGGTTCTTGGGCCGTTAACCCTTAACAGGTCTGCAGGCGTCAAAGAATTGTCTTGGACATGCCTGAAACCACCTTACAATGATTTAAGCAATATTGATGCCGGTATAGGCACGCCAGGAGTAAAGCATCATGGCAGGGGTATTAGACAGCGTTAACCAACGCACCCAGCTGGTCGGTCAGAACCGGCTCGAACTCTTGCTGTTCCGTTTACGGGGGCAGCAGATGTACGGCATCAACGTATTCAAGGTCAAAGAGGTGCTTCAGTGCCCCAAGCTGTCATCGATTCCCAACAGCCGGAGCGTGGTTCGAGGGGTTTCCCACATCCGCGGTGAAACCATTCCGATTATCGATCTGAGTATGTCGATTGGCTTGCCGGGTATACCGCAGGAACAGCTGTCCACCAGTTTCGTGATCATCACGGAATACAACCGTAAAACTCAGGGCTTTCTGGTAACGGGCGTAGACCGGATTATGAATATGAACTGGGAAGACATTCTGCCTCCACCGAAGGGTGCCGGAAAGGATGTCTACCTCACGGCGGTTACCAAGATTGACGATAAACTTGTAGAAATCATAGATGTAGAAAAGATTCTTGCAGAAGTTTCTCCGCTCAGGGAAGATGTGACGGAAGAGCTGGTCAGCCGAAGTGCGGAACGGGTTCCCGGCCATTTGCCCGTGCTGGTTGTGGATGATTCTTCCGTGGCTCGCAGGCAGATTGAGCGCTGTTTGACCGCTATCGGAATGGAAGTGGTTACCAAAAACGACGGCAAGCAGGCGCTACAGTATCTCAAGGAGATTACCCAGGACGGTTCAAAAGCAAGCGACCACCTGTCTTTGATTATCTCTGATGTTGAGATGCCGGAAATGGACGGCTACACCCTGGTTACCAGAATCAAGGAAGATCCGGCGCTGAAAGAAATGTATATCATGCTGCATACCTCGCTGAGTGGCGTCTTTAACCGGGCGATGGTGCAGAAAGTGGGCGCAGACGATTTCATGGCGAAATTCAGCCCGGATGAGCTGGCCGAGCGAGTAATGGAGATTATTGATCAGCACTAGTGCTCGGCTGACGGTTTCACCCACGAAGAGATCCAATGAAAGCGGACATGACGCCCCAGGAATACGAAGCCTTTAAAAAGTTCCTGCAGGATGCGTGCGGCATTCTGCTGGGTGATAACAAGCAGTACCTTGTGAAGAGCAGGCTTCGGCGGATACTCGAAGAAAACAGCCTGAACTCCCTTGGAGAGCTTCTCGAACGATTGCAGAGGCCTGGTCGGGCGGGTTTGCGCGAAGTGGTCATCGATGCGATGACCACCAACGAGACGCTGTGGTTTCGGGATAATCATCCGTTCCGGATTCTGCAGGAAAAGCTCTTGCCGGAGTTCGCCGAGCGAAATTCACTCCAGCCCCTGAGAATCTGGTCTGCCGCCTGTTCTACTGGCCAGGAGCCGTATTCTGTAGCCATGGTGGTGGACGAGTTCCGCCGTACCCGGCCTGGTAAGCTACGGGATGTAAAAATCACCGCAACGGACATCTCCAAAAGCGTGCTGGAAGTTGCCCGCCGTGGCGAATACGAAATGATCGCCATCGGCCGGGGGCTTTCCCCGGAGCGCCAGAAACACTTTTTTACCCCCTCGGCCAACGGTGGGTGGCAGATTCGCCCGCAAATCAAGTCCATGGTGGAATTCAAGGAATTGAACCTGCTGGACCGATACATGCTGGGCAAGTTCGACATCATCATGTGCCGAAATGTGCTGATCTATTTCTCGGCGGATCTGAAAAAGGACATCCTTACCCGGCTGCATGGGGCGCTGAACCCCGGGGGCTACCTGATTCTCGGGGCCTCCGAGTCTTTGAACGGGCTTCCCAACCTCTATGAAATGGTTCAGTGTCATCCAGGCATTATCTATCGCAAAAAATAGCCGGGAACTGTTAAATGCGGAGTAGGGTACCGATGTGGAGAATCTGAACCTCCGGCATCTCTATTATTTCTGGATAATTAGCCGCGAAGGCTCCATTGCCCGGGCCAGCGAGGTACTCGACCTGGCTCCCCAGACCCTCAGCGGCCAGCTTGCGACCTTTGAGGGCGCGGTGGGCGGCCGGTTATTCAGCCGCGAGCGCCGGCAACTGGTACTCACAGAACTCGGCCATATGGTTCGCAGTTATGCCGATGAAATCTTCGAGCTGACCGGCCAGTTGTCTGAAACCTTGAGGGCGGGGCCTGAACACAGGCCGCTTTCGCTGTCTGCGGGCATATCGGCGTCTATCCACAAGCTGATTGCCTATTACCTTCTTCACCCCGCGATGAAACTGAACCGGCCCGTGCAGCTTGAATGCCGGACCGGCCGGACTGAAGATCTCCTGCTGAGCCTCAAGCGCAAAGAGCTGGATGTGGTGCTGACCGACAGAATGCCCCAGGCTGAATCACCTGAGCGGTTTGCGGTTCATCCGTTGTCCCGGTCTACCATCAGTCTGTTCGCTGCACCTGAACTGGCGGAGAAACTCAAAACCGGTTTTCCTCATTCCCTCAACCACCAGCCGCTGCTGGCGAACGCCACCGATGCGCCGTATTTCGAGAAACTGATGCACTGGTTCAACCTCAATAATGTGCGAATGAACCTGGTTGCCCGAGTCGATGACAGCGCCCTTATCAAGGTGTTTGGTCGCGAGGGAGTTGGTGTATTCGCCGCCCCTACGATGATTCAGGATGAGGTGTGCCGGCAGTATCAGGTGGCTTTGATTGCTTCGCTCGATGAAGTGACAGACCAGCTGTTCGCGGTTACCCGAAGCCGCAAGCTGGCCCACGAGGGTGTGCGGGCAATCTGTGAGGCTCGTCAGGGGATCTTTGAGCGCTAGGCGCCAAGCTGTTAAATCCTCGAAAAAGTCGATGTTTTTTGTTTAAGAAAACTTATTTTATCGAAGTTTGCGCTGCCCCATCATGGGACCGTATTCCGCAGTATCCAGAGGAGCGCAGTTATGAAAACGATTCACAAGTTCAGACTCGAACCTGGTAAAGAGCCTACCACCCTGACCTTGAGAGAGGGCTATGAAGTGGTACGCTGCGAGTATCTGGTGCCGCATAAGGCGGTTTTCCTTTGGGTACAGCAGCCATTGAATGTAACCACTCCCACGGTGGAACGGCAGTTCCGGGTAGCAATGTCGGGTGAGCCGGTTCCTGATCGGTTCCAATACATCGATACCGCTCTTGATCCGTTTGGTCCTGAGGCCTATCACGTTTTCGCTGTGCCAGCGGGGGAATTGCTCCTCACTGGTAATGGCCATGAACGGGCCAGTGATGATTTGCTGGGTGGCGCCGGGTGGCAAGGACGCTATGCGTCCTGATTGCTCCGGCTAGCAAGCAGTGTTGCACGCTCTCTTGGGCCCCGATTGGGGCCCTTTTTATGTTTCAGGGGAATGATTGACCGGTAAGTGCCCGGTTTTTACCCAGATGACCGTTTCGTGCTCTACGAACGGATGGTGTTGGCTCATGTGGGGGCTGCGAATCCAGCTCCCGGCGGGATAACGTCCGTGTTCATCACAGAATTCGCCGGACAGCACAAAAATCTCTTCTCCACCAAAGTGACGATGTGGCTGAAAGGTCTCGTTTGGCGGCCACTTCACCAGGGCAACGTGCTCATGCTCGAATTCGTGCAACGGCATAACCTGTAAACCGCCAATGCCGGGCAGCCAGTGGCCGGCATTGGTATCGATTCTGACCGTCGCGGTATCTCTCGGGTCGAACTGATGGAGTTTGACCAGCAGGGTGCAGCCCTCTTCGCTGAACGGTGCATGACTGCTGCCCGGAGGATTCCGAATGTAGGTGCCGGCCGGATAGTGGCCGGTCTCGTCGGAAAAAACGCCTTCAAGCACCAGAATCTCTTCACCCAGAGGGTGTTCGTGGGTAGAGAAGGAGGAGCCGGGCTTATAGCGTACAACGCTGGTGGCGTGGCCCCGCTCGGCTTCCTCTCGGGCCAGTGGCTTGCGCTCAACGCCTGCGGCGGGGCTGGGGACCCAGTGCTGTTCGTGGGTATGAATAACAACGCGCTGGGAAAAATCCATGTTGAGCATAACGTGTCTACCTTCTGTCATTCACTTTATCAGGGCCTGAATGTCCCGGAAGTGTGGGTGCTTGCAGTGAACCATCCACTCAAAGGCCACCATCTCAGTGGTAACAATGCGGGCGCCGCTCTGGTGCAGTCGATCCAGAGCTACGTCCCGATCAAGTTCGCTACGGGACCCGGTGGCGTCAGCCACCACCCATACCTTGTAGCCGGCATCCAGGAGGCTCAGGGCGGTTTGCAGCATACATACGTGGGTTTCGCAGCCTCCGATGACAATGTGTTGCCGGCCTTCTGGCAATTCGTCGATGAGTCCGTCCGGGCAGGCGTCGAAATGGGTTTTCGCCAGGGTTTTGTTGCACAGCTCCTTAACGCCTTCCAGATTCGGCCCAAGTTTTTCAGGTATCTGCTCGGTTGCAATCACGGGTACGCCAAGCAGTCCGGCGATGGTTGCCAGCGTAATGCAACGCTCAGCAACCGCATCGCCTTCGCTAATGGCAGGCATTAGCCGTACCTGAACATCGATGAGCAACAGGGTGGATTGGTCGGCTTTCATCAGCATGGTCATTCTCCTGAACGTGTTGAGCGGGTTTCCTGAAAGGATACGCCATGGCTGAGAGGTTTGTTATGTCCGAGGCCATCGTAAGGCCCTTAGGAAAATTTTTTCGATGAATTCAAAACATGGAGTTGCCAAACGCCGTCAAAACCATTAAAGTTTGCGCCCTCAAATGAGCGACGACATCGCTGATTTGAAACAGTTTATTGGAGAGGTGGCCGAGTGGCTGAAGGCGCACGCCTGGAAAGTGTGTATACGTTAATAGCGTATCGAGGGTTCGAATCCCTCCCTCTCCGCCAATACAAAACCCCAGCAGAAATGCTGGGGTTTTTTGTTGGTTCTCTCTTACGCAACTCCTATCGACTGCAGAACAAACACCCCGGTAGTTACCGTCACACTCGCCAGCAATGTCGTCAGCGCGATAATGTTCGCTGCCATGCGATCGTTGCCGCCCAAAGCCTTCACCATCACGAAACTGGCTGCTGCCGTTGGGCTGGCGAAGAACAGGAACATGAGCCCGAGTTCGCGCCCTTCAAAGCCGGCCAGCCAGGCTACAAATGTGCACAGGGCCGGCAAAGACACCATCTTCCAGATGGATGAACCCATGGCCGGGCCACTGTCACTGCGGATGGCTTTCAGCGAGACTGTTGCGCCGATACAGAGCAGGGCGAGCGGAAGAGTGAGAGAGGCAAAGTAGTCGCCGCTCGTCATTACCCAGCCTGGAAGCTTGATTTCAAAGGCTGCGAACGGGATGGCCAGTACCACCGCGATAATCAGGGGGTTGCGGGTAATGTCTCGAAGGGTGTTGCTCAGGCTCATGGTTTTTCCCGGCTGATAAGCCAGCAACACGATCACCGACAACGAGTTGTAGACCACAATCACCAGACCCAGCAGCAGCCCCCCGGCCGAGAGCCCATAGTCGCCATAGAGGTTGGCGGCCAACGCTGCGTATTCCGGCGAACGTG